>JBBION010000324.1:0-3719 GCA_037443345.1 Rubrivivax sp. | reverse complement strand
CCCTCGCGGTCGTGCGCGAGGGCCTGCGCCGCGTCGACCTCGTCGCGGTCGATGACCGCATCCTCGACACGGCCGGCCTGCTCGAGCCCGGGGTGTTGCGGACGCTGGACGCCATCCACCTGGCGACGGCGCTCGCCCTCGGCGACGACCCGCAGGCTGGCCCCGGTTCGTCGGGCGCCGGCAATGTCAGCGTCAGCGGCAGCATCGAGATCACCGCCGACGACGCCACCGAGATCGACAAGCTCTCGGCGGCGGCCGGCATCGGCGGTGCCGCGGGCATCGGCCTGGCAGCCAGCGTGTCGGTGCTCAACAAGCGCACCGAGGCCTTCATCGGCGCCGGCGCCGAGGTCGATGCCAAGGGCCTGGGCGCGGGTGTCACCTCGGCGCTCGGCGTCATCGAGTCGGTGACGGCGGCCGCCAGCAGCGCGCCGACGGTGCACGCCGACGCCAGCAGCCAGGCCACCGTGAACGGCAACGCGGCATCGGTGGGCGCATCGGCCAACGTCGGCGCGCCCAAGGTCGGCGGCGGCACGGCCGGCGGCCACGACAGCACGAACCAGGCCAAGGGCCGTGCCGAGGTCGAGCGCACCACCCAGCTGGCCAGTACCACGGTGCGTGGCATCGCCATCTCGGCGACCAACCGCGACGACGTGGCGTCGTACTCCGTTTCCGCCGGCGGCGGCGGTGGCGCCGGCATCGGCGTCAGCGGTGCGGTCACCGTCATCAACACCACCACCCGCGCCTACGTCGACAACAACGCGCGCGTCAACGACCCGAACACGGGCGCTTCGGACAGCCAGTCGGTGCGCATCGGCGCCGGCAACGACTTCGAGCATGTCGGCATCGTCGTCGGTGCGGGCGGCGGCACGGTCGGCGTCGGTGCCGGCCTGGACGTGACGGTGCTGAACGCGACGACCGAGGCCTTCATCGACAACGGCGCGCGCGTGCGGGCCGAGAACGACGTGACCGTCGACGCGCGCTCGGCGCAGGACGTGGTGCTCGTCAATGCCGGCGTGGCCGGCGGCTTCGTCGGCGTCGGCGGCACGGTGGGTGTGATCACGATCGACAACACCACGAAGGCCCGCATCGGGAGCAACGCGATCGTCTCGGCGGGCGATTCAGTGGCCGTGCGCGCGGACGACCGCACCGAGACCGTCACCGTCGACGGCGCGGTGGCTGGCGGTTTCGTCGGCGTCGGCGCCGCGGTCGGCGTTCTGGTGATCGGCAAGGAGACCTCGGCGAGCATCGGCGACGGAGCCCAGGTCGACGCACTGGGCGGCGGCGGCGGGCTCGGCAACACGATGACGGGCGATTACGCCGGCGGCGACGCCGCCGACGGCTTCGCGCGCGCGACGTCCACCGGCATCGTCGTGCAGGCGACTTCGCGCGAGGAGGTGCTGCACGTGGTCGTCGCCGGAGGTGCCGGCTTCGTCGGCGTGGGCGGGGCGGTGGGCGTGGTCGTCGTCGACTCCGACACCGTGGCCGAGATCGGCAACGCCCGCATCAACCAGAACACGCTGGGCACCGTGGCCCAGGACGTGACGGTGAACGCCGGCAACGAGACGCGCCTGACCTCGGTGGTCGGCGGCATCGCCGGCGGCGCCGTGGGCGTGGGCGCGGCGGTGGACGTCGGCGTCGTGCGCAACGACGTCGGCGCGTTCGTGCGCAGCGGCGCCCAGGTGCGGGCCGGCGGCGACGTGGAGGTCAACGCGCTGGCGATCAAGGAACTCGACGGCTACACCGCCGCGGCGGGGGCCGGCCTGGTGGGCATCAGCGGCGCGGTGTCGGTGTGGTCGATCGGCACCGACACGATCTCGGGCTACGACGCCGATGGCAGCGGTGGCGCGCTGTCGCAGAGCGAGAAGCCCGGCGAGACGGCGAGCGGACTGTCGGCCGACGAAGACGCGGGCGACCAGTCCGAGAAGGCATTGGCCGGCAGCCGCGGCCTGTGGAGCGGTTACGGCGGCGGCGGCAACGCCAACGACCCCAGCAACCGCAGCCGCAGCGAGGCGTCGGCCGCCGCCAGCGGCGCCAATGCGCGCCTCGGGCAGGGCGACATGCCCAGCCAGGTCGGCATCGCCGGCAAGGTCGGTGCGCCGGCGCAGCTGGCCGGCACGCAGGCGATCATCGAAGGCGGCACCCAGGTCGTCACCGGCGGCGGCATCACGGTCAACGCGCGCGCCGACGTCGAGATCGACATGTTCATGGGCCAGCTCGCCGTCGGCATCGTCGGCGCCGGCGGCGCGGTGGGCATCGTCGGCATCCAGGAGAAGGTCGAGGCGGTGGCCGCGGGCACGATGCTGGCCAACGGCGCGATCGACGTCTACGCGCACCTCGACTCGGAGATGAACTTCCTCAGCATCGCCGGCAACGGCGGTGCGGTGGCGCTCGGCGCGTCGGTCGTCGTGCTGACCGACTCGAGCGTCGTGCTGGCCAAGATCGGCGAGAGCGCGGTCATCGACCGCGCGGGCAGCGTCAGCGTGCGGGCCGAGACCGACCGCCGGGTGACGAACGAGCACGTCGGCGTCACCGTCGGCGCCGTGGCCGTGGGGGCCTCGGTCGGCATCGTCGACATCGGCGGCCAGGTCAGCGCCTCGGTGGGCGCCAATGCGCGCATCGGCCAGGACGTCAACGTCGACGCCAGCGTCGGTTCGCTCAACGTGCGTGCCGATGCGAACGAGTACGCAGAAGTCGACACCACGGCCCTGGCCGCCGGCATCGGTGCCGGCACCGCCAACATCGGCACCGCGGACATCACGACCGCGGTCCGGGCCGAGCTCGGCGCGGGCGCGCAGGTGACGACCAGCGGCAACGCGGTCGTCGATGCCGTCAGCGTGATGGACGCCGATGTCGGCGTTCTCGGTGTCGCGGTGGGCTTCGGCGGCGCGGTCGCCGCGTCGATCGGCAGCGCCAACGTCGCGCCGAACGTCACGGCGGCGGCGCGCGGCAACTCCAAGTTGCAGTCGACGGGCGGAATGGCGCGCCTGCGCGCGGTGCACAACGAAGGTGGCGGCCAGGTCCTCGAGGTGTACACCACGGCGGGCTCGGGCGGTGCCTTCGTCGGCGCGGCCGTCTCGTCGTCGACCGCGACCCACGACGCCGTCGTGCGCGCCGCGGCCGAGGGCGGTGCGCGAGTGCTGGCCGGCGGCACGGCCGAGATCAGCGCGGCGAACGGCGCGCGCGTCGATGCGGACGCCGGCTCGCTCGGCATCGGTGCACTGGCATTCGGCGCCAGCGTGGCCAGCGGCACCATTGGCGGCTCGGTGACGGCCGAGTTCGCGGGCACGCAACTCGGCGGTGGGCAGGCCGTGGTCGTGCGCAGCGACACCGACCTCCAGAGCGACGTGAAGACCGTCGCCACCACTGGCGGCGTGTTCGGCGGCAGCGACAATTCGGCGACCGCCACGGTGAGCACCGGCGTCACGGCGCGGATCGGGTCGGGCACGGTGACGGCCAGCGGCGACATCACGGTCGAAACCGACGCGAACGCCGGCGCCACCGCCGACACGGGCGGGGTGGAGACCGTCGACAAGGACGACTTCCCGAACCTCAGCCTGTTCGGCGGCATCGGCGCATCGTTGTCCGATGCGACGCTGTCTTCCACCGTCACCTCGGAGATCGGGGTGGCCAGCGTGAACGCCGGGGGCGTGCTGCGCGTGAAGGCGGCGCACAACGAGGGGCAGGGCCGGTCGGCGCAGGCGACCGCGGCGGCGTCGGGG
>JBBION010000323.1:0-3729 GCA_037443345.1 Rubrivivax sp. | reverse complement strand
CGACGCCGACGTGATCATCATGCTGCGGCTGCAGAACGAGCGCATGAGCGGCGCGATGCTGCCCAGCGCCGGCGAGTTCTTCAAGCACTACGGCCTGACGCCCGACAAGCTCGCGCTCGCCAAGTCCGACTGCATCGTGATGCACCCGGGGCCGATCAACCGCGGCGTGGAGATCGACTCGTCGGTGGCCGACGGCAGCCACAGCGTGATCCTGCCGCAGGTCACGTTCGGCATCGCGGTGCGCATGGCGGTGATGTCGATCATCGCGGGGAATGAAGCGTGATCCACCCCCGAAGCGCCTTCGGCGCCTCCCCCTCGAGGGGGCGCCACCAGCGGACCGGCGAAGCCGGATCCGCGGCGGCCGCTGGAATCCGCACCACGGTACGCGCGGTGTCTTGCGTCGCACGCCGGAGTCGATGACATGAAGATCCTGATCCGCAACGGCCGCGTCGTCGACCCGGCGTCGGGTCGCGACGAGATCGCCGACGTCGCGATCGCCGCCGGGCGCATCACGGCGATCGGCGGCGTGCCGAACGACTTCGAGCCGCAGCGCGTGATCGACGCCACCGGCCTCGTCGTCGCGCCGGGGCTCGTCGACCTCGCCGCACGGCTGCGCGAGCCGGGCCACGAGCACGAGGGCATGCTCGAGAGCGAGCTCAACGCCGCCGCCGCCGGCGGCGTCACGAGCCTCGTGTGCCCGCCCGACACGGACCCGCCGCTCGACGAGCCGGGCCTGGTGGACATGCTCAAGTTCCGCGCGCGCAAGCTCAGCCTGTGCCGGCTGTTCCCGCTCGGCGCGCTGACGCGTGGCCTGGCCGGCGAGGTGCTGACCGAGATGGCCGAGCTCACCGAGTCGGGCTGCGTCGGCTTCTCGCAGGCCGACGTCGCGGTGCGCGACACGCAGGTGCTGCTGCGCGCGCTGCAGTACGCGGCCACCTTCGGCTACACGGTGTGGCTGCGCCCGCAGGACCCTTGGCTCGGCAAGGGCGTGGCCGCCAGCGGCGCGGTCGCCACCCGGCTGGGCCTGTCGGGCGTGCCGGTGGCTGCCGAGACGATCGCGCTGCACACGACGTTCGAGCTGGTGCGTGCCACGGGCTGCCGCGTGCACCTGTGCCGGCTGTCGAGCGCGGCCGGCGTCGCCCTCGTGCGCGCGGCCAAGGCCGAGGGACTGCCGGTGACGGCCGACGTCAGCATCAACTCGCTGCACCTGACCGACGTCGACATCGGCTTCTTCGACCCGGCGATGCGCCTCGTGCCGCCGCTGCGCCAGCAGGCCGACCGCGACGCGCTGCGCGCCGGCCTGGCCGACGGCACGCTCGACGCGCTGGTGTCGGACCACACGCCCGTCGAGGGCGACCTGAAGACGCTGCCGTTCGGCGAGGCCGAGCCCGGTGCCACCGGCCTCGAGCTGCTGCTCGGACTGGCGCTCAAGTGGGGCGCCGAATCGGGGCTGCCGCTGGCCGACACGCTCGCGCGCGTGACGAACCGTCCGGTGGGCGTGCTCGGCGACGCGCTCGGCTCGCTGGCGTCGAGCGCGGGCCGGCTCGTCGAAGGCGGCGTCGCCGACGTCTGCGTGTTCGACCCCGAGGCGACCTGGGCCGTGACGCCCGACGCGCTGGCGAGCCAGGGCAAGCACACGCCGTTCGCGTTCGCGTCGACCGGGGCCGCGCTGACCGGCGTCGTCGTCGCGACGCTGGTGGCCGGCACCGTGGCGTTCGAGGCGAAGGCGCACGCCGCGCTCGTGCGATGACGCGCGCGACGCGGCGTCGCGCGGTGCGCGCCGGATGACGTTCGTGCGTCGCCTGCGCGGCGCGTGGCGCCTGGCGCGCGCCGTCGTGCACGGGCTGCACGGGCTCGCCGTGGTGCTGTGGCGCTTTCCGTCGCTCGACGACGCCGGGCGCCACGCGCGCATCGCGTGGTGGGCGGCGGGCATGCTGCGCGCCCTCGGGCTGCGCCTGGACGTGCAGGGCACGTTCCGCCCGGCGGCCAAGCTGGTCGTCGCCAACCACGTCTCGTGGCTCGACATCATGGCGATCCACGCCGTGTGCCCGCAGGCGCGCTTCGTCTCGAAGGCCGACGTGCGCCACTGGCCGCTGGTCAACCGCCTCGTCGACGCCGCCGGCACGCTGTACCTCGAGCGCGAGAAGCGCCGCGACGCGCTGCGCGTCGTGCATCAGATGGCGCAGGCGCTGGCCGCCGGGCAGACGGTGGCCGTGTTCCCCGAGGGCACGACGAGCGACGGCCACGGCCTGCTGCCGTTCCACGCCAACCTGCTGCAGGCGGCGATCGCGACCGCGACGCCGGTGCAGCCGGTGGCGCTGCGCTACGCCGACGCGACGCACGCCGTCAGCCCGGCGGCCGAGTTCACCGGTGACACGACGCTCGCGCAAAGCCTGTGGCGGCTCGCGTGCGGTGACGGGCTGACGGTGCACGTGCGCGTGCTGGGCGCCACCGGCAGCGCGCACGCCGACCGCCGGGCGCTGGCCGAACTTGTGCGACAGTCGATCGCCGAGGCCCTCGAGCCCCACCTCAGCCGCACCTGAGCCGCACCGATCCGCATTCGAGCGCCGCCGCGCGCGACACGCCCCGATGACCACCGCCACCCTGCGACTGCGCCGCGTCGGCATCGACACGTTCCGCGAGAACGTCGCCTACCTGCACCGCGACTGTCCGGTCGTGCGCGCCGCCGGATTCCAGGCGCTGTCGAAGGTGCAGGTGCAGGCCGACGGCCGCGGCATCCTCGCCGTGCTCAACGTCGTCGACGACGCGCGCATCGTCGACGTGTGCGAGCTCGGCTTGAGCGAAGAGGCGTTCGCGCGCATCGGCGTGGCCGACGGCCACGAGGCGTCGATCGCGCACGCCGAGCCGCCACGCTCGATCGCCGCGCTGCACCGCAAGATCAACGGCGAGCGCCTCGCGCGCGAGGACCTGCACGCGATCATCGGCGACATCGCGCAGGCGCGCTATTCGAAGGTCGAGCTGGCCGCCTTCGTCGTCGCGACGAACCAGTTCGAGCTCGACCGCGACGAGGTGCTGCACCTGACCGAGGCGATGATCGCCGCCGGCCGGCGGCTGGACTGGCACCGCGAGGTCGGCGGCGGACCGGTCGTCGACAAACACTGCATCGGCGGCATTCCGGGAAACCGCACGTCGATGCTCGTCGTGCCCATCGTCGCGGCGCACGGCATGCTGTGCCCGAAGACGTCGTCGCGCGCGATCACGTCGCCGGCCGGCACTGCCGACACGATGGACGTGCTTGCCGAGGTGGCGCTGCCGTTCGAGCGTCTGGTGGCCATCGTGCGCGAGACGCGCGGCTGTCTGGCCTGGGGCGGCACCGCCGAGCTGAGCCCGGCCGACGACATCCTGATCTCGGTCGAGCGGCCGCTCGCGATCGACTCGCCGGGGCAGATGGTGGCGTCGATCCTGAGCAAGAAGATCGCCGCCGGCTCGACGCACCTGGTGCTCGACATCCCGCTCGGCCCGAGCGCGAAGGTGCGCTCGATGGCCGAGGCGCAGCGTCTGAAGAAGCTGTTCGAGTACGTCGCGGTGCGCCTGGGCCTGCAGCTCGATGCCGTGATCACCGACGGACGCCAGCCGATCGGCCGCGGCGTGGGTCCCGTGCTCGAGGCGCGCGACGTGATGCTCGTGCTCGAGAACCACCCCGACGCGCCGTCGGACCTGCGGCAGAAGGCGCTGCGCCTCGCGGGCCGCGTGATCGAGTTCGACCCC
>JBBION010000322.1:0-3729 GCA_037443345.1 Rubrivivax sp. | reverse complement strand
GCGCAGATGCTCGGCCCGTGCAGGCGCGCGAAGCGCTGCGCGAAGCTGTCGGGCTCGGCGTTGACGACGAAGTTGACTTCGCCCTGGCGGTACAGCAGCACGTTCTTGTGCCGGTGCCTCGCGATCGCGACGAAGCCCATGCGCTCGAACAGCGCGCCCATCGCCTTCGGGTCCGGCGCGGCGTACTCGATGAACTCGAAGCCGTCGGTGCCCATCGGGTTGTCCCAGGGGGTGAAGGTGCTCATGGCGCGCTCCTCGCGAGGGGGTGGCAACAGGGGGGTCGGGCTGCCGGCTTGACGCAGGTCAGGTCGAAGGCCGCACTGTAGGGTCGCGCGGGCGCAGGTTTCCTGCAAGTTCGGTCGCGAATGCGCCGCGGCGTTCAGGAATCCTGCAGAATCTGTGTCGTGAACACCGTCGTCGAGCTCGATGCGATCGATCGGCGCATTCTTCGTGCGCTGCAGCACGACGGCCGCATGACCTACGACGAGCTCGCCGGGCAGGTCGGCCTGTCGCCGTCGGCGGCGCTGCGCCGGGTCAAGCGGCTCGAGGAGGCGGGCGTGATCGCGCGCTACGTCGCCGTCGTGCCGCCCGAGCGCGTCGGGCTGGGGCTGACGGCGGTCATCAACGTGCGCCTCGAGAAGCACACCGAGGGCCACACGCGCTCGCCGATGGAGGCGTTTCGCGCCGGCGTGCAGGCGTGGCCGGAGGTGGTCGAGTGCGTCGCGCTGACCGGCGAGATGGACTACCTGCTGACCGTCGTCGTCGCCGACATGCAGCACTACTCGCGCTTCATCATGGACACGCTGCTCAAGCACCCCGCGGTGCAGGACGTCAAGACGAGCTTCGTGCTCGACCGCATCAAGAGCGCGAGCGCGGTGCCGGTGTAGCCGCGGCGCGGGGTGGGGCACGCGGCGACAATGCGCGCCCATGCTCGAGTCGATCACGCAGTTCGCGGCCTGGGTCCAGTCGTGGCTCAGCGCCGAGGCCGGCCTGTGGGGCCTGTTTTTCTCGGCGTTCCTGTCGGCGACGATCCTGCCGGGCTCGAGCGAGGTCGTGATGATCGGGCTGATCACCGCGTACCCCGCGCTCGCGTGGCCCGCGTTCGCGGTCGCGCTGGCCGGCAACCTCGTCGGCGCGCTGCTGACCTTCGGCATGGGCTACGCGGCGCGCCAGGGCTACGAGCGCTTCCAGCGCGTGCAGTGGAAGCTCGACGAGCGCCAGATGCAGCGGCTGCAGCGCCTCGGGCCGCCGGCGCTGTTCCTGTCGTTCGTGCCGCTGGCCGGCGACGCGCTCGTGCTCGCGGCGGGCTGGCTGCGCCTGAGCCTGCCGCGCAGCGTGTTCTGGATCGCGCTCGGCAAGGGCTTTCGCTACCTGCTCGTCGTGCTCGGCGTGCAGGGGGTGCTGACGCTGGTCTGAGCCGCCGCGCCGGCGCGGGCCCTACGCGTCCAGGCTGAGCACCAGCCGCTTCGTCGGTTCGGGGCCGAGCTGCAGCAGCTGCGCGATGTCGCTCAAGTCGTCGGGCAGCGCCGGGTCGTCCCAGCCGCGCGCGGTGTGGCGCGCCAGGCGCTGCGCGAGCAGCACGCAGCGCACCGGCGGCGTGTCGGCGTGGCGGTCGTCGTCGAGCTTCACGAGCAGCGGCGGCAGCCGCCATGCGACCATCAGCGCGTGCTGCAGGTCGGCGAGTTCGACGCCGAGCACGTCGCGCTGCGCCACCGCCGAGCGCAGCGTCGGCGCGGCGGCCTGGCGGCGCGCGATCTCGAGCATCAGCGTCGGCGCGTGGCACCACAGCAGCATCTCGGCGAAGTCGTGCAGCTGCGCCGCCTCGTGGATCACCGGCGCGTCGGGGTCGGCGCGGTGCACCGCGAAGCCGAGCGCGAACGTCGCGGCGCGCTGCGAGCGGCGCAGCACGCGTTGGAAGCCTTCGAGCGCCTGCGGGTGGTCGGCCAGACGCTGCTCGACGGTCGGCAGCCCGGCGAAGGCGCGGAAGAACGGCGCGATGCCGAGCAGCACGAGCGCCGCGGTCACCGTCTCGGCCTGGCCCAGGTCGCGCCCGCGGCGCAGCGCGGCGACGTGCACCAGCAGCCGCAGCGTCGCCAGCGGGTCGTCGCCCAGCGTCTCGGCGAGCAGCCTCGCGTCGACGGCGTCCTCGTGGTCGACGAGTTCGTCGACCGACGACGCCGTGTAGGCCAGCACCGGGATCGGCGCCGCGCGCAGCCACGCCGTCCACGCGTCCAGGTCGCGCAGCGGGCGCTCGAGCATCGGCGGCAGGGCGGTGTCGCTCATCGGGGCATCGTCGGCTGTTCGGGTTATCGGCTGCCGGCGCGTGCGGCTTGAGCGGCCGCGGCGGCTACCATCGGCCACACCCGCCACCCCCGCGCCTCGCGCCCGACCGCCATGACGACCCTCGGCACCCCGCTGTCGCCTGCCGCCACCCGCGTGATGCTGCTCGGCGCCGGCGAGCTCGGCAAGGAGGTGCTGATCGCGCTGCAGCGCCTGGGCGTCGAGACGATCGCCGTGGACCGCTACGAGCACGCGCCCGGCCAGCAGGTCGCGCACCACGCGCGCACGCTCGCGATGAGCGACCCGGCGGCGCTGCGCGCGCTGATCGAGGCCGAGCGCCCGATGCTCGTCGTGCCCGAGATCGAGGCGATCGCCACGCCGGTGCTGCAGGCCCTCGAGGCCGAAGGCCAGGTGCGCGTGATCCCGACGGCGCGCGCCGCGCGGCTGACGATGGACCGCGAGGGCATCCGGCGGCTCGCCGCCGAGACGCTGAAGCTGCCGACCAGCCCGTACCGCTTCTGCGACTCGCTGGCCGAGCTGCGCGCGGCGATCGATGGCGCGGATGGGCGACCTGGGGTGGGCTACCCGTGCATCGTCAAGCCGGTGATGAGCAGCAGCGGCAAGGGCCAGAGCAAGGTCGACGGCCCCGACGACGTCGAGAAGGCGTGGGACTACGCGATGGCCGGCGGGCGCGTGGCCCACGGCCGCGTGATCGTCGAGGGCTTCATCGACTTCGACTACGAGATCACGCAGCTGACGGTGCGCGCCCTCGGCCCCGGCGGCCGCGTGCAGACGCATTTCTGCGAGCCGATCGGCCACGTGCAGGTCGCCGGCGACTACGTCGAGAGCTGGCAGCCGCACCCGATGCACCCGGCGGCACTGGCGCGTGCGCGCGAGATCGCGAAGGCGATCACCGACGACCTCGGCGTGGGGCTCGACGGACAGCCCTCCGGGCTGGGCCTGTTCGGTGTCGAGCTGTTCGTCAAGGGCGAGCAGGTGTGGTTCAGCGAGGTCAGCCCGCGCCCGCACGACACCGGCATGGTGACGATGACGACGCAGTGGCAAAGCGAATTCGAACTGCACGCGCGCGCGATCCTCGGCCTGCCGGTCGACACCGCGCTGAAGAGCCCCGGCGCGAGCGCCGTGATCTACGGCGGCGTCGACGCGAAGGGCATCGTGTTCGACGGCGTCGACGAGGCGCTCGCGCTGCCCGGCGTCGACCTGCGCCTGTTCGGCAAGCCCGAGAGCTTCGTCAGGCGGCGCATGGGTGTCGCGCTGGCGCGCGCCGACGACGTCGAGACGGCGCGGCGCGTCGCGAAGCAGGCCGCCGCGCGGGTGCGCCCGCGCGCGGCCGGTTGACGCGGCAGCAGCTCGCGCTCAGGCGGTCACTGCCGCGGCGCGATCAGCGCCGGCCCCGCGTCGGCCAGCGTGCGGCAACCCGTCAGCGCC
>JBBION010000321.1:0-3744 GCA_037443345.1 Rubrivivax sp. | reverse complement strand
GCTCGAGCCGCTGCTGCCCGGCCTGATGGGCGTGCGGCTCGTCGAGGTGACGCCCGCGCGCGTGATCGGCGAGATGGACGTGCGACCCGACCTGTGCACCACCGGCGGCGTCGTCCATGGCGGCGCGCTCATGGCCTTCGCCGACACGCTGGGCGCGGTGGGCACGGTGGTCAACCTGCCGCCGGGCAGGACGACGACCACGACCGACTCGAGCACCAAGTTCATCGCCGCCGCGCAGGTCGGCACCGTGGTGCGCGGCGAGTGCGTGGCGCTGCACCGCGGGCGCACGACGATGGTGTGGCAGACCACCGTCACCAACGCGCAGGGCAAGACGTGTGCCGTCGTGTCGCAGACGCAGCTCGTGCTCGACGCCCGGCCGTGAGCACGCATGGACCGCGCCGCCTTCGCCACGCTGACGCTGCTGTCGCTGGGTGTCGCGGGCTACGCCTTCGTCGCCTACGGCGGCTGGCCGCTGGGCGCCGCGGTCCACCCCGACATGCGCGCCTCGTTCGTCGCCCACCCGGGCGGCGCCTACGTGCACGTGTTCGCGTCGGCGGTCGCGTTGATCCTCGGCCCTCTGCAGTTCATGCCGCGCTGGCGTGCGCGCCACCCGGCCTGGCACCGGTGGGCGGGGCGGCTGTACCTGGGCGTGGGTGTCGCCGCGGGCGGCGCGGCCGGGCTGTACCTGGCGCTGCACGCCTACGGCGGCATCGTCTCGCAGCTGGGCTTCGGCGGCCTGGCGCTGGCGTGGCTGTACACGGGCGGGCGCGCCTACGCGGCGATCCGCGCCGGCGACGTGGTCGCGCACCGGCGCTGGATGGTGCGCAACTTCGCGCTGTCGCTGGCCGCCGTCACGCTGCGGCTGTGGCTGCCCGCCGCCGTGGTGGCCGGCGTGCCGTTCGCTCTGGCGTACCCGGCGGTGGCGTGGCTGTGCTGGGTGCTCAACCTGTGGGTGGCGCAACGCCTGCTGCAACGCGGCGCTGTCCGCTCGCGTTGACCACGTCGGAGATGGCATGGCCGTTCGCGTGATCCGCCTCGGCACCCCGCGCGCGCCCGACGAAGGCACGCGCATCGGCACCGTGCGCCGCCCGCCACGCGGCGTGCCCAGGAGCGAGTTCGCGTCGCAGGACTGGTACGACGTGTGGTTCCCCAGCCTGGCGCCCAGCGTCGAGACGATGAAGCTCGGCCAGGCGGCGCAGACACCGGCGCAGTGGGCCGCGTTCGTGCGCCGGTACCGCGCCGAGATGGCCGCCCCCGACGCGGCGCGCACCATCGAGCTGCTGGCCGCGTTGTCGCGGCACGCGAACTTCTCGGTCGGCTGCTACTGCGAACACGAAGACCACTGCCACCGCTCGGTCCTGCGTGCGCTGCTGCGCGACCACGGGGCGCAGTTCGCCTAGCGGGGCGGTCGCGGCGAGCGCCCCCGATGCCCACGACCGCCGTCACCGAAGGCTACGCCCCGGGCTGCATCGGGCGCATCACCGAGCTGCACGCGCGCCACTACGCGCAGGCGAGCGGCTTCGGCGTGGACTTCGAGGCCAAGGTGGCGCGCGAGCTGGCCGGGTTCTGCCTGGCGTACCGGCCCGGACGCGACGGGCTGTGGCTGGCCAGGCAGGACGAGCGCATCGAAGGCTCGATCGTGATCGACGGCGCCCACGCCGACACCGATGGCGCGCACCTGCGCTGGTTCATCGTCGACGACGCGGTGCGCGGCCAGGGCACCGGGCGCGCGCTGCTGCGCGCGGCGCTGGCCTTTGCCGACGCCTGCGGCTACCGCCGCGTGTTCCTGTGGACGTTCGAGGGCCTGCACGCCGCGCGTCACCTGTACGAGACGCACGGCTTCGCGCTCGAGCAGCAGAGCGCGGGCCACCGCTGGGGGCGCGTCGTCGAGGAGCAGCGCTTCGTGCGCGAGCGACCGTGACGGCGCCGCGAGGGCCTTGACCCGCCGCGCGGGAGCCCGCAGCATCCACGACGATGGAACTTGGCACCTGGCTCGTCTACCTGCTGGCCGCCATCGGCCTGTCGCTGTTGCCGGGGTCCAACGGCCTGCTCGCGCTGACGCACGGCGCGCTGCACGGGCAGCGGCGCACGCTGTTCACGATCTTCGGCGGCACGTGCGGCTTCGTCGCCGTGATCGCTCTGTCGATGTTCGGCATCGGCGCGCTGCTGGCCAGCTCGCTGGTGTGGCTGACGGTGCTCAAGTGGGTCGGCGGCGCCTACCTGGTGTGGCTGGGCATCCAGGTGTGGCGCTCGCCGCCGATCGGCGTCGCGCCGGCCGCGTCCCGGGTGCCGCGCTCGGGCGGGTGGCTGTTCCAGCAGGGGCTGCTGTCGGCGCTGACCAATCCGAAGGGCATCCTCTTCTTCGCCGCGTTCCTGCCGCAGTTCGTCGACCCGGCGCGCAGCCTGCTGCTGCGGTTCGCCGTGATGGCGGGCACGTTCGTGGCAAGCGAGATCGTCACCGATACCGTCATCGCCGGCGCGGCGCACCGCCTGACGCCGTGGCTGCGCCGCGTCGGGCGGCGCTTCAACCAGGCGTGCGGCAGCGTGTTCATCGCCATCGGCGCGGCGCTGCCGCTGCGGCACTGAAGTCGACGGCGGCGCATTTCAACGAGGCCGAGCCCACCGTGGACATCGAGACCTTCATGCGCGGCTACAAGGCGGCCTGGGAGGCGCGCGACGCCGCCGCGTTCGCCGCGCTGTTCGCGCCCGATGGCGAGTACCACAACACGCCGTTCGCGGTGCAGCGCGGCCACGCGCAACTGGCCGCCTACTGGCGCCGCGTCGAGCTGCAGGAGGACGTGCACGTCGACTACGAGGTGCTCGCCGCGCAGCCGGGCCGCGGCATCGCGCACTGGCACGTGACGTACCAGGTGGCTTCCGAGGAGCTGTTCGAGATCTGGGCGAAGTCGACCGGCACGAACCTCGTCGCGCGCCGCCCGGGCGACCCGCTGCCGCGCATGGTGCTCGACGGCGTGCTGGCTGCCGAGTTCGCCGGCGATCGCTGCACGTGCTGCCGTCTGTGGTGGCACAGCATGCCGGTTGCCCCCTGATCGCCGGCGCGCCGCGCGCGCGGTGCTGAGCCTAGGGGGTTGCGGGGCAAACCCCGTTGCCGGCGACGAACGTGCCGCCATAGTGGCGCGATGCGCCCTCGTCACACCGACGCGACGCACCGACTCGGCAGCGTGGCCGTGGGCTTGGCCTTGGCCTTGGCCGCGGCCGCGGGCGGCGCGGCGTGGTGGTGGCTCGCCGACACCGACGAGCCCGTGGCGCCGGCGCCGGTGACGTCGTCGACCAGGGCGCCGCAGGTCACCGCCGCGACGGCACCGGCGCCACCGGAGCCCGCCGGCGCGGTCACGACAGCGCCCGCAGCCACCCCCGATGCGGCCGGCGGCGGACCCGGCGACGCGACGAATGTCGCCGTGCCGGCCGGCCTGACACCCGCGCAGTACCGCGAGCTGCGCGAAGCCCTGGCCGACCACCCGCAGCGCGACGCCGAGATCGCGCGCGTCGCGGCCTACCTGCAGTTCACGGCGCAGTGGCAGGCGTTCCAGCAGCAGCGCGCGGCAGGCGTCGTCGACGACGGGCTGCGCGCTCTCGCGCGCACGCTCGACGAAGACCTCGCGCAGCGGCTCGCGCAACGCGAGATGACGGCCGGCGAGGCCGCCATCGTCAAGGCCGCGCTGCTCGACGTGCTGCAGCCCGACGCCACCGCGCGCGACGCGGCACTGAAGGCCTGGCGCACCG
>JBBION010000320.1:0-3748 GCA_037443345.1 Rubrivivax sp. | reverse complement strand
CTAGGGCCAGGTGCGCCGCCGCTAGAGCGGACGCCAACCGGCCGGGTGTCAAGGCCGTCGCCGCCCGGGCAGGCCGCGCCGGCGGTGCTGAACGTGGCGGTCGCGGGGCCGTCAGGGCAGTTGCACCTGCCGGGTCAAGGTCACCGACGGGCGACCGCCCCCGGGATTGGCGTCCACGTAGCGGACGGTCAGCGTCGTCGGACCCGTGACCCGCAGCAGGCCGTCGAACGGAGCACTGGGGTTGTTGGTGCACGGGATCGGCACCAGACTGGCGAACTGGCCCGGGCCCTGCGCCACCAGCAGCAACCCCTCGCGATCGCCGGCGGGCGTGGACACCTCGACCGCCACCTGCCCGAGCCCGGCCAGATCGGGATCCGTCAGGACGACGTTCAACTGCACCTGGAACGGCGCCACGGTGCACGAGGCGCTGAGCACGCGCGCTTCCAGCCGCGCCAGCGTACCTGCCGCACTGGCCAGCGGGTTGTCGCCGCCGATCGCGGCCAGTTGCCAGCTCTCGCCGGAGCGCTTCAACAGGAACGTTGCCTGCCCCCTTTGCAGCGCCGGCTGCCCGTCGGCCACGCCGAAGAAGCGCTTCTCCCAAGCCGACTGGATCATCACCAGGTCGGACGACGAGGTCACCTGCGGACCCAGCAGCACGATGCGCGCGAATCGCTGCGTGGCGGCGTCGCGCCGCAGGCCGTCGACGAGGCGCTGGTAGCCCACCATCGCCGGATTGAGCTGTTGGCGAACGTACTCCGCGTCGCCGCGTTCGGCGGCCTGCAGCAGCACGTCGAGTGCGGCACGGGCCTCGTGCTGCGCCTGCAACGCAGCGGGCGGGCCTCCGACGCCGCGCACGCCGTCTTGCGCCTGCACGACTCCGGCCAGCAGGGCCAGACTCAGCGCGAGCGCGCCCGGGAGGTGCTTAGCGGAGGTCCTGTGCATCACGGCCTCAAAGGCGGTAGGACAACTGAAGACCGTACAGCTGCTCACGGTACTCGTAAAGCGGGCCGTGCTGCAGCCGGCCGTCGCGCAGGTACAGCTTCAGGCCCGCGTTCTCGCCCAGCGCACGTGCGCCTTCGAGCTGGACCCAGTCCATGCGAACGTCGTTGCCCAGCGCGTCGTTGCCGCGGCGCGCGCCCACCGACACGCCGACCCGCCCCCAGCCGACGCGCTCGCCGTTGAGGCCCAGCGTCAGCGTGTCGGTGTCGACGTGCGTGCCCCCCGCCAAGCGCTGGCGCTGCAACTGCGCCGATAGCTGGGCGCTCCATTGCCACGTGGCCGGCACGTCGGCCCGGGCGTCGGTGAGGCTGCGTCCGACGTTCGTCGTCCAGGCGCTGCCACGTTGCCCGCCCGTCGTCGCGATGGCGTCGACGAGTCGAGTGTGCTGCCAGCCGAGCGCGGCGTTCCAGCCCGCGTGCGCCCACTGCGCACCCACGCCGCCCTGGTCGAGACGCTGGTCACTCGACGCGTCGTCGGTGGTCGACCGCGAACGACCCACGTTGGCGGTGAACGCGAGGCCATCGACAGACGCCAGAGCGTACCGGCTGCCGAGCTGCACGCTATCGACGCGGCCGGCATTCGGCGTCGGCGCGGCGGGAGCGGTCGGCGGAACCGTAATCGGCGGCGGTGGCGCTGGCGGCCGCGACAGGTCGTTGCGAGAACGGCGCACATCGAGCGTCAGGCCCCAGTGCCGCGTCACGGTCCAGTTCGCGTTGGCGTAGGTTTCGCCGATGCCGCTGGCCGCCAGCGACGACACCATGCCGAAGAAGCGACCGATGTCGTGGTGGCCGGCGCGCAGGCTCAGCCCGTCACCATCCCACCCCATGTCGAGGACGAGTGCCGCGTCGCTGCGCTGCGCCTCACCCTCTTCACCCCCGCGGCTCGCGCCGATTTCGCCCTGTGCGAACCAGGCACCGTCGCGCCATCGCAGCCCCGCCGTGGCACTGCGGCCAGACGCCGGTGCCGCGTCCGACGGCAACCAGCCGAATCTCTCGGCGAATCGACCGGCGCTCCCCTGATCGGCGAAGCCCTGCACCGTGGCGAAGGCCTGGGCCCGAGTCCCGAGCGCAGTGGTCAGCATCAGCGTCGCGAGGTCGCGCCGCCGCAGCGTGCGCCGCGACTCGTCGGCCAGCGCTTCCCAGCTCTCGGCAAGGGTGCCGGCCGAGAACGAGACCAGCGTCGAATCGCCGACCATCAACTCGGCGAGCACGCCCCGCAGCGGCGTGTGGATGCCCAATGCGGAATGTTCGACCGGCACGTCGCCAACCGCCCAGCGGTGCTGTTGGCCGGCTTCACCAACGCTCAGGTGGCGCACCGTGCCCCGGCCCGTCGGCAGCACGGCCGTGTCGTCGGACAGGCCGGCGCCGAAGCGCAACCAGCGCACCCGCCCGTCGCGGTCGGTGTCGCGGCGATCGCTCTCGAGCTCGAACCGGGCGTACCCGCCGCTGCGGTACGGCGTGAGCAGCGGCGGCCCCGTCACCTGCCGGCGATACAGGTCCAGGCTCAAGGCGCCTTCCCAGGTGATCCGCACGCCGCCGTCCCCGTCAGCTTCGATGCGGCCGACCTGCCCGGTCGCCTGAGCGAAGCGGTCGAGAAGGGCCTGGTTGTCCAGCGTGCTGCCGGCCGCGCCCGCCCCACATCCGAGCACAAGACAGCCGGCGACGACGCCGCGCCTCACGGCGTCGGGCGCCCGGGCTGGCTGATGGCCCCGGGCCCCAGCGGCGTGGCCGCGGGACCCCCACGCATGGCGTCGGCGGGCGTCGTGGCTGCACCGACTGGTCGGGAGCCCCCGCCGGCGATCACACCGCCGCCCCCCCCGCGCCCCGGACTGACCGCGCCGCCGCTGACCGCGATCCCCGGTCCGGTGCCACCCGCGCGGCCGCTGCCCCCCTCGCCCGCGGTGCTCATGGCCTTGTCCGGCTTGCCGCCACCGCCGTCGGGCTTGTCGCCGCCGCCGGTGCCTTCCGGCTTGCCGCCCGAGTCGGGCTTGTCGCCGCCACCGTCGGGCTTGCCGCCCCCGGACCCGCCCGAGCCGCCAGTGCCGCTGTCGGGCTTGGGCGGCGGGGAACCGGCGCCGATGGGCTGCACCGAGCCGGCACCGACCTTCTGCTCCTCCTTGCCCTTCTCGCCGCCTTGCACCGGCATCCCCACGATCGGGCCCTCCGCCTTCTTGCTGCCCGAACTGCCTGCGCCGGGTGACGTCGCGCCGGGGTTGACCCAGGTGACCACGCCACCGGGCTTCTCGGGCTTGTCGCCGCCGGGTGACGTCGCGCCGGGGTTGACCCAGGTGACCACGCCACCGGGCTTCTCGGGCTTGTCGCCGGACCCGCCGCCACCGCCGCCACCACCGCCGCCGCCGACGCGGTTGTTCTCGACCTTCATGTTGTGCAGCTTCTGGTCGAGCAGGCTGTCGCCACCGCCGCGCCCGCCACCTTCGGCCCGGCCGCCACCGGCCGTGCCCGCGCCGCGTGACGGCAGGCCGGCGCCCGCAACGCCACCGCCCGGACCGGCGCCTTGCTCGTGCCCGGGCTTGGGCGTCTTGCCGAACCCGGAGCCCGGGTCGCCGCCACCGAAACCCAGCGGCTTGGACCCGCCGCCGGCCATGCCCGCGAGCCCCTGGCGGTTGCCGGCGATGTCACTCGGTTGCCCGCCGGCACCGAGGCCGCGACCCTCTTGCACGCCCCCCGGGCCAGCGAACGCACCCGCGCGCGAGCCGGGGGCCATGCCGGGAATCGACGGTGCCGCCGTG
>JBBION010000319.1:0-3776 GCA_037443345.1 Rubrivivax sp. | reverse complement strand
CGCGCGTCGAGCCGCGGCATCGTCGGGTCAGAGCGGCGGCAGCGGCGGCAGGCCGAGGCGCGCGGCAGCCTGCTGCGCGACGGCGCGCGCGGCGTCGGCGTCGGCGGCCGTCACCGTCAGGTGCCCCATCTTGCGCCCGCGGCGCGGCGAGGCCTTGCCGTACAGGTGCAGGTGCACGCCGGGCAGCGCGAGCACTTCGACCCACGGCGGCGTGCGCTCGCGGCCTTCGGCGTCGAACCACAGGTCGCCGAGCAGGTTGAGCATCACCGCCGGCGAGTGCAGCCGCGGCGCGACCAGCGGCAGGCCGGCCGTCGTGCGCACCTGCAGGTCGAACTGCGACTGGTCGCACGCGTCGATCGTGTAGTGCCCCGAGTTGTGCGGGCGCGGTGCCATTTCGTTGGCCACGAGCGAGCCGTCGTCGAGCACGAAGAACTCGACGCACAGCACGCCGACGTAGTCCATCGACGCCGCGATGGCGTGCGCCGCGTCGAGCGCGCGCGGCACGAGCGCGGCGTCGAGCCCGCGCGCCGGCACCTCGGTGACGGCGAGGATGCCGTCGCGGTGCCAGTTGCGCTGCAGCGGGAGGTCCACCGTGTGGCCGTGCGCGTCGCGCGCGACGATCACGCTGACCTCGGCGGCCAGCGGCAGGCGCTTCTCGAGCACGCACGGCACGCCCTTGAGCGACTCCCACGCGGCGGCCAGCTCGTCGCGCGTGGCCACGCGCACCTGGCCCTTGCCGTCGTAGCCCAGCGTCGACGTCTTCAGGATGCCGGGCAGCAGCCCGGCATCGACGGCGGCGAGTTCGGCGTCGGTCTCGATCACGGCGTACGGCGCGCAGGCGATGCCGGCGCGGCCGAACTGCGCCTTCTCGGCGGCGCGGTGCTGGCACACCGCCACCGCGTCGGCGCTCGGTGACACCGGCCGGTGCGCGCCGAGTGTCAGCAGCGCCGGTGCCGGCACGTTCTCGAACTCGGTCGTGATCGCGGCACTGCGCTGCATCAGCTGCGCGAGGCCCTGCTCGTCGAGGTAGCCCGCCTGCACGTGGTAGTGCGCGACGAGCCCCGCCGGGCTCGTCGGGTCGGGGTCGAGCACCGCGGTGAAGTAGCCCATTGCCTGCGCGGCCTGCACGAACATGCGCCCGAGCTGGCCGCCGCCCATCACGCCGAGCGTGGCCGGGCGGCCGTCGGGGCCGGTGCTGCCGGGCAGGACGGTGCGCTTCATGCCGTCGGCCCCGGCGTGCCGAGCTGCGCCGTCATCGCGCGCGCATCGTCGGTCTGGCGGGTGCGGAAGGCCTCGAGCCTCGCGCGCAGCGCCGCGTCGGTCGTCGCCAGCAGCGCGACGGCGAACAGCGCCGCGTTGGCCGCGCCGGCCTCGCCGATCGCGAACGTGGCCACCGGAATGCCCTTGGGCATCTGCACGATCGAGTACAGCGAGTCGACGCCCTGCAGGTGGCGGCTGGCCACCGGCACGCCGAGCACCGGCACCGTCGTCTTCGCCGCGAGCATGCCCGGCAGGTGCGCGGCACCGCCGGCGCCGGCGATGATCGCGCGCAGGCTGCGTCCGGCGGCGGTTTCGGCGTAGGCGAACATCTCGTCGGGCATGCGGTGCGCCGACACGACGCGCACCTCGTGCGGCACGTCGAACTCGGCGAGCACCCTGGCCGCCGCCTCGAGCGTCGCCCAGTCGCTCTTCGAGCCCATCACGACACCGACCAGCGGCGAGCCATCGGGGGCGACGCTCACGGGATGCTCCACAATGCAGGAAAGCGCACGATTGTAGGCGGCGCGCCCCCGTGCGGCGCCCGCGCGAACCGACGTCCACGGACGCGAACGGACCCCTGGCCATGATCGACATCACCCTGCAGAACTTCGAAGCCGACCTGATCGCCGACTCGATGCAGCAGCCCGTGCTGCTCGACATCTGGGCGCCGTGGTGCGGCCCATGCCGCACGCTGGGCCCGATCCTCGAGAAGCTCGAAGTGGCCTACGGCGGGCGCTTCAAGCTCGCCAAGCTCAACAGCGACGACCAGCCCGAGATCGCCGGCCAACTCAGCCAGGCGTTCGGCGTGCGCTCGATCCCGTTTTGCGTGCTGTTCGACAAGGGCCAGCCGGTCGACGGCTTCGTCGGCGCGCTGCCCGAGGCGCAGGTGCGCGCGTTCCTCGACCGCCACGTGCCCAGCGCCGAGGCGATGCAGGCCGACGCCGAGACCGAGGCCGCCGAGGAACTGGCCGCCGGCGGCGACACCGACGCCGCGCTCGCGCGGCTGCAGCAGGCGGTGGCGATCGACCCCGCCAACGACGACGCGCGCTACGACTACGTCAAGCTGCTGCTCGAGCGCGGCCACGTGCCGCAGGCGCGCGCCGCGTTCGAGCCGGTGGCCGGCAAGGCGGTGCTCGACGCGCGCATCGACGCCGTGGGCCGCTGGATCGACGCCTGCGAGGCGGCGCCGAAGGCGCGCAGCGCCGATGCGCTGGCCGCCGCGATCGCCGCCAACAAGCGCGACTTCGACGCGCGCTTCGAGCTCGCGCAGACGCACTTCGCCGCCGGGCGCTTCACGCAGGCGATGGACGAGCTGCTCGAGATCGTGATGCGCGACAAGGGCTGGAACGACGAGCTCGCGCGCAAGACCTACGTCGCGATCCTGCAGCTGATGACCAAGCCGCTGGCCAAGACCGCCCCCGAGGCCAAGGGCGCGCTCGAAGTCACCGGCAAGGCGGCCGCAACGCCGGCCGACCCGGTCGTCGACCAGTACCGGCGCAAGCTGAGCATGGCGCTGTTCTGATCCCCCCGAAGGCGCCTTCGGCGCCCTCCCCCCTGGGGGCGCCGCCTGCGGACCGGCGAAGCCGGACCCTCGGCGGCCGCTTGAAGCGGTGCCGTTCGTCGACCCTGGCTGCCGATATGCGCGACGTGAGTCGTGGGTAGCCGGAAGCGCCTTCCGCGGGTGCTCGAAGCGGCGCGGCTACAACCCGGCGAGCGCGTCGTCGAGCAGCGCGGCCAGGCGCTGCTGCTCGGCGCGGTGTGCCGCGAGGTCGCGCTCGGCGCGCCCGCGCCACAGCGCGGCCTGCGCGTCGTCGCCGAGCGCGGCGTGCACCTGTGCGATGCGCGCGCCAACGACGGCGCGGTCGTCGGTCTCGCAGCCCGCCACCGCGTCGAGCGCGGCGGCGAGATCGGCGCGGGCCTGCGCCTCGCGCCCCAGCTGCAGCCGGCACCAGGCCATGTCGGCGAGGTAGCACGCGCTCAGCCGCGCGTGGCCGTCGACCATCGCGCGTTCGAACCAGCCCTCGTACACCGCCAGGGCGTCGGCGCAGCGCCCTTCGTCGACGAGCAGCTGCGCGCGCACGACAGGCACCATCGACGGCAGCGCCGCGCCGCCGATGCCACGCTCGAACGAGGCGGTCGACTCGACGCCGAGCAACGCCTCGCGCGCCAGCGCCGCCGCCTCGGCCGCGTCGGCGGCACCGAACACCGCCGCCATGCGCGCCTGGCTGGCCTGCACCGTCGCGCGATTGAACATCAGCGACGACAGCGCCGCCTCGTCGCCGTCGGCCAGCGCGTGCTGGCGCGTGCGGTCGTACCAGGGGCGCGCGCGCTCGGGCCGCCCGGCGAAGTGGTACGCCGACGCCGCGACGAGGCAGGCCCGCCAGCGCGCCGAGTGGTGGTCGGGCGCGGCCAGCTGCAGCGCCTCGGCGACGTGCGCCGTCATCGGCGTCATGTCGCTGGCCATCAGCTCGAGGTGCGCCAGCCACGCCGCGGCCAGCGCCCGCAGCGGCGCCAGC
>JBBION010000318.1:0-3795 GCA_037443345.1 Rubrivivax sp. | reverse complement strand
GCCACGGGTTGGCCGCCAGCGCGCGGCGCCTCGCGGCGCTGGCGTGGCCGGTGTTCGTCGGCCAGCTCGCGGTGCTGGCGTTCTCCACCGTCGACACCGTGCTCGTCGCGCGCCATGCGGCGGCACAGGGCGCGCCGGTCGAGCTGGCCGCGCTCGCCGTCGGCGCGGCGGCGTACATCACGGTGTTCATCGGGCTGATGGGCGTCGTGCTCGGCATCGGACCGATCACCGGGCAGCTGTACGGCGCGCAGCGCCAAGCCGAGGCCGGCGAGCAGCTGCACCAGGCGGTGTGGGTCGCGCTCGCCGCGTCGGTGCTGGGCGGCGCCGCGCTCGCGTTCCCGCAGCCGTTCCTCGCGCTCGCGCAGGCGCCGCCCGAGGTCGCCGCGCGCGTGCACGGGTACACGCTCGCGCTGTCCGCGGCGCTGCCGGCGGCGCTGCTGTTCGCCGCGTACCGCAGCTTCCACATCGCGATCTCGCGCCCGAAGGCGGTGATGGCGCTGCAGCTGGGCGGCCTGGCGCTGAAGGTGCCGCTGACGGCGCTGCTCGTGTTCGGCGCCGGGCCGCTGCCGGCGCTGGGCGTCGTCGGCTGCGGCATCGCCACCGCGATCGCGATGTGGGTGCAGGTGGCCGTCGCATTCGTCGTGCTGCGCCGCGACCGCCGCTACGCGCCTTTCGCGCTGTGGGGCCGCGGGCTGCACCCGGCCAGCCGCCCGGCGATCGCCGCAGTACTGCGGCTGGGCGTGCCGATCGGGCTGGCCACGCTGATCGAGGTCACCGGCTTCGCCTTCATGGCGCTGTTCATCTCGCGCCTGGGCACGACGGCGGTGGCCGGCCACCAGATCGCGGCCAACCTGATGGCGCTGCTGTTCATGATGCCGCTGGCGATCGCCAACGCCGGCAGCACGCTGGTGGCGCAGCGCATCGGCGCCGGCGACCTCGCCGACGCGCGCCGGCTGGGCTGGCACGCGCTGCAGGTCGGCGTGGCGCTGGCCGTGGTGCTCGGCACGGCCGTGTTCGTCGCGCGCGAGGGCATCGTCGGCATCTACACCAGCGACGCGGCGGTGATCGCCGCGGCGCTGCCGCTGCTGGCGTGGGCCGCGCTGTTCCACGTCGCCGACGCGGCGCAGGTCGTCGCCGCGTTCGTGCTGCGCGCGTGGCGCATCGCGGCGCTGCCGCTGGCGTTCTACGTGACGGCGATCTGGGGCGTGGGGCTGGGCGGCGGCTGGGCGCTCGTGTTCGAGTGGCCGCAGCTCGCGCCGCAGGCGCTGCGCGGCGCCAGCGGCTACTGGGCCACGGCGACGCTCGGCCTGGCGCTGGCCGCGGCGGCGCTGAGCGGGCTGCTGATCGTCGTGCTGCGGCGTCAGCGCGACAGGCCGCGCTGACGCCGGACCCCGCGGCGGGCCGCGGCGCGGCGTCGGACCTCCCGGCCCGGCTGCGGTTTCGCGTGCAGTCGGATCGCAGGGGATCCGCCCGAGGGTGCCCACCGCCTCGCAATGGGCTACGCTCGGTGTGCAAGCGGCGAGTCCGATGTCGACTTCAGGTTCGTTCATCACCAGCCGGCGCGTCGGAGCCGGCGCGCTCCTCCTGGCCGTCGGCCTCCTGCCGTGGGCACTGGGCATCGTGGTGCTGTCGCAGCCGCGGACCGCGCACCTGCCCGCCCCCGACATGGTGCACGGTGGATGGCTGGTGCTCGTCGCGGTCGCGGTCGTGGCCGGCGTCTACGGCTATGAGCGGCTGCTCGGGTGGGTGACCGAGCTCGGCGTCAGGCTCGGCGGAGACGAGGAAACCGACACCCTCGTCTGGGCGCGCATCCAGCCGTTGCCTGCAGACCGCGCCGCCAGAAGGGCTTGGCTGCGATACCTGAAGGCGGATCCGGCGGCACGCGCCCAGGCAGAACAGGACCTGGTGGGCGCCCTCACCGCTGCCGTCGGCACCGCGATGCCCGCGATGGCCGCGGCGAAGACGCTGGAAGTGTTCCAGGACCGCCTGCGCCGGGCGATCGGCTCGGGCGCCGCCGATGCCGACGCCTACCGCAAGCGCCTGCTCGATCTGCTCGACCGGTTCCAGGGGCGCATCAACGACGAGTACACCGACGTCGCCTCGCGTACGGGCTGGCTGCTGACCAGCCAGGCCTTCCTGCTCGCCGCGCTGGTCGCCACGCTGAACGCCGAACGGCTGGATCCGGTGCTGCGACACTGGATCGCTCAAGGGATCGGCTTCGCCGGTGCGATCTTCGCGTTCGCCCTGGCGCTGGGCCTGTTCCACGGACATGCGCTCATCGCGCAACTGAAGCAGCATCGCGACGCGCTCGAACGGGTCGCGCACCGCGACTTCGGCATGCCCCGTGCCGGGGTTCCCGTGACCGCCTTCGTGCACCTGTTCGGTCATTCCGCGACGAAGTTCCTGCCCGCCTTCGCGTATCTCGCGTGGGTGGTCCTGGCGCTGGCGGTGTCCCGTGGCGTCGAGCATCGGGCTGCGCCGACCGGCGCACTCCCGCACTCGCCGGCCGTGATCGAAGTCCCGCTCGCGGCAACGGGCTTGGACGGGCGTGCCCCATCGTTCGGGACCGGCGCGCGGGTCAGCGGCCGGGCACTCTGAGCGCCGCTGGTACCCGGCTCGGCCGCCCGGCCACCCCGGGGGATTGATGAAGCCCGGTTGCGGCCCGGCCATCGCGCCGTGCGCCGGGACACGGATGCCGCGCGGCTACGGGATCGCACCCTCCCCGTCGACGCCACACCCCTCTCAAGGAAACGCCGGGCCGCCCCAAGTTTCCTTGACCCCCACGGGGGCGGGCCGGGCCGGGCCAGGCCCTGGGGGCGCTCAGACACCCACGCCAGGCTGCGGCGCAGGCCGCTCGAGCGCGAGCCGCTACGCCGCGGGCAGCACCAGCACGAAGCGGCTGCCGCCCCCCTCGCGCGGCTCGCAGCGCACCGCGCCGCCGTGCGCCTGCGCGATCTGGCGCACGAGGCTCAGGCCGAGGCCGACGCCACCTTCGCGCTCGGCGTGTCCGGGCAGGCGGAAGAACGGCTCGAAGATGCGCTCGCGGTAGGCCTCGGGCACGCCGGGGCCGCGGTCACTGACGGCGAGCTCGACGTGCAGGCCGGCCGCGCGCCAGGTCACGGTGGCGTCGTCGCCGCCGTAGCGGCGCGCGTTCTCGAGCAGGTTGCGCAGCGCACGCCGCAGCAGCCGCTCGTCGCCGCGCACGGTGCACGCCGGGGCGCCGTCGCCGACGGCGGCACCGGCACGCGCGGCCTCCTCGAGGGCGAGCGCGCGCAGGTCCACCGGCTCGCGCGCCACCTCGAGCGAGCGCGCGTCGAGCCGGCTGGCCAGCAGCACCTCCTCGACGAGCGCGTCGAGCTCGGCGATGTCGGTGTCGATCTCGCGCTTCAGGCGCTCGCGGCGCTCGCCGTCGGCGTCGTCGAGCATCGCCAGCGCCATCTTCAGACGCGCCAGCGGCGAGCGCAGCTCGTGGCTGGCGTTGGCCAGCAGCGACTGGTTCGAGCGCACCAGCGTCTCGATGCGCTCGGCGGCGCGGTTGAAGCTGGCCGCCACCGCGGCGACCTCGTCGCGCCCGGAGTCGTCGACGCGCTGGTTCAGCGCGCCGGCGCCGAAGCGCTCGACGCCTTGCTTGAGCGCCTCGAGCCGGCGCGTGAGGCGGCGCACGACGGGGTAGGCACCGGCGGCGACGGCGACGAACAGCAGCGCGAGCACGAGCAGCAGCCCGGTGCCCTGCGCCCACGGCGGCGGCGCGATCCACGGCGCGCGCGCGGCGCGGCCCGGCATGCCCTCGGGCGG
>JBBION010000317.1:0-3808 GCA_037443345.1 Rubrivivax sp. | reverse complement strand
ATCGCGCATTCTGGCGGCGAGCGGCCGCGATCAACAGCTCTACACGGCCGCATTCGGCGATCAACCCGAGTGGCAGCGCAATGGCGGCCGATTCACGCATCGCGCGGGCGGCAGCGGCGCGACGACGCAGGCGGTGGCCGGGCGCAGCTCGCAGGCACGCGCGTACGGGTCGGCCTTGAGCGGCAGCACGGCGCCGTCGCGGGCGCGCAGCTCGTACTTGTAGCGGTCGCCCGGGGCGACGTGGGGCACGAAGATCTCCCAGAGGCCCACGCCGTGGTGCACGCGCATCGGGTGGCGGCGGGCGTCCCAGGCGTTGAAGTCGCCGACGACGCTGGCGCGCTGCGCGTTCGGCGCCCACAGCGCGAAGCGCACGCCGGTGACCCCGTCGACCTCCATCGCGTGCGCGCCGAGCACGGTGTAGGGGCGCAGGTGGCTGCCCTCGCCGAGGTAGTAGATCTCGGTGGCGTCGATCAGCGAGCCGTAGGCGTAGGCGTCGGCCAGCGTCTGCTCGCGCCCGTCGGCCCAGGTCACGAGCAGACGGTATGCGAAGCGCTCACGGCGCTCGGGCACGACGCCCTCGAACAGCCCGTCGGCGTGGCGCAGCGTCAGGTTGGCCACGCGCCGTCCGCCGTCGCGCTCGAGCACGGCCACCGCGTGCGCGCCGGGCAGCAGCGCGCGCGCCCACAGCACGCCGTGCGCGTCGGCGTGCAGCCCGAGCACGGCGAACGGGTCGGCGTGGCGCGCCTCGACGAGCGCCGCGACGTCGGCGTCGCACAGCATGCCGTCGTCCGTGCCGTCGCTGCGCTGCGTCACGGCACGTGCGACCAGATGCGCTCCACGTAGTCGCGGATCGTGCGGTCGCTCGAGAAACGCCCCATGCCGGCGATGTTGCGCAGCGCCTTCTCGGCCCACGGCGCGGGCGTGCGGTACAGCGCGTCGACCCCGCCTTGAGCGCGCAGGTAGTCGTCGAAGTCGGCCATCAGCATGTAGCGGTCGTGCTCGAGCAGCGGCTCGACGAGGCTGCGGTAGCGCCCGGGGTCGCCGGCACTGAAGTCGCCGCGCAGCAGCGCGTCGATCACGCCGCGCAGGCGCGCGTCGTGCTCGTAGTGTGCGCGCGGGTGGTAGCCCTCGAGCCGGCGCGGGCCGATGTCCTCGGCGCGCATCCCGAACACGAAGAGGTGCTCGCGGCCGATGGCGTGGGCCATCTCGATGTTGGCGCCGTCCCAGGTGCCGATCGTCAGCGCGCCGTTGAGCGCGAACTTCATGTTGCCGGTGCCCGACGCCTCCAGCCCGGCGGTCGAGATCTGCTGCGACAGGTCCGCCGCCGGGATGATCACCTCGGCCAGCGAGACGCTGTAGTTCGGCAGGAACACGACCTTCAGGCGGTCGCGCAGGCGCGCGTCGGCGTTGACGACGGCGGCCACGTCGTGCGCCAGCCGCACGATGGCCTTCGCGGCGCGGTAGGCCGACGCCGCCTTGCCGGCCAGGATCACGGTGCGCGGCACCCAGTCGGCCTCGGGGTCGGCGAGCATCGCCTGGTAGCGCGCGACGACGTGCATCAGGTTCAGCAGCTGGCGCTTGTACTCGTGCACGCGCTTGACCTGCACGTCGAACAGGCTGTCGGGGTCGACGCGCAGCCCCGTCTCGCGCTCGACCAGCGCCGCCAGCCGCAGCTTGTTGGCGCGCTTGACCTTCATCGCCGCGCGGCCCAGGCGGCGGTCGCCGGCGTGGTCGGCGAGCTTGTGCAGCCGGTCGAGGTCGCGCCGCCACGTCGCGCCGAGCTGCTCGTCGATCAGCGCCGCCAGCCCCGGGTTGGCCTGCATCAGCCAGCGCCGTGGCGTGACGCCGTTGGTGACGTTGGTGAAGCGCCCGGGGTACAGGCGCGCGAAGTCGGCGAAGATCGACTGCACCATCAGGTTGGAGTGCAGCTCCGAGACGCCGTTGACCCGGTGCGCCGCGACGATCGACAGCGCCGCCATGCGCACGCGCCGCTCGCCCGACTCGTCGATCAGCGACACGCGGCGCAGCAGGTCGTGGTCGTGCGGGTGGCGCCCGCGCACCTCGTCGAGGAACTGGTGGTTGATCTCGTAGACGATCTCCATGTGCCGCGGCAGCAGCGACTCGAACATCCACACCGGCCAGGTCTCGAGCGCCTCGGGCAGCAGCGTGTGGTTGGTGTAGCTGATCGCCTTGTGCGTGTGCGCCCACGCGGCGTCCCAGTCGAGCCCGTGCACGTCGATCAGCAGGCGCATCAGCTCGACCGGGGCCAGCGCCGGGTGCGTGTCGTTGAGGTGGATGACGTTCTTGTCGCCGAAGTTGTCGATGCGGCCCTGCTCGCGCAGGTGGCGCTGCACGATGTCCTGCAGCGACGCGCTGACGAGGAAGTGCTCCTGCTTCAGCCGCAGCTCGCGCCCGGCCGGCGTGCTGTCGTCGGGGTACAGCACCCAGTTGAGCAGGTCGGCCTCGATGCGCTCGCGCCCGGCCTCGACGTGCTCGCCGCGGCAGAACAGGTCGAAGTCGATGCTGCCGGTCGCGCGCGCGCGCCACTGGCGCAGCGTCGACACGCGCTCGCCGTCCGGCGCCGGCACGATGAAGTCGTAGACGTTGGCCAGCACCGTCTTGGCCGGCACCCAGCGGCGCCGGCCGTCCACCGGCTCGACGCGGCCGCCGAAGCCGACCTCGAACTGCAGCTCGGGACGGCGCACCTCCCACGGGCTGCCGCCGCCGCGCAGCCAGTCGTCGGGCTCCTCGACCTGGCAGCCGTCGACGATCTTCTGCGCGAACATGCCGTACTCGTAGCGCGGACCGTAGCCGAACGAGGGCAGGCCGAGCGTCGCGAACGAGTCGAGGAAGCACGCCGCCAGCCGCCCGAGGCCGCCGTTGCCGAGCGCCGCGTCGCGCTCGCGCTCGAGCACGTCGGCCGGGGTCAGCTTGGTCACCGCGAGGTGGCGGCGGAACTCCTCGTCGAGGCCGAGCGCGGCCAGCGCGTTGCCCAGCGCGCGGCCCATCAGGAACTCCATCGACAGGTAGTGCACGCGCCGCGGCGGTGCCTCGCCCTTGGCCGGCGCGCGCTTGCGCGTCAGCAGCGCGAGGTCCTGCGCCTGCGTCGCCGCCCAACGGCGCTCGAGCTCGCCCATGCACACGGCGGCGGCGGCACGCAGCCACACGTCGGGCGGCGAGCGGCGCTGGTCGGCGATGCCGTCGGCGCGGCGCAGCAGCTGCTGGTCGAGCGCGCCGTGGAACACGTTGCGCACCGACGGCAGTGCGCGCCTGGCCGCGGACGCCGCCGGGCGCGATGGGGCGGAACGGGTCGTCACGGCCTCTCCCTGGTGGTTCGCGTTCGGGTCAAGCAAAGTATGCGCCACCCGCCGCGCGCAGGCGGCCCGCGGTGTCCGGCTGACTTGCCCGCGATCAAGGGTCGGCCGCCGCCCCCGTCGCCGCGCCCAGCGCCGCGGCCGCGCCAGCCAGCGTCGCGTACGGATCGACGATCAGTGGCGTCGGGATCGCCGTGAGGTACGGCGCGAAGCGGCCCTTGGCCTCGAAGCGCTCGCGAAACCGCGATGCCGCGAAGCGCTCGGCGAAGCGCGGCACGATGCCGCCGCCGACGTAGAGCCCGCCGCGCGCACCGAACGTGAGCGCGACGTTGCCGGCGAAGCTGCCGAGCAGCGCGCAGAACGCGTCGAGCGTGCGCCCGGCCAGCGCGTCGCCGCCGTCGAGCGCGGCCTGCACGATCGCCGGCGAGTCCAGCGCCGGCACCGGGGCCCCCTCGACCGCCGCCACCGCGCGGTGCAGCACCGGCAGCCCGATG
>JBBION010000316.1:0-3827 GCA_037443345.1 Rubrivivax sp. | reverse complement strand
CGCGCCGCGCGTCGAGCGCGTCGGTGCGCGCGACCCAATGCACCAGCCGCGGCCCGTGCCGCCGCAGCCGGTGCTGCAGCCGCGGGTCGTCGAGCCCGAACCAGCGCACGCGCGCCGGCGCCGGCGCGTCGGGGTCGACGGCGATGATCTCGAGGTAGCTGTGTGGGAACGCGTCGCTGCCGATCGCGAGCAGCCGGTTGTGCGTGCCCATCAAGGCATGCCGGCCGCCGGCGTCCGGCGTGACGCCGAGCGTCTGCTCGCACCACGCGACGCCCTGCTCCAGCGTCGCCGCGGCGACGACGAGGTGGTCGAGCGCGGCCGTCACAGCGTCACCGTGCCCTCGACGCAGACGGTGACGTCGCCGCCGATCCAGACCTCGGCGCCGTCGCGCTCGACGTGCACGCGTCCGACGCGGCCGAGCGCGCTGCCCTGCGCCGCGACGTAGCGTGCCGGCGCGAGCGCGGCGCCGGTGAGCCACTGCGCGAGGCCGGCATTGAGGCTGCCGGTCACGGGGTCCTCGAACACCCCGTTCGGGCCGGGGAAGAACGCGCGCACCTCGAATGCCGTCTCGCCGCCCGGGGCTTCGGGGCCGACGACGCCGAGCTTGACGTCGCAGCCGCCAAAGTCGGGCTGCAGCGCACGCACCGCCGCGGCCGAGGGCAGCATCACGGCGACCCAGCCCGGGCCGTTGTCGACATGCTGGTGCGCGACGACGTCGCCGCGCGGCACGCGCAGCCACCCGGCGATGCGCTCGAGCAGCGCGTCGTCGAGCGGCCCGGTGCGCTTCAGCGGCGGCGCGGCGAAGGCCAGCCGCAAACCGTCGCGGCGGATGCGCACCAGGCCGATGCCGCACTCCTGCACGACGCCGCCGCCGTCCTTCGGCACCCCGCCGGCGGCCAGCCAGGCCGCCGCGCTGCCCAGCGTCGGATGGCCGGCGAACGGCAGTTCGCCGCCGGGCGTGAAGATGCGCACGCGGTAGTCGGCGCTCGCGTCGGCGGGCGGCAGCAGGAACGTCGTCTCCGACAGGTTCGTCCAGCGCGCGAACGCCGCCATGCGCGCGCCGTCGAGTCCCGCGGCATCGTGCACGACGGCCAGCGGGTTGCCGGCCAGCGCGTGCGCGCCGAACACGTCGAGCTGCGTGAAGCGGTGCCGGCCCATCGGTCAGTGCTGCGGCAGGTGCCGGCACAGGTCGTCCGCTGCGCCGGCCCGCGCGTCGGCGCAGCCGTTCAGGCCGCGGCCTTCTTCGCCGGCGCCTTGTGCGCGGCGACCTTCTTGGCGGGAGCCTTCTTCGCCGGGGCCTTCTTCGCGGCGGCCTTCTTGGCGGGAGCCTTCTTCGCCGGCGCCTTCTTGGCCGCCGCCTTCTTCGCCGTCGCGAGCTTCGTGGCCGCCGCCTTCTTCAGCGTCGCGGCCTCCTTCTCGACCGCCTTGGCGGCCGCCTTGGCCTTGCGCTGCGCGGTGGCCTGCGCGGCGGCCAGCTTCTTCTGCGCGGCCTTGACCTTCTGCTCGCCCTTGCGCATCGCGCCGCGCACCGACTTCTCGGCGTCGGCCATCGCCTTCTTGACGCGCGCCTCGGCCTTCTTGAGCATCGCGTCGAGCTTGCTCTTGGCCTGGTCGCGCTTCTTCAGCGCGGCCTTCTTCGCCTTGCCGTACTCGGCCGACGCGGCCGCGCCGACCTGGTCGAGCTTCTGGCTCACGGCCTCGCCGACGTGCTGCGCGGCCGCCGCCAGGTTGTCGGCCGCCTGGGCCATCTCGGACTTCTTCGCCTTCGTCGTTGCCATACGTGTGTGTCCTTCGTCGCGTGTGAGTGGATGTGCGCGGCCGCGAGTGCAGCCGCCGCGAATGTAGCGTGCGCGCACGCCGCTGTGCGTTGACGCGCCTCACGGCGATGCGACGACACCACGCGACAGCCGCGCCGCACACGCCTCGCGGATCACGCGGGCGAGCGCGGCGACGCCGGCGTCGATGCGCTCGGGCGACACCGTGACGAAGCTCAGCCGCAGCGTGTGCGCGCGCGGCGCCGTCGCATAGAACGCCGCGCCGGGCACGTAGGCCACACCGGCGTCGACGGCACGCGGCAACAGCGCCGAGGCATCGAGCCCTGCCGGCAGCTCGAGCCAGAAGAACATGCCGCCGGCGGGGCGCTGCCAGCGGCAGCGCACGGCCGCGCCGTCGCCGTCGGCGGCCTCGCCGAGGTGGCGCTGCAACGCCGCCTGCATCGCGTCGCGGTGCACGCGGTAGCGTGCACGCAGGGCGTCGAGGTGCGCCGGCAGCCCGCCGCCGTGCAGCACCTCGTGCACGATGCGCTGCGCGAAGCCGCTGGCGTGCAGGTCGGCGGCCTGCTTGGCCTGCAGCAGCTTCGCGAACAGCGGCTTCGGCGCGACGACGTAACCCAGCCGCAAGCCGGGCGCCAGCACCTTCGAGAACGAGCCGAGGTAGATCGCACCGTCGCCCGCACGCGCGGCCAGCGGCGGCGGCGGCGGGGCGTCGAGCCACAGCTCGCCGTACGGGTCGTCCTCGACCAGCGGCACGCCGGCCGCGTCGGCGGCGTCGACGAGCGCGTCGCGGCGCGCCGCCGACAGGCAGCGCCCGCTCGGGTTCTGGAAGTTCGGCAGCAGGTACGCGAAGCGGGCGCCGCGCACAACGGCCAGCGCCTCGGGGCGTGGGCCCTCGTCGTCGCCGTCGAGCGGCACGAAGCGCGGCTCGTACGGTGCGAACGCCTGCAACGCGCCGAGGTAGGTCGGCTGCTCGACGGCCACCGCGCTGCCGGCGTCGATCAGCACCTTGCCGACCAGGTCCAGCCCCTGCTGCGAGCCGTGGGTGATCAGCACCTGCGCGGCGTCGACGCGCACGCCGCGCGCCGCGAGGTCCTGTGCGACCCACTCGCACAGCGGGCCGAAGCCTTCGCTGGCCGCGTACTGCAGCGCCTCGCGCGGATGCGTGGCCAGCACGCGCGCCGTCGCGTCGCGCAACGCGTCGACCGGAAAGCCCTCCGGCGCCGGCAAGCCCCCGGCCAGCGAGATCACGTCGGCGCGCTCGGTGAGCTTGAGCAGCTCGCGGATCACCGACGGGTTCAGGCGCTGCGCACGCGCGGCCAATGTCCAGTTCATGTCGTCCTCCGTGGCCTGTTCCCGCCCGGTGCCGTACCCAAGACGGGCAGCCGGCGACCGACGAACACCACGCCGGCCACCGCCAGCGCGAACACGAGCGTCGCCGGCTGCAGCGCCTCGCCGAGCAGCGCCCACGCCGCCACCAGCGCGACGAAGGGCTGCAGCAGCTGCACCTGGCTGACGCGCACGACGCCGCCGAGCGCCAGCGCGCGATACCACGCGAAGAAGCCCAGCCACATCGAGCACAGCGCGACGTACGCGAAGCCCGCCCACGCCAGCACCGGCACCGGCCGCGGCGGCCACGCGACGAGCGTGGCCGGCAGCGTCAGCGGCAGCGACGCGACGAGCACCCAGCAGATCACCTGCGCGGCCGGCATCGCCGCGGCCACGCGCGCGCCGGCGACGTAGCCGCACGCGGCACTGGCGACGGCGAGCAGCAGCCAGCCGTCGGCCGCCGCCAGCGCACCGCCGCCGGCCACCGCGGCGAAGGCGACCACCAGCGCCGCGCCGAGCACGGCACAGGCCCAGAACGCGCGCGACGGCCGCTGGCGCAGCGCCAGCGCGCCGACGACGGCGGTGGCCAGCGGCAGCACGCCGGTGACGACGGCGGCGTGCATCGCGTCGACCTCGCGCAGCGCCAGCGCGAGCGCGAGCGGAAAACCCACCACCGTGCCCAGCGCGCACACCGTGAGCGCCGGCAGGTGCGCGCGCGACGGCCGC
>JBBION010000315.1:0-3838 GCA_037443345.1 Rubrivivax sp. | reverse complement strand
GCTGCGGCTCGAGATCGCTGTCGCAACCCGCACCGGCCGCGATCCAGCGCTTAGCCAGCCCCCGCACGGCGGGCGCGGTCCAGGACGGCACGCCGAGCGTTCGGGCCGGGTCGACGAGCAGCCCGCAGCGGTAGCGCGCCTGGGCGTCGTCCCAGCGCAGGGCGGTACACGCACCGCGGCGCCGTCGCGTCAGCACGATCCCGGCCGGGCAGGGCTCCGCGGCGCAGCACACGCCGCATCCGTTGCACGCCGCGCCGGGCGCCGGCTTCGGCGGGGCCAGCGGATGCAGGTGGATCACGCGCGCGGTCGACACGGCGTGGATTGGACGCCACATCACGCGGCGCTTGTCAGCGAATCGGAAGGGTTGGGGGCGTCTAATCGGACGAGGGGTGTCGAAAACGAGAGTACAGTCGCACCCGTGATGTGAGGTCCTTCCCGTCCCCTTGCTGGTCCAGGCGCAGGCCTGATGCGAGACAAGCAGCAAGGCGGGTCGCAATCCGCCAACCGGTGCAGCCGGGTCGCGGAAGGTTTGACAACCCATCGGAGTCCCGGAAACCGGGGCGAAAGGTGAGCGAGCGATGATGGAGCAATACAGGTCGAACTCGTACCTGTTCGGCGGCAACGCCCCCTACGTCGAGGAGTTGTACGAGGCCTACCTCGACAACCCCGGCAGCGTGCCCGACAACTGGCGCGCCTACTTCGACAACCTGCAGCACGTGCCGGCGGTCGACGGCAGCGAGGCGCGCGACGTCGCCCACGCCCCCGTCATCGAGTCGTTCGCGCAGCGCGCCAAGGCCAACGCGTTCGCCGTCAAGACCTCGAGCGCCGACCTCGCGATCGCGCGCAAGCAGGTCCACGTCCAGAGCCTGATCGCCGCCTACCGCTTCCTCGGCGCGCGCTGGGCCGACCTCGACCCGCTCAAGCGCCAGGAGCGGCCGAAGATCCCCGAGCTGGAGCCCGCGTTCTACGACCTGACGGAGGCCGACCTGGACCTCACGTTCAGCGCGACGAACACGTACTTCACCAAGGGCGAGGAGATGACGCTGCGCGAGATCGTGCAGGCCCTGCGTGACACGTATTGCGGCACCGTCGGCGCCGAGTTCATGCACATCACCGACCCGGCCGAGAAGCGCTGGTGGCAGGAACGGCTGGAGAGCAGCCGCAGCAAGCCGACCTTCAGCGGCGCCAAGAAGAAGCACATCCTCGACCGGCTGACCGCCGCCGAGGGCCTCGAGCGCTACCTGCACACCAAGTACGTCGGGCAAAAGCGCTTCTCGCTCGAGGGCGGCGAGAGCTTCATCGCGTCGATGGACGAGCTCGTGCAGCGCGCCGGCGAGCAGGGCGTGCAGGAGATCGTGATCGGCATGGCCCACCGCGGCCGCCTGAACGTGCTCGTCAACACGCTGGGCAAGATGCCCAAGGACCTGTTCGCCGAGTTCGACCACACCGCGCCCGAGAACCTGCCCGCCGGCGACGTCAAGTACCACCAGGGCTTCTCGAGCGACGTCTCGACGCCGGGCGGCCCGGTGCACCTGAGCCTGGCGTTCAACCCGTCGCACCTCGAGATCGTCAACCCGGTCGTCGAAGGCTCGGTGCGCGCAAGGCAGGACCGCCGCGGCGATGCGCAAGGCAAGGCCGTGCTGCCGGTGCTCGTGCACGGCGACGCCGCGTTCGCCGGCCAGGGCGTCGTGATGGAGACGCTGGCGCTCGCGCAGACGCGCGGCTACTTCACCGGCGGCACGGTGCACATCGTCATCAACAACCAGATCGGCTTCACGACGAGCGACCCGCGCGACAGCCGCTCGACGCTGTACTGCACCGACGTCGTCAAGATGATCGAGGCGCCGGTGCTGCACGTCAATGGCGACGATCCGGAAGCGGTGGTGTTCTGCACCCAGCTCGCGATGGACTACCGCCAGCAGTTCAGGAAGGACGTCGTCGTCGACATCGTGTGCTTCCGCAAGCTCGGCCACAACGAGCAGGACACGCCGAGCCTGACGCAGCCGCTGATGTACAAGAAGATCTCCAAGCACCCCGGCACGCGCAAGCTGTACGGCGACCGGCTCATGCTGCAGGGCGTGCTGCCCGAGAACGGGCCCGAGGAGATGGCCAAGGCGTTCCGCGCCGCGATGGACGCCGGGCGTCACACCGTCGACCCGGTGCTGACCAACTTCAAGAGCAAGTACGCCGTCGACTGGACGCCGTTCCTCGGCAAGAAGTGGACCGACGCGGCTGACACCGCGCTGCCGCTGGCCGAGATCAAGCGCCTGGCCGAGCGCGTCACGACGGTGCCGACCAGCTTCAAGCTGCACCCGCTGGTCGAGAAGGTGCTCGCCGACCGCGCGGCGATGGGCCGCGGCGAGATCAACGTCGACTGGGGCATGGGCGAGCACCTGGCCTACGCGTCGCTGGTGGCCAGCGGCTACGCGGTGCGGCTGTCGGGCGAGGACTGCGGCCGCGGAACCTTCGTGCACCGCCACGCCGTGCTGCACGACCAGAACCGCGAGAAGTTCGACGAGGGCACCTACATCCCGCTGCAGAACGTCGCCGAGGGCCAGGCCGCCTTCACGGTGATCGACTCGATCCTGTCGGAGGAGGCGGTGCTCGGCTTCGAGTACGGCTACGCGTCGGCCGACCCGAACACGCTGACGATCTGGGAGGCCCAGTTCGGCGACTTCGCCAACGGCGCGCAGGTCGTGATCGACCAGTTCATCGCCGCCGGCGAGGTCAAGTGGGGCCGGGCCAATGGTCTCGTGCTGATGCTGCCGCACGGCTACGAAGGGCAGGGCCCCGAGCACAGCTCGGCGCGCCTCGAGCGCTTCATGCAGTTGGCCGCCGACAACAACATCCAGATCTGCCAGCCGACGACGGCCAGCCAGATCTTCCACCTGCTGCGCCGGCAGATGGTGCGCCAGTTCCGCAAGCCGCTGATCATCTTCACGCCGAAGTCGTTGCTGCGCGCGAAGGACGCGACGTCGCCGCTGGTCGAGTTCTCCAGGGGGGAGTTCCGCACCGTCATCGGTCCCTCGCGCAGCGAGGTCGAGGCCGAGAAGGTCAAGCGCGTGATCGCCTGCTCGGGCAAGGTCGCCTACGACCTGATCAAGAAGCGCGACGACAAGAAGGCGTGGGACGTCGCGATCGTGCGCGTCGAGCAGTTGTACCCGTTCCCGCACAAGGCCTTCGCCGCCGAGATGAAGCGCTTCCCGAACGCGACCGAAGTCGTGTGGTGCCAGGACGAGCCACAGAACCAGGGCGCCTGGTTCTTCGTGCAGCACTACATCCACGAGAACATGCTCGACGGCCAGAAGCTCGGCTACGCCGGGCGCCCCGCGTCGGCGTCGCCGGCGGTGGGCTACGCCCACCTGCACCAGGAGCAGCAGAAGGCGCTGCTCGACCAGGCCTTCGGCAAGATCAAGGGCTTCGTGCTCACGAAGTAAGACCACCCCCGAAGCGCCTTCGGCGCTCCCCCTCGAGGGGGCGCCGCCGGCGGACCGGCAAGGCCGGATCCGCGGCGGCCGCTTGACGGGCGCGCGTCACACCCAGAAAGACCAACATGGCAATCGTTGAAGTGAAGGTTCCGCAGCTGTCGGAATCGGTGGCCGAGGCCACGCTGCTGCAGTGGAAGAAGAAGCCCGGCGAGGCCGTGGCGATGGACGAGATCCTGATCGAGGTCGAGACCGACAAGGTCGTGCTCGAGGTGCCGGCGCCGGCCGCCGGTGTGCTGGCCGAGCTCGTCGTCGGCGACGGCGGCACCGTCGTCAGCGACCAGGTGATCGCGAAGATCGACACCGAGGCCGCGGCCGGCGTCGTGCCGGCGGCTGCGCCCGCCGCACCCGCC
>JBBION010000314.1:0-3851 GCA_037443345.1 Rubrivivax sp. | reverse complement strand
CTCGATCCGGCGCAGGTGCTCGCACGCGGCTACGCGTGGGTCACCGACGAGTCGAGGCGGCCGGTCGTCTCGGCGGCGGCGCTGCAGCCGGGGCAGCGGGTGCACGCGGTGTGGGCCGACGGCGAGGCGCTGGCGCAGGTGCTCGACGTGCGGCCTGGCCGCCCCGGCGAGCCGCCGCGTTGAGCGCCCCGCGGGCGCAGCCAGCCGCACCCGCCCGCGCGTCAGGGCCTTGGCGAGCGCCGGCGCCGCCGGCATGGGTGCTGCCTACAATCGCGGCCCGTTGTCGCGCTGTTGCCGCGCCGTCACGCCCCGAACGCCGCGCCGCCTGAGGCGCTCCCCCCGAACCGAGGACCGAGCCATGGAACACACGCTGCCGCCCCTGCCGTACGCGATCGACGCCCTTGCGCCGCACTACAGCCGCGAGACGCTGGAGTACCACCACGGCAAGCACCACAACGCCTACGTCGTCAACCTCAACAACCTGCAGAAGGGCACCGAGTACGAGTCGATGTCGCTCGAAGACATCGTGCGCAAGGCGCCCAACCCCGGGCCGGTCTACAACAACGCCGCGCAGGTCTGGAACCACACCTTCTTCTGGCACTGCATGAAGCCCAACGGCGGCGGCGAGCCCGCCGGCGCGCTTGCCGCGGCGATCGACGCCAAGTGGGGCAGCTACGCAGCGTTCAAGGAGGCCTTCGTCAAGAGCGCGGTCGGCAACTTCGGCTCGGGCTGGACCTGGCTGGTCAGGAAGGCCGACGGGACGGTCGACATCGTCAACACCGGCGCGGCCGGCACGCCGCTGACCGGCGCCGACAAGGCGCTGCTGACGGTCGACGTGTGGGAACACGCCTACTACATCGACTACCGCAACCTGCGCCAGAAGTTCGTCGAGACCTTCCTCGACAAGCTCGTCAACTGGGACTTCGCGCAGAAGAACTTCGGCTGAGCGCCGCCTGCCGCGCCGCGGTGCGATGCGCATCCTGCTCGTCGAGGACGACCCCGCGCTGAGCCTCGGCGCGGGGCGCGCGTTCGAGCGCGAGGGCTGGAGCGTCGACGTGCTGCACGACGGCCGCCTGGCGCTGGCCGCCGGCGACGCCGGCTTGTACGACCTCGCGGTGCTCGACCTCGGTCTGCCCGGCTGCGACGGCATGGACGTGCTGCGCCACTGGCGTGCGCGCGGCGCGCGCCTGCCGGTGCTGCTGCTGACGGCGCGCGACGAGCTGAGCGACCGCGTCGACGGGCTGAACGCCGGTGCCGACGACTACCTCGTCAAACCGTTCGACGTGGCCGAGCTGGTCGCACGCGTGCGCGCGCTCAAGCGGCGCGCCGACGGCCGCGTCTCGGAGCGACTGGCGCTCGGCGAGCTCGAGCTGGACCTGACGCAGCGCGAGCTGCGCTGGCGTGGCCAGCGCGTGCACATGAGCCCGCGCGAGATGGCGCTGACCGAGCTGCTGATGCACAAGGCCGGCCGCGTCGTGCCGAAGGAGAGCATCGTCGCGACGCTGTCGAGCTGGGAGGCCGACTTCAGCGAGAACTCGGTCGAGGTCTACGTGCACCGGCTGCGAAAACGCTTCGCCGACCTCGGTGTCGTGATCAAGACCGTGCGCGGCTTCGGCTACGTGATGGAGTGCGCGCCGGCCGCCGCGGCGTGACGCGATGACGACGCCGGCGCCCGACGCGTCGCCGCGCCACGGGCCGAGCCTGCGCGCGCAGCTGCTCAGGCCGCTGCTGTGGATCTGGGTCGTCGGCGGCGTGCTCGCCGGGGCCGGCGCCTACCAGCTCGCGCGCGGCAGCGTGCATGACGCGTTCGACCGCGGCCTGCAGGACCAGGCCTCGGCGCTCGCGGCCAAGGTGGTGTGGACCGACCGCGGCCCGCTGCTCGACGTCACGCGCCAGGCGATGGAGATCCTCACGTGGGACCGCGACGACCGCATCGCCTTCGGGATGCAGGACGTCGAGGGCAACATGCTCGCCGGCGACATCCTCGTGCCGGCGCCGGCCGAACGCGAGCGCGCGTTCGAGGCCCCGGTGCTGTTCGACGGCGTGTACCGCGGCGAGCCGGTGCGTGGTGCGGTGTTCTCGATCAAGTCGCCGATGCTCGAGCGCACTGTCTCGGTCGTCGTCGTCGAGACCACCGGCAAGCGCGCGCAGCTGCAGCGGCGCATCCTGCTCGGCGTGCTGCTGCCCGGCCTCGGGCTCGGCCTGCTGTCGATCGCGCTGATCGCGTGGGGCGTGCGGCGCGGGCTGCAGCCGCTGCGCGACGTCGCCAGCGACGTCGCCGCACGCGCGAACGGCGACTGGCAGCCGCTGTCGCTCGAACGCGTGCCGGCCGAGGCCGTGCCGCTGATCGAGCGCATCAACACGCTGCTGGCCGACATGCAGCACGGCGCGCAGCTGCAGCGGCGCTTCGTCGCCGACGCGGCCCACCAGTTGCGCACGCCGGTGGCCGGGCTGCGCGTGCTCGCGCAGGAGCTGCAGCGCGAGCTCGAGGGTGACGCCGGTGCCACCGCCGCCGGCTGGGCCCCGCTGCTGCAGCAGGTCAGCGCGACGACCGAGCGCATGAACCGCCTGATCGGCCAGCTGCTGAGCCTCGCGCGCTCGGAAACGGCGCTCGGTGTCAACGGCGAGCAGGCGCCGCTGGACATCGTGCCGCTGCCGCGCGAGGCCGCCGAGCCGCTGGTGCTGCAGGGCCTGCGCGACGGGCGCACGCTCGAGCTCGACGCGCCGGCCACGCCCGTCGTCGCGCGCGCCCACCCGCTGTGGCTCGGCGAGGCCGTGATCAACCTGCTCGACAACGCACGCCGCTACGGCGGCGAGCACGTGCTGCTGCGCGTGCGCGCGCTGCCCGCCGGCGGCGCCGAGGTCGTCGTCGAGGACGACGGCCCCGGCGTGCCGCCCGAGCACCTGCCGAAGCTGTTCGAGCCGTTCTGGCGCGGCGAGCGCGCCGACCTGCGCAACGACGGCGGCACCGGGCTGGGGCTGACGATCGCGCGCGAGATCGTCGAGCGGCTCGGCGGGCGCATCGACGCCGCGAGCCGCCCGCAGGTGCCGGGCATGCGGTTCACCGTCCAGCTCGCCGCGTGAGCGGCGCCGGCCGGCGTCAGTTGCCGAACGGACCGCCCGCGAGGCGGAAGCCCGGCCCGACGGCGCGGCGCGCGAACCAGCCCTGGTTCATCTCGAGCGCGTAGCGCACCGGCTTGGCCGAGCAGTGCGAGTCGAGCGACTGCGGCTGCATGTCGGCCACGTTGACGATGCTGCCGTCGTCGGCGATGAAGGCGATCGACAGCGGCAGCAGCGTGTTCTTCATCCAGAAGCACTGCACCGAAGGCTGCTCGAACACGAACAGCATCCCCTCGTGCGTGGCCATCTCGCGCCTGTGCATCAGGCCGACGGCGCGCTGCTCGGGCGTGCGCGCCACCATCGCGACGATGTTGTGCATGCCGGCGCGCAGCGTCACCGTCGGCAGGCGCTGCGGCTCCTGCGCGTGCGCGCCGGCGCCGACGAGCAGCGCGAACAGGAGGGCGATGCGCGCCCAGAGTGGCGCGGCGGTCGCGCGGCGCGTGATTGCCTTGATGTAGATCATGTCGATCGGGGGAGCGCTCGCTAGATTATCGACCGTCCGGGGGTTGGCTCCGGACCCGATGCCCTGCCGATGACGCCCTCCGCCGCCGCGATGCCTGCCGACGCCGTGCCCTCCGGCGCGGCGGCCGCGGCACGGGCCGACGAAGGGCCCGGGCAGGCGACGCTGCGCATCGCCGGCATGTACTGCGCGGCCTGCGCCGGCACGATCGAAGCGGCGCTGCAGCAGGTCTATGGCGTCGGCGAGGCGCGCGTCAGCGCCGCGGCCGAGC
>JBBION010000313.1:0-3868 GCA_037443345.1 Rubrivivax sp. | reverse complement strand
CGCCGTCGCGCGGCCGGGGCGACCTGCGGCCTCGTCGGCGCGAACGACAGCCTGCCGGCGCTGGCGGGCGACGACGACGTGCCGCGCGGCTGCGCCTGGTACCCGTCGAGCTTCGAGCTGGTGCGCGGCACCGACGTGCGCGAGGGCGACGACGTCGCCGGCCCCGTCACCGCGTGAGCGCCGCCGGCGGTGCACGCTGCGCGCGTCACTGCGCCGCGGCGACGAGCCAGCCCTCGAACGCGTCGAGCGCTGGCGTCGCGGCGCCCTCGGGCACGACGAGGTGGTAGCGGCGGTCGCTGTCGAACGCGGTGTCCACCGGCTGCACGAGGCGGCCGCCGGCCAGTTCGTCGGCGACGAAGATGTCCGGCACCAGCGCGACGCCGAGGCCGTGCACCGCGGCCTCGATGCTCATCGAGAACAGCTCGTAGCGCGGCCCGCGCAGGTCGCCGTCGACCTCGACGCCGGCGTGCGCGAACCAGCGGCGCCACGCGTCGGGGCGCGTCGTCTGCTGCAGCAGCGGCAGGCGGCCGAGCACCGCGGCGCTCAGGCGCCTGCCGCGCGGCACCAGTGCCGGGCTGCACACCGGCACCAGCCGCTCGCCCATCAGCGGCACGCTGCGGCAGCCGGCCCAGCGGCCGTCGCCGGCGTGGATCGCCGCGTCGAGCCCGCTGCCGTCGAACAGGAACGCTCGTGTGCGCACGTGCAGGTTCAGCTGCAGGTGGGGTGCGACGCGCGCGAGGTCGGGCAGCCGCGGCAGCAGCCAGCGCGTGGCGAAGGTCGGCACCACGGCCAGTTCGATGACGCCGCGCTCGCCGCCGTCGCCGGCGGCGACGTCGAGCGCATCGGCCTCGAGCGCGTCGAGGCGCGCCGCAACGCGGCGCCCGTAGTCGACACCGGCCGGCGTCAAGGTCACGCCGCGGCGCGTGCGCCGGAACAGCTTGACGCCCAGCGTCGCCTCGAGCCCGGCGATCTGGCGGCACACCGCGCTTTGCGTCAGCACCAGTTCCTCGGCCGCGAGCGTGAAGCTCTGGTGGCGGGCGGCCGCCTCGAAGGCGACGAGGGCGGTCGTGCTGGGCAGGCGGCGGCGCATCGCGGGCTCCTTGTCGAAGTGCGTTTCGCGCACTCGTGAATGCCGAATTCTCGTTTGCCCGCCCGGGATGCGGGGCGTAGCATCGCGGCCTTGCACCGGCGCCGAGTGACGGCGCTGCACAACCGGAGACTGCGATGGCCAAGGCCGCCTTCCACTGGGACGACCCGCTGCTGCTCGACCAGCAGCTGAGCGACGACGAGCGCGCGGTGCGCGACGCGGCGTACGCCTACTGCCAGGAGCGGCTGCTGCCGCGCGTGAAGGACGCGTTCCGCGCCGAGCACACCGACGCGGCGATCTTCCGCGAGATGGGCGAGCTCGGCCTGCTCGGCGCGACGATTCCCGAGGCCTACGGCGGCGCCGGCCTGAACTACGTCTGCTACGGGCTGATCGCGCGCGAGGTCGAGCGCGTCGACTCGGGCTACCGCTCGATGATGAGCGTGCAGTCGTCGCTCGTGATGGTGCCGATCTTCGAGTTCGGCAACGAAGCCACCCGGCAGAAGTACCTGCCCAGGCTGGCCAGGGGCGAGTGGATCGGCTGCTTCGGCCTGACCGAGCCCAACGCCGGGTCGGACCCGGCGGGCATGACGACGCGTGCGCGCAAGGTCGACGGCGGCTGGCGCCTGACGGGCTCGAAGATGTGGATCAGCAACAGCCCCATCGCCGACGTGTTCGTCGTCTGGGCCAAGGACGACGACGGCGCCATCCGCGGCTTCGTGCTCGAGAAGGGCTGGCCGGGCCTGTCGGCGCCGGCGATCCACGGCAAGGTCGGCCTGCGCGCCAGCATCACCGGCGAGATCGTGATGGACGACGTGTTCTGCCCCGACGAGAACGCGTTCCCCGAGGTGCGCGGCCTCAAGGGCCCGTTCACGTGCCTGAACAGTGCACGCTACGGCATCGCGTGGGGCGCGCTCGGGGCGGCCGAGTTCTGCTTCCACACCGCGCGGCAGTACGTGCTCGACCGCCAGCAGTTCGGCAAGCCGCTGGCGGCCAACCAGCTGGTGCAGAAGAAGCTCGCCGACATGCTCACCGAAATCACCCTGGGCCTGCAGGGCTGCCTGCGGCTCGGGCGCATGAAGGACGAGGGCACGGCGGCGGTCGAGATCACGTCGATCATGAAGCGCAACAGCTGCGGCAAGGCGCTCGAGATCGCGCGCACCGCGCGCGACATGCTGGGCGGCAACGGCATCAGCGACGAGTTCGGCATCGCGCGCCACCTGGTCAACCTCGAGGTCGTCAACACCTACGAGGGCACGCACGACATCCACGCGCTGATCCTCGGCCGCGCGATCACCGGCATCGCCGCGTTTTGATCCCCCCGAAGCGCCTTCGGCGCCTCCCCCCAGGGGGGCGCCGCCAGCGGACCGGCCGAGCCGGATCCGCGGCGGCCGCTTGAAGCGTTGGCGTGATCCCGCCGGCTGACCATCGATGAATCCTCCGAAAACGCACGCAGTTGCGCCACGCCCGCTGGCCGGCGTGCGCGTGCTCGACCTGTCGCGCGTGCTCGCCGGGCCGTGGTGCGGGCAGCTGCTGGCCGACTACGGCGCCGACGTGATCAAGGTCGAGCGACCCGACGTCGGCGACGACACGCGCGCCTGGGGCCCGCCGTGGTGGCAGCCCGAAGACGGGCCGCGCACCGCGAGCTACTACCTCGCCGCCAACCGCGGCAAGCGGTCCGTGGCGGCCGACCTCGCGACGCCTGACGGGCAGGCGCTGGTGCGCGCGCTCGCCGCCGAGGCCGACGTGCTCATCGAGAACTACAAGGTCGGCCAGCTCGCCCGGTACGGGCTCGACTTCGCGACGCTGTCGGACCTGAATCCGCGCCTCGTGTACTGCTCGATCACCGGCTACGGCCAGGACGGCCCGTACGCGCAGCGGCCCGGCTACGACTTCGCGATCCAGGCGCAGGGCGGCCTGATGAGCATCACCGGCGAGCCCGGGCACGAGCCGCAGAAGGTCGGCGTCGCGGTCGCGGACCTGATGACGGGTCTGTACGCCGCCACCGCGATCCTCGCCGCGCTGCACGAGGCGAAGGGCACCGGCCGGGGGCGACACGTCGACGCCGCGCTGCTCGACGTGCAGGTCGCGATGCTCGCGAACCAGGCCAGCGGGTATCTGTGCAGCGCTCGCGTGCCGCAGCGCCAGGGCAACGCGCACCCGAGCATCGTGCCGTACCAGGTGTTCGAGAGCGCCGACGGCCACGTCGTGCTCGCGGTCGGCAACGACGGCCAGTTCGAGCGCTTCTGCCAGGCCGCCGGCTGCGCCGAGCTCGCCGCCGATGCGCGCTACGTGACCAACACCGAGCGCGTGCGCCACCGCGACGAACTGGTGCCGAAGCTGCAACAGGTGCTGCGCGCGCGGACGACCGCGGCGTGGGTCGACGCGCTCGAAGCCGCTGGCGTGCCTTGCGCGCCGATCCTCGACGTCGGTCAGGTCTTCGCCGATCCGCAGGTCGTCGCGCGCGGCATCGCCCGTGCGGCCGACGGCAGCGTGCCGCCGGCGGTGCTCAACCCGATGCGCTTCGACGGCCGGCGCGCCGCCGCGCCAGGAGCACCCCCGGCGCTGGACGCCGACGGCGACGCGATTCGCGCGGCGGTGGCGCGCGAGGGGCGCTGGCCCGACGCCGGCGCCTGAACCGCCGGCCTGCGCGCGCTCTAGCGTCGCCGCGCCGTGGCTGGCACGGCGGCGACGATGCGCCCGGCCAGCGCGCGGCCCGAGCGCCAAGCGCGCTCGACGCTCGAGGCCCCGGGGTCGACACCCCACGCGTCGCCGCAGGCGCCG
>JBBION010000312.1:0-3871 GCA_037443345.1 Rubrivivax sp. | reverse complement strand
TGAACCACTTGATGCCCATCAGGCTCGCGATCTCCTTGATCGTGAAGCCCTTGCTGAGGTAGGTCAGCACCTCGGTCTCGCGTGGCGTCAGCCGCTCGTGCTCGGGCAGCGCCTCGAGCGGCACGGGCCGGCTGCTGCTGCCGGCCGGCGGCGTCAGGCCGGCCGCGGCGCCCGCCGCACCTTCGGCCCCGCCGGCGCGGAAGTGCAGCAGCAGGCGGCGCGCGATCGCTGGCGACAGCGGCGGCTGGCCGCGCACGATCTTCTGCAACTCCTCGACCAGCACCTCGAAGCGGTCCTCCTTCAGCAGGTAGCCGTCGGCGCCGCACTGCAGCGCCGGAAACAGGTGGTCGTCGTCCGAGTACAGCGTCGTGACGATCTTGGTCGCCGGGTAGTGGCGCAGCGCCGACAGCAGGTCGAGGCCGTTGCCGTCGGGCAGCTCGAGGTCGACCAGGATCAGCTTGAACGGGTCGGCGCCGTGCATGCCGTCGTCGCCACCGGCGAGCTGCACGTGGCGGCGCGCCGACTCGAGGTCGCCGGCCTCGGTGATCGCCATCGTGTCGCTGAAGCTCTCGCGCACGACGCGCGCGAGGAAGCCGCGCGCGACGGGGTTGTCTTCGACGATCAGGACCTTGACGGCCATGCGGCGTCTCCTCCGGAGCACCGTCGCGCCGCGTGGTGCGGCCCCGACGGACGGGTGCACAGTCTGCGCGACGCACTGTAGCGCAGGCATCCCCCTTCGGAGCGTGCGCCGACCGTCCGGCGGGCGGGCCGCGTCAGCCGTTGACGAGCAGCAGCTTGCCCCGCACGTCGCGGGAAGCCATGCGCGCGTAGGCCTGGCGCAGCGCGGTCATCGGCAGCCGGGCGTCGATCACCGGGCGGATCTTGCCCTCGCGATACCACTGCGCCAGCTGGCGCAGCTCCTGCGCGAAGGCCTGCGGCTCGCGGCGCACGAAGTCGCCCCAGAACACGCCGACCAGCGAGGCACCCTTGAGCAACGCGAGGTTCCACGGCAGCGCCGGGATCGCACCGGCCGCGAAGCCGACGACGAGGTAGCGCCCGCGCCACGCGAGCGAGCGGAACGCCGGGTCGGCCAGCTCGCCGCCGACCGGGTCGTAGACGACGTCGACGCCGCGCCCGTCGGTGAGCGCCTTGACGCGATCGCGCAGGTTCTCGCGGCCGTAGGCGATCGTCTCGTCGGCGCCGAGCTCGCGGCAGCGCGCGCACTTGTGGTCGGTCGACGCGGCGGCGATCACGCGTGCGCCGGCCGCCTTCGCGATCTGCAGCGCCGCGGTCCCCACGCCGCCGGCCGCACCGAGCACGAGCACCGTCTCGCCGGGCTGGAGCTGGGCACGGTCGAGCAGCGCGTGGTGCGAGGTCCCATAGGTGAACGCGAACGCCGCGCCGTGCTCGACGTCGAAGCCCGGCGGGAGCGGAATCACCTGCGACGCGTCGACGCAGGCGTGCGTCGCGAAGCCGCCGCTGTTGCCGATCACGGCCACCGCGGCGCCTGGCGCCAGCGCCGTGACGCCGTCGCCGACGGCCTCGACGTGGCCGGCGAACTCGCTGCCCGGCACGAACGGCAGTGCCGGCTTGAACTGGTACTTGCCCTGCACCGTCAGCAGGTCGGGGAAGTTGAGGCTCGCCGCGCGGATCGCGATGCGCACCTGGCCGGGTTGCGGGTCGGGTGTCGGCAGTTCGCGCCACTGCAGCGCCTCGACGCCGTCGAGCGATTCACACAGCCAGGCCTTCATCGCCGTTCTCCTCGGGGATCTTCGGGTGCGCGGATGATAGGCAGCGCGGGCCCGCGCGCCGTCGCCTGCGCGACGCCTCCTACAATGCCGCGCGATGCGCATCCTCATCGCCAACGACGACGGCTACCTCGCCCCCGGTCTGGCCGCCCTCGTCGAGGCGGTGCGCGGGCTCGGCGACATCGACATCGTCGCCCCGGAGCAGAACGCCAGTGGCACGTCGAACGCGCTGACGCTCAACCGTCCGCTGAGCGTCTTCCACGCCGCCAACGGCGCGCAGGTCGTTAACGGCACGCCGTCGGACTGCGTGCACGTCGCGCTGACGGGCCTGCTGCCGCACCGGCCCGACCTCGTGCTGTCGGGCATCAACAACGGCGCCAACATGGGCGACGACACGTTGTACTCGGGCACCGTCGCCGCGGCGATGGAGGGCTACCTGTTCGGCATCCCGGCGATCGCGTTCTCGCTGACCGAGAAGGGCTGGGGTCACCTCGACGCCGCCGCGCGCGTGGCGCGCCAGGTCGTCGAGCAGGTGCTGGCCGCCCCGCCGTCGGGGCCGTGGCTGCTCAACGTCAACATCCCGAACCGGGCCGACGCCGACCGCCTGCCTCGGCAGATCACGCGGCTGGGCCGCCGGCACGCGAGCGAGCCGGTCATCCGCCAGGTCAACCCGCGCGGCGAGACGATCTACTGGATCGGGCCCGCCGGCGACGCGCGCGAAGGCGGCGAGGGCACCGACTTCTTCGCCGTCGCCAGCGGGCGCGTGTCGGTCACGCCGTTGCAGGTCGACCTGACCGACCACGCGGCGCTTCCCGCCTGGCGCACGCTGATCGAGGCCGCGCGGTGAGCGGCCGCCCGCCACGCTTTCCGCTGTCGCTCGAGCGCGTCGCCCCGTCGTCCGGGGCCCCGGCGGCGCACCGGCCGCAGCGCCCGCTGGCCGACGCGGCCGACGACGCGCGCCGCCAACACCTGCCGACCGGCGTCGGGCTCGACTCGGCCGGCGTGCGCGCGCGTATGGTGCAGCGCCTGCAGGCGGGCGGCGTGTGCCATCCCGCCGTGCTCCACGCGTTCGCCGAGGTGCCCCGGCACCATTTCGTCGACAGCGCGTTGGTGCCGCAGGCCTACGAAGACACGGCGCTGCCGATCGGCCACGGCCAGACGATCTCGAAGCCGTCGGTGATCGCGCGCATGCTCGGACTGCTGCTCGAACGCCGCGCCGCTCAAGTCGCGCCACTCGGGCGCACGCTGGAGATCGGCACCGGCTGCGGCTACCAGGCGGCGCTGCTGGCGCGGTTGGCGCGCCACGTGGTGTCGATCGAGCGGCTGCGCCCGCTGCACGACCTCGCGCGCGAACGGCTGGCGGCCTGGCCGCGCGCGAACGTGCGCCTCGTGTGGGGCGACGGCATGCTCGGCCACGCGCCGAACGCCCCGTACGACACCGTCATCGCCGCCGCCGGCGGTGACGACCTGCCGCACGCCTGGCTCGAGCAACTCGCGGTGGGCGGGCGGCTGGTGGCGCCGGTGCGCGCTGCCGACGGCCGCGGGCAGACGCTCGTCGTCGTCGAGCGCCACGCGGCGGGGCTGCAGCGCCGGCTTCACGAGACAGTGCAGTTCGTCCCCCTAAAATCGGGCGTTGCCTGAACGCACGACGCGCTGGCGGACTCACCCCGATGATGGATCTCTCGCGCAGCGGTTGGCGACTGGCCGCCGCATCGATCGTGGCGGCGCTGCTGACGGCGTGTGCCGCGCCGCGCCCGGCGCCGGTGGAGTCGCGCTCGCCGGTGCTGCGGCCCGAACTGCCCGCGGTGCCGTCGTCGCAGCCGGCCACGGTGCCGGCCCCGGTGGCCAAGCCGGGTGAGTACGTCGTCAGGCCCGGTGACACGCTGATCCGCATCGGCCTCGAGACGGGCCAGAACTGGCGCGACATCGTGCGCTGGAACAATCTCGATAACCCGAACGTGATCGAGGTCGGCCAGGTGCTGCGCGTCGTGCCGCCGCCCAACGAGGCGACGGCCGTGGCGGTGCGACCGGCCGCCGGCGCGGCCGAGGTGCGCCCGATCGAACCGCGTGCGGCGGCCCCGGCGCCGGCTTATGCGCCCGGCGAATCGGTCGTGACCGGGGTC
>JBBION010000311.1:0-3877 GCA_037443345.1 Rubrivivax sp. | reverse complement strand
AGCCGATCTCGCAGAAGCCGGCCGAGGTCCGCATGGGCAACGGCAAGGGCAACCCGGAGTACTGGGTGGCCGAGATCCAGCCGGGCAAGGTGCTCTACGAGATCAACGGCGTGCCCGAGGCGCTGGCGCGCGAGGCGTTCACGCTGGCGGCCGCCAAGCTGCCGCTGCGCTGCACGTTCGTCGCGCGCCAGGTCGGCGCTTGAGAGGGGGATGTCGATGAAAGCATCTGAACTGCGCGCCAAGGACGTCGCCGCGCTCGAGAAGGAAGTGACCGACCTGCTGAAGGCGCACTTCGGTCTGCGCATGCAGAAGGCGACGCAACAGCTGAACAACACCGCCACGCTGGGCCGCACGCGGCGCGACATCGCGCGCGCGAAGACCGTGCTGGCGGAGAAGAAGAGGGCTGCAGGCAAGGAGGCCGCGAAATGAACACCCCCACGACGGCCGCCGCGCCGGCCAGGCCCAAGGTGGTGCGCACCTTCGTCGGCAAGGTCGTCAGCGACAAGCGCGCCAAGACCGTGACCGTGCTCGTCGAGCGCCGCGTGATGCACGAGCTGTACGGCAAGATCGTCGTGCGCTCGAACAAGTACCACGCGCACGACGAGAACGGCCAGGCCAAGCTGGGCGACACCGTCGAGATCACCGAGAGCCGGCCGATCTCGAAGACCAAGTCCTGGGTCGTCACGCGTCTGGTCGAGAAGGCGCGCGAGGTCTGATCCGCGGGCGCGGCGCGTCCATCTCCTTCGCGCGGCGGGGCCTTCGGGCCCCGCCGACGCGTCCGGTGCACGCTTGCGCCGACACTTGCCGTCCCTGTCCACCCCCCCTTTGCGAGGAGCGCCACGATGCTGAAGGTCGGAGACCAACTGCCCCCCGGCACGCTGTACGAGTACGTCGAGGTCGAGGGCAATGGCTGCTCGGTCGGCCCCAACGCGTTCGACATCGCGAAGGCCGCAGCCGGCAAGACGATTGCCGTGTTCGGTCTGCCCGGCGCTTTCACGCCGACGTGCTCGGCGCAGCACGTGCCCGGCTACGTGGCCCAGGCGGACGCGTTCAAGGCGGTCGGCATCGACGAGATCTGGTGCGTGTCGGTCAACGACGCCTTCGTGATGGGCGCCTGGGGGCGCGACCAGAAGACCGCCGGCAAGGTGCGCATGATGGCCGACGGCAGCGCCGACTTCGCCAAGGCCACCGGCCTGACGCTGGACCTGACGGCGCGCGGCCTGGGCCTGCGCTCGCAGCGCTACTCGATGCTCGTCGTCGACGGCGTCGTCAAGACCCTCAACGTCGAGGCGCCGGGCAAGTTCGAGGTCAGCGACGCCGGCACGCTGCTCGCGCAGGCGCGCGAACTCAAGGGCTGAGCCGCAGCACGGCGGCGGGGGTGCCCGCCGACCCGCTTGACGGCGGGCTGTCACCTGGTACATAATCCGCAGCTTCGCCGTTCTGGCCCCTCTCGTGCAGTGGGGCGCGGGCGGCGGACTTTCGCCCCACATGCCGGGCGTCGCGCGAGCGGCCTCCGGTCCACGGGCCCAAGACTGACCGCGCCGGTCGCCCCTCGGGGTTGGCGGTGGCGTTCAAGTTGGGGAACAACATGATCCAAATGCAATCGCGACTCGACGTCGCCGACAACACGGGCGCGAAGTCCGTCATGTGCATCAAGGTGCTCGGCGGCTCGAAGCGTCGCTACGCCGGCATCGGCGACATCATCAAGGTCAGCATCAAGGAAGCTGCGCCGCGCGGCCGCGTCAAGAAGGGCGAGGTCTACAACGCGGTGGTCGTGCGCACGGCCAAGGGCGTGCGTCGCCAGGACGGCTCGCTGGTCAAGTTCGACGGCAACGCGGCGGTGCTGCTCAATGCCAAGCTCGAGCCGATCGGCACGCGCATCTTCGGCCCGGTCACGCGCGAGCTGCGTTCCGAGCGCTTCATGAAGATCGTGTCGCTGGCCCCCGAAGTGCTGTGACGCGAGCGAGGACCCACCATGAACAAGATCCGCAAGGGTGACCAGGTCGTCGTGCTGGCCGGTCGCGACAAGGGCAAGCGCGGCACCGTCACGAAGCGCGTCGACGACGAGCACATCGTCGTCGAGGGCGTCAACATCGTGAAGAAGCACGTCAAGCCCAACCCGATGAAGGGCACGACCGGCGGCATCGTCGACAAGACGATGCCGATCCACCAGTCGAACGTCGCGATCTGGAACCCGGCGGCCGGCAAGGCCGACCGCGTGGGCGTCAAGCTGCTGGCCGACGGCAAGAAGGTGCGCGTCTACAAGTCCAGCGGCGAAGAGATCAAGGCATAAGGCGAGGACGACATGGCTTCCAAGCAGAAAGCTGCGGCCGCTCCCGCCGTGCAGGCCCGCCTGCAGGCGCAGTACCGCGACAAGATCGTGACCGAACTGATGAAGAAGTTCGGCTACCAGTCGGTGATGCAGGTGCCGCGCCTGACCAAGATCACGCTGAACATGGGTGTCAGCGAGGCGGTGGCCGACAAGAAGGTCATGGAGAACGCCGTCGGCGACCTGACCAAGATCGCCGGCCAGAAGCCGGTGGTGACGAAGTCGCGCAAGGCCATCGCGGGCTTCAAGATCCGCGAGAACGTGCCCATCGGCTGCATGGTCACGCTGCGCGGCGCGCGCATGTACGAGTTTCTCGACCGGCTGGTCACGATCGCGCTGCCGCGCGTGCGCGACTTCCGCGGTGTCTCGGGCCGGGCCTTCGACGGCCGCGGCAACTACAACATCGGCGTCAAGGAACAGATCATCTTCCCCGAGATCGAGTACGACAAGATCGACGCGATCCGCGGGCTGAACATCAGCATCACGACGACGGCCAAGACCGACGACGAGTGCAAGGCGCTGCTCGCGGCGTTCAAGTTTCCGTTCAAGAACTGAGGTGGCCCGTGGCTAAAGTCTCCCTCATCCAGCGCGAAGGCAAGCGCGAGAAGCTGGTCGCCAAGTATGCGAAGAAGTACGCCGAGCTGAAGGCCATCGCCGACGACGCCAAGCGCTCCGACGACGAGCGCTACGCCGCGCGCCTCGAGCTGCAGAAGCTGCCGCGCAATGCCAACCCGACGCGACTGCGCAATCGCTGCGAGCTGACCGGTCGTCCGCGCGGCACGTTCAAGAAGTTCGGGCTGTCGCGCAGCAAGATCCGCGAACTGGCGTTCAAGGGCGACATCCCGGGTGTCGTCAAGGCCAGCTGGTAAGTCGGCACGAGCAGGAGATCCCCCGATGAGCATGAGTGATCCCATTGCCGACATGCTGACGCGCATCCGCAATGCGCAAAGCGTCGAGAAGGCCAGCGTGACGATGCCGTCGTCGAAGCTGAAGGTCGCGATCGCCCAGGTCCTGAAGGACGAGGGCTACATCGACGGCTTCGCCGTCAAGGGCGACACGGCCAAGCCGCAGCTCGAGATCGCGCTGAAGTACTACGCCGGGCGTCCGGTGATCGAGCGCATCGAGCGCGTCAGCCGCCCCGGACTGCGCGTCTACAAGGGCCGCCACGACATTCCGCACGTCATGAACGGCCTGGGCGTGGCCATCGTCACGACGCCGCGCGGCGTGATGACCGACCGCAAGGCGCGCGCTGCCGGCGTCGGCGGCGAAGTGCTGTGCTACGTCGCCTGATCGAGCCAAGGAGTCACGAGCGATGTCTCGCGTAGGAAAGATGCCGGTGGCCGTCCCGCAGGGCGTGGACGTGCAGATCACCGCCGACCAGATCAGCGTCAAGGGTGCGCAGGGCACGCTGACGCGTCCGCTGCACGCCCTCGTCACGGTGCGCAAGGAAGGCGCCGCGCTGCAGGTCGCGCCCGCCAACGACAGCGCCGAGGCCGACGCGATGAGCGGCACGACGCGCGCGCTGCTGGCCAACATGGTCGGCGGCGT
>JBBION010000310.1:0-3896 GCA_037443345.1 Rubrivivax sp. | reverse complement strand
GCACTGAGGCATCATTGCCGCCGTCGCGGTGCGCCAGCGCGCATCGGACCGGCACCGATGCACGCTGACGCCCGCCCCATGCTCCGTCCCGCCCGCCGCGGCCGCGCCGCCTCGGCGCGATGAAGCTGCGCATCGGCGTCCTCGCGCTGCTCGTCGTCGCCCTGACCGCGGGCGGCGCCGGCCTGTCGTGGTGGCAGGCCGACCGCGCGCGCGACCAGATGCGCGATCAGCTGCTGCTGCAGGCGAACCAGCGCGGGCGCCAGCTGGCCGACGCGATGGGCGGCCAGATGGACGCGCTGCTCAGCGGCATCGACCTCGCGCTGCTGCAGCTGCGCCGCGAGTGGGACGGCGACGCGGCGCGCTTCGACCCGCTGGCCCGCGCGCTGCTCGCGTCGCTGCCCTCGGGCGCGGTCAGCCACGTGACGGTCGTCGGCGCCGACGGCCACACCGTCTACAACAGCCTCGACAACGCCGAGCGCGTCTTCGTCGGCGACCGGGAGCACTTCAAGGCGCACCTCGATGGCGCCGACCGCCTCGTCGTCGGCGCGCCGGTGCTGTCGCGCCTCGGCAAGAACTGGACCTTCATCGTCAACCGCCCGATCCTGCGCGACGGCGCGTTCGCCGGCACGATGAACATGTCGGTGACGACGGAGTACATCGCGTCCCGACTGGCGGCGCTCGAGCTGTCGTCGCGCGACATCGTCGCGCTCGTGCACCCGAGCGGCGTGTTCATGGCGCGCAGCCGCGACAACGCGCAGGCGATGGGCCAGCGCCTGCCCGCCGACCGCCCGTTCCTCGTCGACCCCGTGGCGACGCACGGCGCGTTCCGCACGCCGGGGCTGGTCGACGCCGTGCCGCGGCTGTACTCGTGGCGCCGGCTGTCGGACCACGGACTCGTCGTCGCCGTCGGCCTCGACGAGGCGGCGGCGCTGGCGCCACTCGAGGCGGGGGCTGCCGGCGGCCACGCCCCGCTGCGCGCGCTGATCGTCGCCGCGGTGCTGCTCGGCGGCAGCGTCGCGTGGCTGCTGTGGCTGTCCGGCCGCCGCCAGCGCGCGCTCGAGCGCAGCGAGCAGCGCTACCGCGCGCTGATCGACAACGCGTCCGACGCAATCTTCTTCAACGAGGGCGGGCGCTTCACGCACCTGAACCCGGCCGCGGTGCGCCTGTTCGGCGCGCGCGACGCGAGCGAGCTGGTCGGCCGGCCGGTGATCGACCGCATCCACCCCGACAGCCGCGACGCGGTGCACGAGCGCGTGCGCGTGCTGACGAAGGAGCATCGTGCGGTGCCGCCGCTGCCCGAGCGCTACCTGCGCCTGGACGGCAGCGTCGTCGACGTCGAGGTCACCGCCGCACCGTTCGACGGCGGCGGCGGCGAGCCCGGCATGCAGGTCATCGTGCGCGACATCACCGAGCGCCGGCGCGCCGAGCAGGCGCTGCAGCAGCTCAACGCCGAGCTCGAGCAGCGCGTCGCGCAGCGCACCGCCGAGATCACGGCCGCGCGCGACGAGGCCGAGCGCGCCAACCGCGCGAAGAGCGAGTTCCTGTCGCGCATGAGCCACGAGCTGCGCACGCCGCTCAACGCGATCCTCGGCTTCGGCCAGTTGCTGGCGATGGACCGCGCCGACCCGGCGCGCGCGGCGAACGTGCGCGAGATCCTCACCGCCGGGCGGCACCTGCTCGAGCTGATCAACGAGGTGCTCGACCTGTCGCGCATCGAGGCCGGGCACTTCAGCGTCAGCGTCGAGCCGGTCGCGCTCGGGCCGCTGGTCGACGAGTGCACGGGCCTGCTGCGCCCGCAGGCCGACGCGCGTGGCGTGACGCTGCGCGGCGCCGCCACCGGCGTGCCCTGGGTCGTGCGCGCCGACCGCACGCGCCTGAAGCAGGTGCTGCTCAACCTGATCGGCAACGCGATCAAGTACAACCGGCCGCAAGGTTTCGTCAGCGTGCACGGCGTGGCCGACGGCGACGTCGTGCGCCTGCGCGTCGACGACACCGGCCCCGGCCTCGACGCGTCGCAGCGCGCGCGCCTGTTCGTGCCGTTCGAGCGCCTGGGCGTGGCCGACCCGCAGATCGAGGGCACCGGCATCGGGCTGGCGCTGAGCAAGCGGTTGGTCGAGCTGATGGGCGGCTCGATCGGCGTCGACAGCCGCCCGGGCGAGGGCAGCAGCTTCTGGGTCGAGCTGCCGCGCGCGGACGACGTGGGCGCCGCGCTGGCGGCGGCATCCACCGAGGCGGGCGACGCGGTGCACGCGGCGCCGGCGGCTGCGCCGCACGCGCGCGTCGACGTCGTGTGCATCGAGGACAACGAGGCCAACGTGCGCCTCGTCGAGCACATCGTCGCGCTGCGCCCGGCGGTGCGGCTGCACGCGGCGACGACGCCGTCGGCCGGCCTCGCGCTGGTGCAGGCACATCGCCCGGCGCTGGTGCTGCTCGACATCCACCTGCCCGAAATCGACGGCTACGAGGTGCTCCGGCGCCTGCGCGCCGACGCCGCGACGCGCGACGTGCCGGTGGTCGCGGTCAGCGCCAACGCGATGCCGCGCGACCTCGAGCGCGCGCGCGCCGCCGGCTTCGACGGCTACCTGACGAAGCCGCTGCAGGTCGCCGACGTGCTGCGCCTGCTCGACGCGCACGGCGCCGCCCGCCCCGCCTGACGGTGCGCGGCCGGCCGCGGCGCCGACTCCTGACCCAGGTCAATGCCCGACGCGGCCGTCGGGCCTAGGCTGCAGGCTTCGACCGTTTCCGGGCCGAGAGATGCTGCTGCCCCACGTCGCCGCCGAGATCGCCCCCTTGTTCGCCCGCAGCGGGCTCGCACCGCTGCGCCTGGCCGGGCGCACGCTGCTGCCGATCGTGCAGGGCGGCATGGGCATCGGCGTGTCGGCGCACCGTCTGGCCGGCAGCGTGGCGGCGCTCGGCGGCGTCGGCACGCTCAGCGCCGTCGACCTGCGTCGCCACCACCCCGACCTGATGGCGCGCACGCAGGGGCTGGCCGCGCGCGCCGGCGGCGAGGCGCAGGCCAAGGCCGCGATCGACGCCGCCAACGTCGAGGCGTTGAAGCGCGAGGTGGCGCACGCGCGCGAAATCGCGCAAGGGCGCGGCCTGATCGCGATGAACGTGATGCGCGCGGTGGCCGAGTACGCCGCCTACGTGCGCGCGTCGCTCGAGGCCGGCGTCGACGCCGTCGTGGTCGGCGCCGGGCTGCCGCTGGACCTGCCCGACCTCGCGGCCGACCACCCGCAGGTCGCGCTGGTGCCGATCCTCTCGGACGCGCGCGGCGTGGCCCTCGTCGTGAAGAAGTGGGAGCGCAAGAAGCGCCTGCCCGACGCGATCGTGATCGAGCACCCGAAGCACGCCGGCGGCCACCTCGGCGCGGCGAAGATCGCCGACCTCGACGACCCGCGCTTCGACTTCGAGCGCGTGCTGCCCGAAGTCAACGCCTTCCTGCGTGGCGCCGGTGTCGAGCGCGAGGTGCCGCTGGTCGCCGCCGGGGGCATCCGCACGTTCGAGGACATCGCGCGGCTGCAGTCGCTCGGCGCCGCGGGGGTGCAGCTGGGCACGCCGTTCGCCGTCACCGAGGAGGGCGACGCGCACCCCGAGTTCAAGCGCGTGCTCGCGCAGGCGCGCGACGACGACATCGTCGAGTTCACCAGCGTCGCCGGGCTGCCGGCGCGCGCGGTGGCCACGCCCTGGCTGCGCAAGTACCTCGACGTCGAGGCGAAGCTGCAGGCGGTCGCGCACGTGCGCCAGCGCTGCACGAAGGCCTTCGACTGCCTCGCGCAGTGCGGGCTGCGCGACGGGCTGGCGACCTGGGGCCAGTTCTGCATCGACCAGCAGCTCGCCGCGGCGCTGAAGGGCGACGTCGCGCGCGGCCTGTTCTTCCGCGGCGCCGGGCGGCT
>JBBION010000309.1:0-3906 GCA_037443345.1 Rubrivivax sp. | reverse complement strand
CGCACTGCACGCGCGTGCAGTGCGACCACGGTGGTGTGCAGGGCGATGGTGGTACCTGCGGGCGCAGGCCCCATTCGCGCTCGCGCCAGCGTCGGCAGGGCGAATCCGGTGCCGACCGCGCAGGCCGTGCCCGGCCACGACGGTGACGCGCGAGGTGGGCCGGAGAACGCAGGTGCCGCCGTCGACCTGCCGCCACGGCCTGTACGGGCAGCACCCTCGCTGAAGGACCGCTACGGGTCGGATCCGAACGGTCGCCACGGAGAGCAAGTGTCGTTCGCGCCGAAGCGGCCGGGCCGCCGTGCTCGAGTGACCGGTCATGCAGGTGCAGCAGGCATCCGCCCCATCGCCCTGCCAAAGACCGGTTCCGACGTAGGCCGTCGCTGAGCGCCCGAACCTGACCGGCAGCAGCCAGTGTCTTGTGAGCATTGAGGCCGCACCGGCAGCCTGCAACTGCGCCCGGCAGAACGCAGCCGACGTGACCTACCATCTCGGCCGCCATGCCCACCCCGATCACGACTGCCGAACTGCTCCAAGGCGACCTCTCGCGCCATTCTCCGTCCATGGCGCAGTACCTGCGCATCAAGGCCGAGCACCCGGACACGCTCGTGTTCTACCGCATGGGCGACTTCTACGAGCTGTTCTACGACGACGCGCGCAAGGCGCACCGGCTGCTCGACATCACGCTGACCACCCGCGGCCAGTCGGCGGGCGAGCCGGTGGTGATGGCCGGCGTGCCGGTGCACGCGGTCGAGAGCCACCTCGCGAAGCTGCTGCGGCTCGGCGAGTCGGTCGCCATTGCCGAGCAGGTCGGCGAGGTGGGCGCCGGCAAGGGTCCGGTCGAGCGCAAGGTGGTGCGCGTGGTGACGCCCGGCACCGTCACCGACAGCGAGCTGATGAGCGAGCGCGCCGACACGCTGCTCGTCGCGCTCGCGCGCCAGCGCGCGACGTTCGGCCTCGCGTGGCTCGGGCTCGCGAGCGGGCGGCTGGGCGTGACGGAATGCGGCGAGGCCGAGCTCGCCGGCTGGCTCGCGCGGCTGAACCCGGCCGAGGTTCTGGTCGACCGCGACGAGCTGCCGGCCGCCGTCGCGCAGCACCGCGCCGCGCGCACCAAGCGCCCGGCGTGGCAGTTCGACGCCGCACTCGGCGAGCGCAAGCTGCGCGAGCTGCTGAAGGTCGCGACGCTGGCCGGCTTCAACGCCGCCGACCTGCCGGTCGCGCACGCCGCCGCGGCCGCGCTGCTGGCGTACGCCGAGCACACGCAGGGCCGGGCGCTCGCGCACGTGACGGCGCTCGCCGTCGAGCGGGCCCACGACCTGCTCGACCTGCCACCGGCCACGGTGCGCAACCTCGAGCTCGTCCAGACGCTGCGCGGCGAAGAGTCGCCGACGCTGCTGTCGCTGCTCGACACCTGCCGCACCGGCATGGGCAGCCGCACGCTGCGCCACTGGCTGACGCACCCGCCGCGCGAGTGCGCGCCGGCCGTCGAGCGGCTCGACGCCGTCGAGCGGTTGGTCACCGACGGCTTCGAGCCGCTGCGCGAGGCGCTGCGCCACGTCAGCGACGTCGAGCGCATCACGGCGCGCATCGCGCTGCGTCAGGTGCGCCCGCGCGAGCTCGCGGGCCTGCGCGCGACACTGGCCGTGTTGCCGGCACTGCGCGCCGTCACGCCGCCGGGCGGTGCGCTGCTCGACCGCCTGCACGCGGCGCTGCAGCCGCCGCCGGCGATCCACGAGCTGCTCGCGCGCGCGGTCGCCGACGAACCCGCGGTGCTGCTGCGCGACGGCGGCGTGATCGCCGCCGGCTTCGACGCCGAGCTCGACGAGCTGCGCGCCGTCGCGACGAACTGCGACGCCTTCCTGCTCGACCTCGAGGCGCGCGAGCGCGCGCGCACCGGCATCGGCAACCTGCGCGTGCAGTTCAACAAGGTGCACGGCTTCTACATCGAGGTCACCGCCGGCCAGAAGGACAAGGTGCCGGCCGACTACCAGCGCCGGCAGACGATGAAGAACGCCGAGCGCTTCGTCACGCCCGAACTGAAGGCGTTCGAGGACAAGGCGCTGTCGGCGCAGGAGCGCGCGCTCGCGCGCGAGAAGTGGCTCTACGAGCAGCTGCTCGACGCGCTGCAGCCGCACCTGCCGGCGCTGGGCGCGGCCGCGCGCGCGCTGGCCGCACTCGACGCACTGGCGGCGCTTGCCGAACGCGCGGCGACGCTGGGCTGGTGCCGCCCGCAGTTCGTCGCCCACCCGTGCATCGAGATCGAGGCGGGCCGCCACCCCGTCGTCGAGGCGCGGCTGGCCGAGACGGGCGGCGGCCCCTTCATCGCCAACCACTGCCGCCTCGACGCGAAGACGAGGATGCTCGTCATCACCGGCCCGAACATGGGCGGCAAGAGCACCTTCATGCGCCAGGTCGCGCTGATCGCGCTGCTGGCGGCGATGGGCTCGTACGTGCCGGCCACCGCGTGCCGGCTCGGGCCCGTCGACGCCATCCACACCCGCATCGGCGCCGCCGACGACCTCGCCAACGCGCAGTCGACCTTCATGCTCGAGATGACGGAGGCCAGCGCGATCCTGCACGCCGCGACCGAACACAGCCTCGTGCTGATGGACGAGATCGGCCGCGGCACCAGCACGTTCGACGGCCTCGCGCTGGCCGGCGCGATCGCGAGCCACCTGCACGACCGCTGCCGCGCGTTCACGCTGTTCGCGACGCACTACTTCGAGCTCACCGCGTTCCCCGAGAAGCACCCGCGCGCGATCAACGTGCACGTGAGCGCCGTCGAAGGCGCCGGCCGCGACATCGTGTTCCTGCACCAGATCGAGGCCGGGCCGGCGAGCCGCAGCTACGGCGTGCAGGTCGCGCAGCTCGCGGGGATGCCGGCGGCGGTGATCCGCCAGGCCCGCACCGCGCTCGAGGCGCTCGAGGCGCAGCAGCGCGAGGGCGCCGCGCAGGTCGACCTTTTCGCGCCGCCGCCGGTCGCGCCGGCACCGCCCGCGTCGCCGGTCGACGACGCGCTGGCCGACCTCGACCCTGATACCCTCACGCCCCGCCAAGCGCTCGACGCGCTGTACCGGCTCAAGGCCCTCTCGAAGACCACTCCATGACCTACTGTGTCGGCATCCGGCTCGACGCCGGGCTCGTGTTCCTGTCCGACTCGCGCACCAACGCGGGCCTCGACCAGATCAGCACGTTCCGCAAGATGATGATCTACGAGAAGCCCGACGACCGCTTCATGGTGCTGCTGTCGGCGGGCAACCTGAGCATCAGCCAGAGCGTGCGCGAGATCCTGCAGGTCGAGAAGGTCGACCGCGGCGCGCACGAGCCGCCGCTGACGATCTGGAACGCCGAGAGCATGTTCGACGCCACCCGCGTGCTCGGCAGCGCGGTGCGCCGCGTCTACGAGCAGGACGGGCCGTCGCTGCGCGCAGCCGGCATCGACTTCGTCGCCAGCTTCATCTTCGGCGGCCAGATCAAGGGCGAGGCGATGCGGCTGTTCCTCGTCTACTCGGCGGGCAACTTCATCGAGGCCACGCGCGAGACGACGTACTTCCAGATCGGCGAGAGCAAGTACGGCAAGCCGGTGCTCGACCGCATGATCACACCTCGGACCTCGCTCGACCAGGCGGCCAAGTGCGCGCTGGTGTCGATGGACTCGACGCTGAAGTCCAACCTCTCGGTGGGGCTGCCGCTGGACCTGCTGGTGTACGAGGAAGGCACGTTCCGCACCGACCGCATCGTGTGCATCGACGAGCACAACCCGTACTTCCACATGGTGCGCAGCACCTGGGGCCAGCGCCTGCGCGAGGTGTTCGACGCGATGGACGACCCGCACTGGGACCGCAGCGACACCGCGCACCCGCTGCTCGTCGACTCGAAGCGCTACGAGCCGATGCGCAAGATCACGCA
>JBBION010000308.1:0-3906 GCA_037443345.1 Rubrivivax sp. | reverse complement strand
CGCCGCGCCCCGCCCCACCGCCACCGGCCCGGGCGCCCGAGCCGCCGGCGCGGCGCGACGCCGACATCGCGCTCGAGCGCGAACGCCAGCTGCGCGAGCAACGCGAGGCCGAAGCCAAGCGCCAGGCCGAGCGCCAGCGGATCGAGCGTGAACGCGCCGAACGCGAGCGGCTGGAACGCGAGCGCGCCGAGAAGGCGCGCGCCGAGACCGAAGCCAAGCGCCAGCGCGAAGCCGAGCAGCGCCGCCAGGCCGAAGCGCAGCGCCAGCGCGAACTCGCGGAACAGAAGCGCATCGAGGCGCAGCGCCAGGAGCAGCTCGAGCGCATCATGCGCGAGGCGCAGGGCAGCGGCAGCCCGTCGTCGACCGGCACCGCCGCCCGTGACGCTGCACCGTCGGCGACCTACGCCGGGCTCATCGTCGCGCGCGTCAAGCCCAACATCACCTTCACCGACGACGTGCCGGGCAACCCCGCCGCCGAGGTCGAGCTGCGCACCCTGCCCGACGGCACCATCGTCTCGCGCCGCGTCGTCAAGAGCAGCGGCGTGAAGGCGTGGGACGACGCCGTGCTGCGCGCGATCGATAAGACCGCGGTGCTGCCTCGCGACGTCGACGGCCGCGTGCCGTCGGCGATCGTGATCGTGTTCCGGCCGCGCGACTGACGCGCCGCCTCGCGAGTCGTCGCCGGGCCGCCCCAGGACGACTCGCCCCCCTCGGGGGGTGAACCGGGCGCAGCCCCGGTCTTGGGGCGCTCAAGGACTGGCGCGCAGCGCGGTGACGTGCGCGACGCTGTGCGCGCCGGTGTTGTCGGCGTCGCCGGCCACCGCGATCGCGCTCGCGGCGGGCACGGTGCGCGCCTCGTCGCCGAAGGCGCGCAGGAAATCGGCCGCGACGTCGCGCCGTTCGTCGAGCCACGTGGCCAGCGGCGCGTCGGCGCTGCGCAGCACGAGGTAGCGCACGCGCTTCGAGTACGCGTTGGCCAGCACCGTGCCAGCCGGCTGGGCCTGCGCCCACACGTAGCACAGCGTCGCCGCCGGCAGCGCCTCGGCGCTGGCCGCGCGCGCGACGCGCAGCAGCTGGCGCTCGACGAAGGGCACCTGCGCGAGCGGCGCGTCGAACAGCACGCAGACCTTGACGGCGCTGTCGTCGCCGGCCTTCGTCGCGAGGTCGGCGCGGGGGTTGGGCACCTCGACGCGCCAGCGCCACGCGAGCGTGCCCACGCGCGTGCCCGGTGGCAGCTCGTGCACGAGGTTGCCGTACGAGCCGCGCGCCTCGATGCGCAGCGCGTCGACGCCGTCGATGCGCACCGCGCGGTACTCGGTGGGCGGGAACGTCTGCTGCGGCAACCCGGCGAAGCGCCACGGCGCCGCGATCGCCGGCGCGTCGTCGCCCGCAACCAGCAGCGAGAGGTCGACGGCCCGCGCCGGCGCCCACGCTGCACCCAGCGCCGCCAGTGCCAGCGCACGCCGCGCCGCGTTCACCGCGCACCCCCGCCGCGCTGCCCGGCGTGGAAGCGCTCGAGCCAGGCCAGCACCTTCTGCGGCGCGTGCGCACGCTTCCACGCACCGGCGGCGTACTTGTTGGCCTCGGCGAAGGTCGGGTACGTGTGGATCGTGCCGAGGATCTTGTTCAGGCCGATGCCGTGCTTCATCGCCAGCACGTACTCGGCCAGCAACTCGCCCGCGTGCGCACCGACGATCGTCACGCCGAGGATGCGGTCGCGGCCCGGCACCGTCAGCACCTGGACCCAGCCATGCGCCTCGCCGTCGGCGATCGCGCGGTCGAGGTTGTCGATGCCGTAGCGCGTGACCTCGTAGGGCGCGCCCTTCGCCTTCGCGTCCTGCTCGTTGAGACCCACGCGCGCGACCTCGGGGTCGACGAACGTGGTCCACGGGATCACCGAGTAGTCGGCCTTGAAGCGCTTGAAGCGCCCGAACAGCGCGTTGACCGCGGCGTACCACGCCTGGTGCGCCGCGACGTGCGTCTGCTGGTACGGCCCGGCGACGTCGCCGGCGGCGAGGATGTTCGGGTAGACGGTGCGCAGGCACTCGTCGGTCGCGATCGTGCGCCCGGTCGGGATGCCGAGTGCCTCCAGCCCGTAGCCTTCGAGCCGCGCGACGCGGCCCACGGCGCACAGCAGGCGGTCGAAGGCGACGCGGCGCTCGATGCCGCCGTGCTCGACGACCAGCACGTGGCCGCCGCCCTCGCCGTCGGTCGCGGCCTCGACGCGCAGCGCCTGGTGGCCGGCCCGCACGCGCACGCCGTCGGCCTCGAGCCGCTCGCGCACGAAAGCCGACACGTCGTCGTCCTCGCGCGCGAGCAGCCGCGGCAGCTGCTCGACCAGCGTCACCGTGCTGCCCAGGCGCGCGAAGGCCTGCGCCAGCTCGCAGCCGATGGGCCCGCCGCCGAGCACCAGCAGCCGCTGCGGCAGCTCGCGCAGGCCCCACAGCGTGTCACTCGTCAGCACGTCGATGCGCTCGACTCCCGGCAGCGGCGGCACGATCGGGCGCGCGCCGGTGGCAATCACGATCGCGCGCGTCGACAGCACCTGCTCGCCGCCGTCGTGCCGTGCGATCTTCACGTGCCACGGGTCGACGATCGTCGCGTGGCCGTGCACGACGTCGACGCCGAGCTGCGTGTAGCGCTCGACCGAGTCGTGCGGCTCGATCTCGCGCACGACGCGCGCGACGCGCGCCATCACGTCGGCGAAGTCGACGCGCGCCTCGGCGTGCGCGATGCCGAGCTCGGCGCCGTGGCGCACCTGGTGCAGCAGCTTCGCGGTGCGGATCAGCGCCTTGCTCGGCACGCAGCCGTGGTGGAGGCAGTCGCCGCCCATCTTGTGGCTCTCGACGAGCGTGACCCTGGCCTTGACTGCTGCCGCGATGTAGCTCGTCACGAGCCCGGCGGCGCCGGCGCCGATGACGACGAGGTTGCGGTCGAACGTCTTCGGCCGGCGGTCGGCCCAGCGCGCGTAGACGCGGTTGGCCTTCACCGCGTCGGCGAGCTTCTTCGCCAACAGCGGGAACACGCCGAGCAGCGCGAACGACGCCAGCAGCCCCGGCGAGACGATGCCCGCGAGGCTGTCGAGCTTCGCCAGCTGCGTGCCGGCGTTGACGTAGACCGCGGTGCCCGCGAGCATGCCGAGTTGGCTGACCCAGTAGAAGGTCCACGCGCGCATCGCGGTGAGCCCGAGCAGCAGGTTGACGACGAAGAACGGGAACACCGGCACCAGCCGCAGCGTGAACAGGTAGAACGCGCCGTCGCGCTCGATGCCGCGGTCGATCTCGGCCAGCCGCGCGCCGAAGCGCGACTGCACCGCGTCACGCAGCACGTAGCGCGCGGCCAGCATCGCCAGCGTCGCACCCACGCTCGAGGCGAACGAGACGACGACGAGCGCGACGCCGAAGCCGAAGATCGCGCCGCCGGCCAGCGTCATCACGGCGGCGCCGGGCAGCGACAGCGCCGTCACTGCGACGTACAGCGCGAAGTAGGCGCCGATCACGGCCCACGGCCGTTCGGCGTACAGCGCGGCGAAGGCGGCCTGCGCCGACTTGAGGTAGTCGAGGCTGAAGAAGCGCCCGAGGTCGAACGCGAAGAACAGCGCCACCGCGGCGGCGAGCAGCGTGAGCAGGATCAGTTGGTGGCGTGTCATCGGATGGGGGTCGCCGCCGCCGCCGCCGCGGACTGCGGCGTGGCATGGCTCGGGCTCAGTTCGCGCCAGGGGCGCCCGACGTTACATCGCCGTCGACCGCGCCGTAGCGCCGCAGCACGTGGTAGCCCGGCCCCTGCGGCCCGCCCGACTCGACGAGGACGAACTGGCGCACGGGCCAGCGCGCCGCGAGCGGCGTGGCCGGTGCCCCTGCGCCCGGCGCGCGGCGCGCCAGCGTCAGGTGCGGGCGCCAGGGCCGC
>JBBION010000307.1:0-3909 GCA_037443345.1 Rubrivivax sp. | reverse complement strand
GTTCGCCGGCCTGCGCATCGAGCGGCTGCTCGCGCGCGGCGCCAGCGCGTCGCTGTACGTCGCCGCCGATCGGCGCACGCGGCGCCGCTGCGCGCTCAAGGTGCTCGACGCCCTCGACGCCGACGCGGCAGGCGACGACACGCCGGCGTCGCGCTTCACCCGCGAGGCGCAGGCGCTGCGCCAGTTGCGCCACCCCTCGATCGTCGAGGTGCTGGCCGCCGGCGTCGAAGGCACGCGACCGTACCTCGTGATGCCGCTGCTTCCCGGCGGCGACCTGCGCCGCTACACGACCGCCGCGCGGCTGCTGCCGGAGCCGCTCGTGCTGCGGCTCGGTGCCGCGGTGGCCGACGCGCTCGCGCACGCACACGCGACGGGCTTCGTGCACCGCGACCTGAAGCCGGCGAACCTGGTGTTCGACCCGGCGACGCAGCGCGTGTGGGTCACCGACTTCGGCGTCGCGCGCGCCGTCGACGCCGCGCGCACGCGCACCGGCGTGCTGCTGGGCACGCCGTCGTTCATGCCGCCGGAGCAACTCGCCGGCGGCGCGCCGGCCCCGGCGGGCGACGTCTACGCGCTCGCGGTGACGCTGTTCCAGCTGCTCACCGGCGCGCTGCCGTACGACGGCCAGACGATGGGTGCGCTGCTGCTCGCGATGGCGCAGGGCGCGACCCGCACGCTGGCCGAGCTGCGCCCCGACCTGCCACCCGCGCTCGGCGAACTGCTGGCACGGGCGCTGAGCCGCGACGCCGCGCAGCGCCCCACGGCCGCCGACTTCGCGCGCCGGCTCGGCGCGATGACCACATCGCCCGCATGAGCCCGCCCGCCCTCTACCCGCAGGGCGACGGCGGGCAGTCGGTGCACAATCGCCGTCGCCCTTCGCATCGCCTGCCCTGCCTGCGCCCCTCATGAGCCTCGAGTTCTTTGCCGCCATCGACAAGGGGCGCGCGCGCGACAACAACGAGGACTCGGTCGCCCTCGACGAGGACTGCGCGCTCGCGGTGCTGGCCGACGGCATGGGCGGCTACAACGCCGGCGAGGTCGCCAGCGGCATGGCGACCTCGTTCATCCGCGCGGAACTCGGCCGCTGGCTGCACCAGGCCGGCGCCGAGGCGTCCGACGCCGAGGTGCGGCGAGCGATGGACATCTGCGTCGACAACGCCAACCGCGCGATCTTCAACGCCGCCAACGCCGACCCGAAGTACGCCGGCATGGGCACCACGCTGGTGGTCGCGGTGTTCCGCGGGCCGCACCTGCTGGTCGGGCACGTGGGCGACTCGCGCGCCTACCGCCTGCGCGCCGGCAAGCTGGTGCAGATCACGCGCGACCATTCGCTGCTGCAGGAACAGATCGACGCCGGCCTGATCTCGCCCGAGCAGGCCGCCTTCGCCGCGCACAAGAACCTCGTCACGCGCGCGGTCGGCGTCGAGGACACGGTGATGCTCGAGACCCACCTGCACGACGTGCTGCCCGGCGACCTGTACCTGCTGTGCTCCGACGGCCTGTCGGACATGGTCGACGACGGCACGCTGACGCAGTTGCTCAAATCGCACGCCGTGCTGGCCGACACGGGCCGCGCGCTGATCGACGCGGCCAACGACGCGGGAGGAAAGGATAATATTTCCCTCGTCTTGGCCAAGGTCGGCGGCAACGAGTCGACCGGCGGTCGATCGTGGTGGCCGTTCCGACGCTGAGACCCGCCCCTGGCGCGCGACGCGCCGGGCGGTCCGAATACAACTGAGGTCCTGCGCATGGGCAAGCTGGTCGTCTCTCTCGACGGTGTCGTGATCAAGGAGGTGCAGATCACGAAGGACAAGACGACGCTCGGCCGGCGCCCGTACAACGACATCGTGATCGACAACCTCGCCGTCAGCGGCGAGCACGCCGTGCTGCAGATGGCCGGCCAGGACGTGTTCATCGAGGACCTGAACTCGACGAACGGCACCTACATCAACGGCAAGGCGGTCAAGCGCCAGCTGCTGCAGCACAACGACACGATCGAGATCGGCAAGTACAAGATCAAGTACCTCGTCAGCGACGGCGCCACCGACTACGAGCACACGATGATCATCCGCCCCGGTGCCGGTGCACCGGCGCCGGCACCGGGCTTCGTCGCGTCGCGCACCGCCGCGATGTCGGGGTTCGGCTCGCTGGCCTCGCCCGTCGGCCCGGCGTCGATCCGCGTGCTCAACGGCGCCGCGGCCGGCCGCGAAGTGGCGCTGACGAAGGTCGTCACGACCGTCGGCAAGCCCGGCGTGCAGGTGGCCTCCATCACCAAGCGGCCGGCCGGCTACGTGCTCGCCCATGTCGAGGGCAGCGCCCGGCCGACGATCAACGGCTCGCCGCTCGCCGGCGACGCGATCCAGCTGAAGAACGGCGACGTCATCGAGCTGGCCGGCACGCAGATGCAGTTCGTGCAGGCCTGAGCGGCGCGCGCGGCGGCCGCCGGGCCGCGTGAAGTTCTCACACGCTCGCCGCCGCGATGGACCGGCGGCACGCGCGCCGCCACGGCGTGAGACATCGCCCGCTTGCGTACCCCGGGGGGTCGCCGCACCATGGCAGGCATGCTCCTCGCTCCGCCGGCCGACCCGCGCGTCGCCACGAGGCCTGCCTCGGCCTCCAGCCCCTTCGCCACGACGACGATCCGCGTGCTCGGCTGCTCCGGCTCGATCGCCGCCGGCAGCCGCACGACGGCCTTCCTCGTCGACGACGACCTGCTCGTCGACGCCGGCACCGGCGTCGGTGACCTCTCGCTCGACGAGCTGCTGCGCATCGACCACGTCGTCGTCAGCCATTCGCACCTGGACCACGTGCTGGCCATCGGGTTGCTGGCCGACACCGTCTCGCGCCGGCGCGCGGCCGCCGGGCGCGGCCCTATCGAGGTGCACGCGCTGCCGGCGACGATCGCGGCGCTGCGCACCCACGTCTTCAACGGCGTGATCTGGCCCGACTTCAGCCGCCTGCCCACGCCCGAGCGGCCGCTGCTGCGCTTCGTGCCGTTCGCCGTCGGCGACGTGCTGGCCTTCGGCATGCGCCGCGTCGAGGTGCTGCCGGCCGCGCACACGGTGCCGGCGGTCGGCTTCGCCGTGCAGCCGCACGAAGGCGCGCCGGCGTGGGTCTTCAGCGGCGACACCGGCCCGAACCCGGCGCTGTGGCAGCGGCTGCGCGCGCTGCCGGTCGCGCACGTCGTGATCGAGACCGCGTTCGGCGACGAAGACGCCGCGCTGGCGGCGATCAGCGGCCACCTGAGCCCGTCGTCCCTCGCCGGCGAGCTCGCGCAGCTGGCGTCGGCCGTCGACGTGCACGTCACGCACGTCAAGCCGGGCGAGGTCGACGCCGTGATGCGCCAGATCGCGGTGCTGGGCCTGCCGCACCGCATCCACACGCTGGCCAGCGGCCAGCGGCTCGAGCTCGGTTGACGGGCCGTCAGGCGTCGGTCCGCGCGGGCCGCGCCGAGCCGGCGACGAGATCGAAGCGGAACAGCCGGCACTCGATCGGCCCGTTCCACAGCGGCACGCGCCGGCTCTCCTTGAGCCGCAGCCGCCGCGGCAGCTGCGCGTCGGGGCTGAGCACCCACGCCGTCCAGCCGGCGTAGTGGCGCTTCCAGTGCGCCGCCAGCGCGGCGAAGAAGTCATCGGCCCCGCCCGCGTCGGCGAAGCCCTCCCGCGCCACGGCGCCGCGCCCCTTCGGCGCGATGCGCTCGCCGTACGGCGGGTTGAGCATCAGCACGCCGCGCGGCACCGGCGGCGGGCGCTGCAGCGCGTCGGCCGTCTTGAACGCGATCGCCGCGCCGACGCCGGCGCGCTCGGCGTTGCGCGCGGCGAAGTCGGTCATGCGAAACGAGACGTCGCCGGCGAACACCGCCACTGCCGGCGCGTGCACGCGCTCGCGCGCGGCGCGGGTGAGTTCTTC
>JBBION010000306.1:0-3912 GCA_037443345.1 Rubrivivax sp. | reverse complement strand
CGTCGACGCGGCGGCGGGCGGCGGCGCGACGGCCCCGCTGTGGCTCGCGCTGCTGGTCGCGGCGGTGATCGCCCTGCGCCGTCACCGCACGCGCTGACGCGGCGGCCAGGCCTGCAGCGGCGGCTCGACCGCAGCGAAAGGGGCTGCCGGCGTCGCCACCGGCAGCCCCTGCCAACGTCGTGACTTCGCTCAGGTGCCGATGCGACCGCCGTCGTTCTTGACCACCATCACCGTCGCCGAGCGCGGGCGCGCATTCGCACCGCCGGCACCATAGCCGGCGTTGCCCGGCCAGTGGCTGGTGAACTTGGTCGGGTCGCCGATGTTGGCGAACAGCGTGTCTTCGCCCGGGTGCTGGACGTTGAGGAACAGCACCTTGCCGTCGGGCGTCTCGCACAGGCCGGTGATCTCCTGGTCGACCGGGCCGACGAGGAAGCGCTTGAGCGTCGAGGCGGTCGGCTTCTTGCCCATGCGCGTCGTGACGGTGCCGTTCGCGCCGTAGTCGAGCGTCACCGGGCCGCCGTCGCCGACGGTGCCGGGCACTGCCGCCAGCATCATGCAGTTCGTGACGTCGGTGTAGGCGCCGTCGTCCGTCTGCACCCAGCACAGGCCGGTGCTCGGCGTGAACACGAGGCCGTCGGGGCTGGACAGGTCCTGGTCGGGCGACAGCCCGGACAGGTTGATGATGCCGGTCGGCGCGCCGGCTTCCGCGCCGAACAGGTAGATGTCCCAGGTGAACGACGTCGCGGCCGGCTCGTTCGCGTCTTCCTTGATGCGGATGATGTGGCCGTTCGGGTTGCCCGACTGCACCGTCGAGGCGCCGCGGATGTCGGTGTAGACGCGCGGGTTGGCGGCATCGGGGTTCAGCTGCGCGCCCGTCACCGCGCCGAGGCGACGGTTGCTGTTGTTGGTCAGCGTGAAGTAGATCTCGCCGGTCGTCGGGTGCACGCCGCACCACTCGGGGCGGTCCATCTTCGTCGCGCCGACGGCGTCGCCGGCGAGGCGCGAGTGCATCGCGACGTCACCCTCGTCCGCGAACGCGTAGGTCGCGTAGCCCGACACCGTCGGGTTGTTCATGCTCAGCTCCAGCCACTGGCCGGTGCCGTCGGCGTTGAACTTCGCGACGTAGAGCTTGCCGCTGTCGAGGTACGTGTCGCCGACCGCGATGCGGTCCGCGGCGGTCGCGTCGGACGCCACCCAGTTCTGCGCGCTGACGAACTTGTAGATGTACTCGTTGCGCGCGTCGTCGCCCATGTAGACGGCCAGCGGCTTGCCGACCACGGGCTTCGAGAACGCCGCACTCTCGTGCGCCATGCGGCCGAGCGCGGTGCGCTTCTTGATGACCGACGTGGCGCTGTACGGGTCGATCTCGGTGATGTAGCCCTGGCCGTTGATCTCGTGGCGGTAGTCGTCGCTGCCGCCGCTCGACGCGCCGGTCACGCTGGTGTTCCAGCGCGCGTACTTGTCCTCCGCGCCCGAGGTCTCCCAGCCGTAGCGGCTGGCCGCGGCCGCCGAGGTCGTCACGTTGCGACCGTAGCGAGCCAGCGCCGTGTTGGCCTTCGCGGTGCGGGCGTTGTTGTCGCCGGCGGCACGGAAGAAGTAGCCGACCCAGTTCTCCTCGCCGGTCAGCAGCGTGCCCCACGGCGTCTTGCCGGTGCCGCAGTTGTTCAGCGTGCCGCGCGTCTTGGTGCCGTCGGGCGAGTACTTCGTGACGACCAGCGGGTGACGGTGCACCGGGCCCGAGAACTCGATCTCGGTCAGCGCGGTGACACGGCGGTTGAACGGCGAGTTCTGCACGTAGCCGAACGTGCCGGCCGTCTTGGCGATCTCGACGATGCTCACGCCGTGGCAGTCGACCTCGATGTCGGTCTCCGACGCGGGCCGCGGGTTCGGCGTCGGGCCGTTGGCATGCAGGAACAGCTGGTTGATGTACTCGTGGTTGATGCCCAGCAGCGCGCGGGTGTTGCTCGTCGGGTCGGGCGTGCCGGTGGCCGACAGGCCGAAGTACTCCATGCCGTCGTGGTCGTCGCCGCAGCGCTGGTGATAGCCGGTGTCGGTGCCGTCGTTCTTGTAGGCCGCGACGCCTGCGGCCAGCGGGTCGCCGGTGGCGATCAGCACCGACGCGGTGTATCCAGCGGGCACCGTCACCTTGTCCTCGAGGCTCTTGGCCACGGCCGTGAAGCCCAGGAGTGTTTCGGTCGGCGCGACGGGCGCGGGACTGTCGCTGCCGCCACCGCAGGCGCTCAGGCCGAGGCCGCCGAGCATCGCGGTCGCGGCGGTGCCGACGCTGCCGCGCAGGAGGTTGCGCCGGCTCAGGCGGGCCGCGAGAACCGACTCGAAGGTCGGGTTGGGGGAGGTGTTCGAGTCCTCCTCGTTGAAGTCGTGGACGGGCAGGTCGATGGGCTTGTTCATGGACATCCTTGGCGCATGGGCCGGTGGTGGAAAGCAGCGCCGCGCAGGCTAGGGCCCGTTCATGAAGGCACCGTGACCGCAGCTTGACGGTGCGATGACACCGAGCCGGCGACAAGACCCGCATCGGGCGAGCGTGCGCGAACGTGCCGCGCCTGCGCCTCCACGGCACCGACGCAGGCACGGGTGGCCGACCCCGCCGCACCAGTCGGTCCGCGGCACGGGCACGGTGGCGGCCGCTGCCGTCGGAGCCGATGAACGCCGCCCGCTCGTGCGATGGGGGGCCTCGTGCGCGGAACGCACACGAGGCCGAGCGGCGCGCGCCCTTGGCGCCGCGACTCGCCGACGCTGCCACGTCCGACGCCCTGCGGCAGGACGAGCTCGTCCAGGCGATGCGCGCCGGGCACCGACCTGAACAGTCACACGCGCAGTCGCCAGCCCGACGACGGCACGGCCGCGGGTTGACGGCGGTGGTCCACCGATGGCCGCGGCGCGCGCTCGTCGCCCCGGCGACCCTCGCGACGCCGTTCGGCACATCGGCGCACGCCGACATCCAGCTCGCCGCCGACGACGCGGCGTCCCCCGACGACGACACTGTGCTGCGCGAACTCGCCCAGAAGCCGCGCCGCGGCACGCTCTTTGGCCACATCGACGCTCACGAGCGCCTGAGCGATGCCGGTGCGCAGCGGCATCGACGCCGCCGTGCCACCTGGAGGAGTTGCCGCACGCCAGCGTCGTCACGCGCGAGCGCGACGGCCGGCGCCCGACCCACCGCCCGGCGCTCGCGCACAGCATCGCCTTCTGCTCGAGGCTGTCTGCCGCCGAGCCGGCGCGCGTCGAGGGCGCCTACGCGAAGCGGATGCCCGACGACCCGCAGGTCATCGCTCGGGAGCACCTCCACAGGTACGGCAGCATCCCGGTGTGTTCCACGGGCAGGCCGCGCCTGCAGCCGACGGCACGTGCCGCGCGGCTCAGCCTTGCGCGCGCGCGGGACCGGCGCCGAGTTCGCGCACGAAGTCGGCGGGCCGCGGTCGCTGGCGGGCCGAGGCCTTCGCGCGCGCGACGCTGCCGATGCTGATGCAGCACACGGCGTGCTCGCCGTCGGCGAGTTCGAGCGTCTCGCGCAGCGCCGCCGAGTCCATCGCGCGGCCGCTGGTCAGCCCGGCGCCGTAGCCCAGCGCGTGCGCGCCGAGCAGCAGGTTCTGCACCGCCGCGCCCATCGACACCATGCGCTCGAGTGGCGCAATGTCGGGCTCACGCGGGCCGAGGCAGGCTACGGCCACCAGCAGCAGCGGCGCGCGGTGCGCCTTCTCGCGCGCGGCCTCGATCTGTTCGAGCGTCGCGCCGGGGTCGCGTTCGACGAGGGCGCGCGCGAACGCGTCGCCCAGGCGCGCGCGCTGCGCCGGCGGAACGACGACGAAGCGCCAAGGCGTCAGCAGGCCGTGGTCGGGGGCGGCCGCGGCGAGCGACAGCATCGCCTCGAGCTGCGCGCGCGTCGGCCCCGGC
>JBBION010000305.1:0-3917 GCA_037443345.1 Rubrivivax sp. | reverse complement strand
GGCGGGGCCTGCGTCGGCGGCGGACTGCACGCCGCCTATTGTGAGCCGCCCCCCCGCGCTGGGCACCGGGTCGCGACCCCTACAGCGCAGCGGCCAGCGTCGTGCCCTGCGCGATCGCGCGCTTCGCGTCGAGCTCGGCCGCCTCGTGCGCGCCGCCGATCAGGTGCACCGCGACGCCGGCGGCCTGCAGCGGCGCCTGCAGCTCGCGCAGCGGCTCCTGGCCGGCGCACAGCACGACGGTGTCGCACTCGATGAGCTGGCCGTCCTTGCGCTCGGGGCCGTGGGTCACGAACAGGCCCTCGGGCGTGATGCGCTCGTAGTTCACGCCGCCGATCATCTCGACCTGCTTCATCTGCAGCGCGGCGCGGTGGATCCAGCCGGTGGTCTTACCCAGCCCCTTGCCCAGCTTGCCGCTCTTGCGCTGCAGCAGCGTCACGCGGCGCGCCGGCGGCGCGGGCCGGGGGCGCACGACGCCGCCGCGCACTTGGGCGGGGTCGGCCACGCCCCACTCGGCCAGCCACTCCTGCAGGTCGAGCGTCGGCGAGTGCCCCGGCGGCGTGACGAGGAACTCGGCGACGTCGAAGCCGATACCGCCGGCGCCGACGATGGCCACGCGCTCGCCGACCGGCGCGCCGTGACGCAGCACGTCGACGTAGCTCAGCACGTGGGGCAGGTCCTCGCCGGGGATCTTGGGGTCGCGCGGGCGCACGCCGGTGGCGAGCACCACGGCGTCGTAGCCGCCGGTGGCGAGCTGCTCGGCCGACGTGCGCGTGTTCAGGTGCAGCTGCACGCCGGTGGCCTGCAGACGGCGGCCGAAATAGCGCAGCGTCTCGGCGAACTCCTCCTTGCCCGGGATGCGCCGCGCCATGTCGAACTGGCCGCCGATCTCGCCGGCGGCTTCGAACAGGTGCACGTCGTGGCCGCGCTCGGCCAGCGTGGTGGCCGCGGCCAGCCCCGCCGGGCCGGCGCCCACGACGGCGTAGCGCCGGCGCTGCGCGGCGGGCCGGATGACGAGCACCGTCTCGTGCGCCGCCCGCGGGTTGACCAGGCAGGTCGCGAGCTGGTTCTTGAAGGTGTGGTCGAGGCAGGCCTGGTTGCACGCGATGCAGGTGTTGATGTCGTCGGCGCGGCCCGCCCGGGCCTTGGCCACGAACCCGGCGTCGGCCAGCAGCGGGCGCGCCAGGCTCACGAGGTCGGCACAGCCGTCGGCGAGCAGGCGCTCGGCGACGTCGGGCGTGTTGATGCGGTTGCTCGTGACCAGCGGCACCGTGACGCCCTCGGCGCGCAGCGCGTCGCGCATCTTCTTCGTCACCCACGCGAAGGCGCCGCGCGGCACGCTGGTGGCGATGGTGGGAATGCGCGCCTCGTGCCAGCCGATGCCGGTGTTGAGGATCGTCGCCCCCGCCTGGGCGATGGCCCTCGCCAGCGTCACCGCCTCGCTCCAGCTGCTGCCGTCGGGGATCAGGTCGAGCATCGACAGGCGGTAGATCACGATGAAGTCGGGCCCCACCGCCTCGCGCACGCGCTGCACGATCTCCAGCGGCAGGCGCATGCGGTTCTCGTAGGAGCCGCCCCATTCGTCGGTGCGCCGGTTGGTGTGCGTGACGAGGAACTGGTTGATGAAGTAGCCCTCGCTGCCCATCACCTCGACGCCGTCGTAGCCGGCCTCGCGCGCCAGCGCGGCGCAGCGCACGAAGGCGCGGATCTGGCGCTCGATGCCGCGCGCCGTGAGCTCGCGCGGCGTGAACGGCGAGATCGGGCTCTGGATGCGCGACGGCGCCACGCACAGCGGCTGGTAGCCGTAGCGCCCGGTGTGCAGGATCTGCAGCGCGATCTTGCCGCCCTCGGCATGCACGGCGTCGGTCACCTGGCGGTGGCGGCGCGCCGCGGCGTGCGTCGCCAGCGTGCCGGCGAAAGGCTTGGCCCAGCCCTCGACGTTGGGCGCGAAGCCGCCGGTGACGATGAGCCCGACGCCGCCGCGCGCGCGCTCGGCGTAGAAGGCCGCCATCGCGGCGAAGTGCTTGCGCCCGTCCTCCAGCCCGGTGTGCATGCTGCCCATCAGCACGCGGTTGGCCAGCGTCGTGAAGCCCAGGTCGAGCGGGGCCAGCAGGTTCGGGTACGGGGCGCTCATGCGGGCGATGGTAGTCGCCGGGCTGTCACTCGCCCGCCGCCGCCCCCTCGCGCCGCGGGTCGGCACCGGCTTCGTAGGTGCAGCGCGCGCCGTCGCAGCGCCGCACGACGATGGCCAGCCCGCTGGACTGCGCCGCCAGCCGCACGTCGTGGCCGCGCGCGCGCAAGCCGGCCACGAGCGGGTCGGCCGCGCCGCCGTCGCGCGCGTCGACGCGCGGGTGCTCGGCACCGACGAACGTCGCCGGCCCGTCGAACGCGACGACCGACACCTGCGCGGCGGCCTGCCGCGCGTCGAGCCCCCAGTCGAGCACGCCGACGAGCGAGCCCAGCACGTAGGCGATGATCGCCGCGCCGCCGGGCGAGCCGGTGGCCATCACGAAGGCATCGGGGCGTGCGTGCGCGTCCGGCGTCAAGACGAGCGTCGGTGCCATCGAGCTGCGCGGGCGCTTGCCGGGCTCGAGACGGTTGGCGACCGGGCGGCCCTGCGCGTCGGCCGGCGCCGATGCGAAGTCGGTCAGCTGGTTGTTGAGCAGCACGCCGCCGCGCGTCATGCGGCGGCTGCCGAACGCCGACTCGATGCTGCTCGTCAGCACGACGACGTGGCCGTCGCGGTCGACGACCGTGAGGTGCGTGGTGCCGCCGTGCGGCAGTCCCGCGTCGCGCGCGGGCAGCGGCGTGCCGAACTCGCCCGGCGGCGCGGTGCCCAGGCTGCGCGCCGGGTCGATCATCGCCGCGCGGGCGCGCAGGTAGCCGCGGTCGAGCAGCGACGCCGCGCCGGCGTCGGGCAGCGGCACGAAGTCGGTGTCGGCGACGTAGCGGTTGCGGTCGGCGAAGGCCAGGCGCAGCGCCTCGGTGACGAGGTGCACGCCGAGTGCACGCGGGCGCCCGCCGTCGGCACCGACGTCGGTGGGTGGCAGCGCCGCGAGGTCGAAGGCCTCGAGCACGCCGAGCGCCTGCGCCACCGCGAGCCCCCCCGACGACGGGGGCGGCATGCCGCACACGACGTGCACGCGGTACGGCGCGCACAGCGCGTCGCGCTGCACGCTGCGGTAGGCGGCGAGGTCGGCCAGCGTCATGCGCCCCGGCGTGACGAGGTCGCCGCGCGTGTCGGCCACCGCATCGACGATGTCGCGCGCGAGCGCGCCGCGGTAGAAGGCGTCGGGCCCGTCGTCGGCGAGCGTGCGCAGCGTCGCGGCGAGCGCGCGCTGCACGAGGCGGTCGCCCGCCGCCAGCGCGCGGCCGTCGGGATGGAGGAAGACGGCACGCGCGTGCGCGTCGCGCGCCAGCGCGTCGGCCGACGCGGCGATCGACGCCGCCAGCCGCGGGCTCACCGCGAAGCCGTGCTCGGCCAGTTCGATCGCCGGGGCGAGCAGCTCGCGCCACGGCAGGCGCCCGTGCGCACGGTGCACCGCGGCGAGCAGGTGCACCAGCCCCGGCACGCCGACCGAGCGGCCGCTGTCGCGCGCGTCCGGGCGCGGCGGCACGGGCTCGTCGCTGTCGATCCAGCGCAAGTCGTCGGGCGTGCTCGCCCGCGGCGCCGTCTCGCGGCCGTCCCAGGCCGTCACGGCCCGGTGCGCAGCGTCCCAATGCAGCGCGAAGCCGCCGCCGCCGAGGCCCGACGACTGCGGTTCGACGACGGCGAGCACGGCCTGCGCCGCGACCGCCGCATCCACCGCCGAGCCGCCGCGCGCGAGCACCCGGCACGCGGCGCGCGTGGCCAGCGGGTGCGCGGTGACAGCGACGTACGACGATGCGCGCACCAGCGGCTTGGGCGCGTAGCCGGTGGC
>JBBION010000304.1:0-3935 GCA_037443345.1 Rubrivivax sp. | reverse complement strand
TCGACGAGCCACGCGGGCTCGCACGCCGCGAGTTCGCCGATCGTCGTCACGCCGAGCCGCGCGAGCTTCGCGCCCGCCTTCGGCCCGATGCCGTTGATGCGCCGCACCGGCAGCGGCCAGATGCGCGTGGGGATGTCGGCCTCGGTCAGCAGCGTCAGGCCGTCGGGCTTGTCGAGTTCGGAGGCGATCTTCGACAGCAGCTTGTTCGGCGTCACGCCGATCGAGCAGGTCAGCCCCGTCGCGCGGCGCACGCTGTTGCGGATCTCCTGCGCCAGCGCGCGCACGCCGCCGAACGGGTCGTGGCCCACTGCGTCCTGCGCGCCGGGCACGTCGGTGAGGTCGACGTAGATCTCGTCGATGCCGCGGTCCTCGATCACCGGCGCGAGCTCGGCCACCGCGGCCTTGAACGCGCGCGACAGCCGTCGGTACTCGTCGAAGTCGGTCGGCAGCAGCGCGGCCTGCGGGCATTGCCTCGCCGCCTTCATCAGCCCCATGCCCGAGTGCACGCCGAACGCGCGCGCGGCGTAGGTGGCGGTGGTGACGACGCCGCGCCCGGCGTAGTGCGCGAGCGTCGCGAAGCGGCGCGTGCCGTCGGGCAGCACCTCGGGCTGGTGGCGTCGCCCGCCGCCGATGACGACCGGCTGGCCCCTCAGTTCGGGGTAGCGCAGCAGCTCGACCGACGCGTAGAACGCGTCCATGTCGAGGTGGGCGATCCAGCGGCGCACGCGCCGATTCTGGCCGCTCGGCGGCGGCGCCGGCCGCCCGTCGGCGCCCTCGCGGCGCAGCGCAGCGGGGTCGGTATCATGATTCACGAAGGAGAACAGAGATGACGTTCGGCATCCTTTTGCCCACGTGGCGCAAGCGCATGCGCCTCGGCGCGGCCGCGGCCGCCTTGCTGGCGCTGGCCGCCTGTGGTGGCGGCGACGACGCGCCGCCCGCCTGCCCGGCAGGGTTCACCAGCGCGGCGAGCCCGCCGCAGGGCTACAACCTGGCCGTGTGCGTCGTCAACCTGGCGGTCGCGCAGGCCTACGACATCCTCGACTACGACGCATCGGTCGAGCCCGATGGCACCGCCGCGTACGACATGACGATCGCGAACCCGGGCTTCGGCTGGGCGATGCCCAGCCCCGTCGCGCTCGACGACTCGACGCCCGCGCGCTTCAACTCGTAGGGCGGCTACGACGTGTATTCGGTCGACAAGCGGATCACGGTCGGCACGGTGAACAACGACTACTACGTCTTCTCGTTCGCCCGGCCGCCGCGCGTCGGCAGCGGACTTCCGGATGCCGCGGACGTGCCGGGGATCATCCATTTCGACTATGGCATGTGGGACGCCGAGCGCGCCGACACGGCGACGCCCGACATCTTCGCGCGCTACAGCGGCGGCTGGTACGTCGCGAAGAACGCGAGCACCGCGCCGACGGCGTCGACGACGTACCGCGGGCTGGTGTTCTTCCGCCACGTCGACCGCAACGCCAGCCGCTACGCGTCATTGCAGATCTCGGGCGTGATCTTCGATCCGGCTGTCGGCACCGACGGCCAAATCAGCGGCAGCATCGGCAGCCTGAGCTACACGCCGACCCCGCTGCCGCAGCAGGTCATCCCGCCGCTGCGGTTCTCCAGCGTGTCGGTGAGTGACGACGGTCGCGTGAGCGGCGTCGTCGCGAACGTCCCCGGCTTCCCGCCGGCGCAAGGCGAGTTCGAGGGCCGTTTCGGCGGGCTGAGTGGCAGCGAGGGCGACGAGTTCGTCGCGCGCGTGTCGGTGTTCCTGCCGGTGTCGAACCCGCCGGTGCGTGCGGTCGGCTTCATCGCGCTGAAGAAGGAGTGACGCCCGCGCGCGGCGCGCTGCGGCGTCGGGCGTTCAGCCCGCCAGCCGCTGCCGGTGACGCGCGACCTGCCTGCGCACCTGCACCGGCGCGGTGCCGCCGAGCGTGGCGCGCGCATCCATCGACCCCCGCAGAGACAGCACGTCGAACACGTCGGGCTCGATCGCCGGGTGGAACGCGCGCAGGTCGTCGAGCGTCAGCGCTGCCAGATCGACACCGCGGCCGATCGCCGTCTTCACGGCGTGGGCGACGGTCTCGTGCGCGTCGCGGAACGGCAGCCCCTTCTTGACCAGGTAGTCGGCGAGGTCGGTCGCGGTGGCATAGCCGCGCCGCGCCGCCTGTTCCATCGCCTCGGGCCGCACGGTCAGGCCGGCCATCATGTCGGCGAAGATGCGCAGCGTGTCGCGCAGCGTGTCGACGGTGTCGAACAGCGGTTCCTTGTCTTCCTGGTTGTCCTTGTTGTAGGCCAGAGGCTGGCCCTTCATCAGCGTGACCAGGCCCATCAGGTGGCCGACGACGCGCCCCGTCTTGCCGCGCGCGAGCTCGGGCACGTCGGGGTTCTTCTTCTGCGGCATGATCGAACTGCCGGTGCAGAAGCGGTCGGGCAGCGCGACGAAGCCGAACGGCTGGCTCATCCACAGGATCAGCTCCTCGCTCAGCCGGCTGACATGCACCATGCACAAGCTCGCGGCGGCGGCGAACTCGATCGCGAAGTCGCGGTCGCTCACCGCGTCGAGGCTGTTGTGGCACACGCCGTCCATGCCGAGCTCGCGCGCGACCCTTTCGCGGTCCAGCGGGTAGCTGGTGCCGGCCAGCGCCGCGGCGCCCAGCGGCAGGCGGTTGACGCGCCTGCGCACGTCGGCCAGGCGCTCGGCGTCGCGCGCGAACATCTCGACGTAGGCCAGCAGGTGGTGGCCGAAGCTGACCGGCTGCGCGACCTGCAAATGCGTGAAGCCGGGCAGCACGACCTCGGCGTGGCGCTCGGCCTGGTCCACCAGCACGCGCTGCAGCTGCACGAGCAGGCCGCCGAGGGTGTCGATCTCGCCGCGCAGCCACAGGCGGATGTCGGTGGCGACCTGGTCGTTGCGGCTGCGCCCGGTGTGAAGGCGCTTGCCGGCGTCGCCGACGAGCTGCGTCAGCCGCGCCTCGATGTTCAGGTGCACGTCCTCGAGCTCGAGCTTCCACTCGAAGGTGCCGGCCTCGATCTCGGCGGCAATCTGCGCCATGCCGCGCTCGATGTCGGCCAAGTCCTGCGCGCCGATGATGCGCTGCGCGGCCAGCATGCGCGCGTGCGCGAGGCTGCCGTCGATGTCGGCGCGCCACAGGCGCCGGTCGAAGCCGACGCTGGCGGTGTAGCGCTGCACGAGCGCGTCAACCGGCTCGGAGAACAGCGCGGACCAGGCTTCGGACTTGTTGGCGAGCGGGTTGGCGGAGGTCATGGTCGGGCTCGGAGGGGCCGGTGGCGGGCGGCGGTGCGGGGCACCGCGGGCGTGCGGCGCACGCGCGAACGGCCGGAATAGCGGGCGAACCGGCCGCCTCACGTCGCCCCGGCGGGCGAGGGGCTGGCCCACAATGCCAGAGGCCGCGATTCTATCGACCGCCCGCGCCGCCGACGCGGCGCCGGTGCCGGGCGATGGGCCCACCCCGCCGACGCCACCCATGACCGCCGACTCGCGCATCCCCGCTGCCGCCGACGTCCCGTCGTCGACGTGGGGCCACACGCGCCCGGCGGGGCACGACAGCGCCGTGCCGAAGCGCGCGGCACCGGCCGTCGAGTTCGAGGCCTGCCATCCGGCGTTCGCGCTGCGCGCGCTGCTCGCGATCCAGGGCGTGCTGATGGTCGGTGCCGGCCTGTTGGCGCAGAGCTGGGCGCAGGCGCTGGCGCTGCTCGGGCCGCTGCTGGCCGCCGGACTGACCGGCAGCTTGACGTGGCTCGTCGTGATCTGCGCGCTGCGCCAGCCGCTGCAGTGCGCCGAGCCCGGCGTGCGCCTGGCCGCCGGGCTGACGCTGGCCGCGGCGCTGGCCGTGCTCGCGTGCCTGCCGCTGGTGGCGCTGGACCTGTTCGCGTGGAGCGTGCCGCGCGCGCTCGCGGTGCCGCTGGCCGGTGCG
>JBBION010000303.1:0-4006 GCA_037443345.1 Rubrivivax sp. | reverse complement strand
GGGCATCACGTGCGCCAGCGCCAGGTCGAGCCGCACGCCCACGCGCTCGCCCGCCGCGACGCGCAGCCGCTGTGGCCCCGCCAGCGTCAGCCGCAGCGGCGCCGCTGGCACGGCGTCGAGTTCGAGCCTGGCCAGCGTGATCTCGCCGAGGTGGCGCGCCTCGGCGACGACGGCGGCGAACTCGCCCGGCGCCCCGGGGGCGGGCGCGTGGTCGAGCAGCGCGATGCCGTCGCCCGGAACGACCCACGTCACCGGCTGGCCGGGCTCGATCTTGCCCTTGTCGCGCACCTCGAGGCGCACGGCGGCGTCGCCGGCGACCCAATCGAGCCAGCCCCAGCCCGGGCGCCCCGACGGCCCGACCCAGCGGCCCTCGAAGCGGTTCTGGATGCCCACGAGGTCGGCCACGCGCGCGTTGCGCGGTGCGCGGTGCACGTCTTCGGGGCGGCCCTGCTGCAGCACCTGGCCGCCGTCCATCACGACGATGCGGTCGGCGAGCAGTCGCGCCTCCTGCAGGTCGTGCGTGACGAGCACGATTGGCACCGCGAGCTCGCGCCGCAGGTCGGCCAGCAGCTGGTACAGGCCGCGGCGCGTCATCGCGTCGACGGCCGAGAACGGCTCGTCGAGCAGCAGCAGGCGCGGCGCGCGCGCCAGCGCGCGCGCGAAGGCCACGCGCTGCTGCTGCCCGCCGGAAAGCCGCGCCGGGCGGCGCGCGTGCAGCGCGACGTCGAGGCGCACGTGCGCGAGCCACTCGCGCGCGCGCTCGCGCCGCTGCGACAGCGGCAGGTGCAGCAGCGACAACGCGACGTTGTCCTCGGCCGACAGGTGCGGCATCAGCGCGTAGTGCTGGAACACGAGGCCGACGTGCCGCCGCTGCGGCGGCACGCACACGCCGGCGGCGGTGTCGCACCAGACCTCGCCGCCGACGGTGACCCGGCCCGACTGCGGGCGCATCAGCCCGGCGAGCACGCGCAGCATCGAAGTCTTGCCGGCGCCCGACGGGCCGACGAGGGCGAGCAGTTCGCCGGGCTCGCAGCCGAACGCGCCGGCCAGCGGTATCGGCTGGCGCTGCGCGACGTCGACGGCGAGCCCCGCGCCGGTAGCCGTGCCGCCCATCAGCGCCTCGCCGCGATGCGCGCGGTGGCGAAGAACGACGCCGCCACCGCCGTCAGCGACAGCACGAGCAGCAGCGCGGCCATGCGGTCGGCGCTTTGCAGGTCGAAGGCCTGCACGCGGTCGTAGATCGCGATCGCGATCGTCTTCGTCTCGCCGGGGATGCTGCCGCCGACCATCAGCACGACGCCGAACTCGCCGAGCGTGTGCACGAAGGTCAGCACCATCGCCGACAGGATGCCCGGCCACGCCAGCGGCAGCTCGACGCGCGCCAGCGTGGCCCAGAAGCCCAGCCCGCTGACGGCAGCGGCCTCGCCGAGCTCGCGCGGAATGGCCTCGAACGCGCGCTGCACCGGCTGCACGATGAACGGCACGTTGAACACGACGGAGGCGAGCAGCAGGCCGAGGAAGTTGAACGTCAGCCGCAGGTCGAAGGTCTCGGCCATCCAGCGCCCGACGGGCGAGTTGCCGCCGAGCGACACCAGCAGGTAGTAGCCCAGCACGGTGGGCGGCAGCACCAGCGGCAGCACGACGGCCGCCTCGATCCAGGCCTTGCCGCGAAACGAGGTGTACGCGAGCCAGCGGCCGAGCGCGAGCCCGACGGGCAGCAGCACGAGCAGCGTGGCCGCCGCGAGCTCGAGCGAGAGGACGAGGGCCTGCCAGTCCATCGGCGGGCGCGTCAGCCCTTCGGCATCTCGAAGCCGTAGCGCGTCATCACGGCCTGTGCCGGCGGCGTGGCCAGGTAGGCGTAGAACACGTGCAGCGCCGGCGGGGCGTCCTTCGTCAGCACCATGCGCTGGCGCAGCGGCTGGTGCCAGCCCTCGGGGATCAGCGCGAAACCGCCCAGCCGCGCGACCTGCGGCGCGAGCGCGAGCGACAGTGCGATGATGCCGCCCTGCGCCGAGCCCGAGAGCGCGAACTGCGCGGCCTGCGAGACGTTCTCGCCGTAGACGAGCCGCGGCCGGATCGCGTCCCACAGCCCGGCGTGCTGCAGCGCCTCGCGCGCGCGCATGCCGTACGGCGCGTGGTCGGGGTTGGCGATCGCGAAGCGCTGCAGGCGCCCGTCCTTCAGCGCGGCGGCGAGGTCGCGCAGCTCGCCGTCGGCCTTCAGCGGCGATCCGCGGGGCACCAGGATGCCGATGCGGCCGACGGCGTACAGGCGGCCGCGGTCGAGCGTGCGGCCGGCGTCGTGCAGCCGGAACACGAAGTCCTCGTCGGCCGACATGAACATCTGGAATGGCGCGCCCTGCAGGATCTGCGAGTAGAAGTTGCCCGACGAGCCGAACACCAGCCGCAGCCGGTGGCCCGTGTCCTTCTCGAAGGCCGCGGCGACCTCCTCGAGCGCGAACTTCAGGTCCGACGCGGCCGCGACGGTGGCCTCCGGCTGGGCCGCCAGCGGCCGCGCGGCGGCCAGCGGCAGCGCCGCGGCGATCAGGCGCAGGGCGTGGCGGCGGTGGCAGGCGGGCATCGGATCGGCGGCGGCATGCGCGGGCGAGTGTAGCCAGCGGCGCTGCGGCCCGTCGGGGGTGCCGGCGGGGGCGCGCCGGCTATCGCCGCGATCGCCTGCGCACGCATGCGCGCGCCGCCCCGTTCGGGGACAATCACGGCATGCTCCAGCAACGCACGATCAAGTCGCTCACGCGGGCCGTCGGGGTGGGCGTGCACAGCGGCCAGAAGGTCGAGCTGACGCTGCGACCGGCGGCGGCGGATGCCGGCTTCACGTTCCGCCGCGTCGACCTGCCGCAGCCGGTGGACATCCACGTCGACGCGCAGGCCGTGTGCGACACGCGCATGGCCTCGACGATCAGCGCCGGTGGTGACCCTGGCGCGCCGAAGGTGCAGACGATCGAGCACCTGATGTCGGCCTGCGCCGGGCTGGGCATCGACAACCTGACGATCGACATCACCGGCGACGAGGTGCCGATCCTCGACGGCTCGGCGGCGAGCTTCGTGTTCCTGCTGCAAAGCGCCGGCATCGAGCTGCAGAACGCGCCCAAGCGCTTCGTCGAGGTGCTCGCGCCGGTCGAGATCCGCGAGGGCGAGGGCGCGACGCTGAAGTGGGCGCGCCTCGAGCCGTACCGCGGCTACAAGCTCAGCTTCGCGATCGAGTTCAACCACCCGGCCGTCGACGCCACCGGCCAGCAGGTCACGTTCGACTTCGGCAGCGGCAATTACCGGCGCGACATCGCGCGCGCGCGCACCTTCGGCTTCACGAAGGACGTCGAGATGATGCGCTCGCGCGGGCTGGGCCTGGGCGGCAGCATGGACAACGTGATCGTCGTCGACGACTACCGCGTGCTCAACGCCGAGGGGCTGCGCTACGGCGACGAGTTCGCCAAGCACAAGATCCTCGACGCGATCGGCGACCTGCGCATCGGCGGCAACCTGCTGGCCGCGTACAGCGCCTACCGCAGCGGCCACGCGCTGAACAACCGGCTGCTGCGTGCGCTGCTGGCCGACGCCAGCGCGTACCGCATCGTCACCTTCGACGACGAGAAGCGCGCCCCGGCCGGCTTCGCGCAGCTTGCCGCGGCGTGGTGAGGCCCGATGCCGGGCATGCTGCTGTTTCGCCTCGTCTTCGGCCTGCTGCTGGTCGCGGGGCTGCTCAGCTTCGCGATGTACGTGGCCACCGGTGACGCGCGCTGGCGCCGGCGCGGCATCGTGATCGTCAAGTGGACCGTGATCGCGGGCCTGGGCTTCTTCGCCGTGATCGCGCTCGAGCGGCTCACGCCGCTGCTGTAGCGCCTGCGGTCAGGGCTTGCGCCCGCTGTCGGAGCCCGGCGCGGCCTTCTTGCCGCCATCGCCCGGCTTGGCGTCGCCGAGCACGGTCTTGAGCGGGCACACCTTGAACGCCGGGCAGGACTTGCAGCCGGCGACGATGGCGATCGGGCACAGG
>JBBION010000302.1:0-4034 GCA_037443345.1 Rubrivivax sp. | reverse complement strand
GTCAGGCCCAGCGAGATCAGCCGCACGTTGGTGTCGTCCAGATCGGTCTCGCTGCAGAACTTGACGCGCGAGAAGTCCGCAGCCAGGTCGACCGTCAGGTTGGGCGTGAAGGCGTAGCCCACGCCGACGCCGTAGTAGGGCTGGGTGCTCGTCTTCGAGCACGACCCCGACACGTCGCCACTGAGCGAGACCTTGCCCGTCATGCGTCCCAGCCCGGCACGCGCCACGCCAACCCACTGCGGCGTGAAGTTGAAGAACCCCGCGACACCGAGGCCCCAGCCCGTGGCGCGCACATCGGCATCGACGGAACCGCCCTCGCCGCCGTCGGCCCCTTCGATGCGCGCCTTGCCGAAGTCGAAGTAGTTCGCCTCGGCGGCGATGTTCGGGAGGAAGCGGTAGCCGCCGAAGAGCTTCCAGCCGTTGCTCGTGCGGTCGCACTTGGTGGCTTCCGACGGGCAGTCGACGTCGACGCGGCTCGTGCCGACGCCCCCGCCGACGTAGCCCTGTGCCATCGCGCCAGTGGCCGCGAGCGCACCCGCGGCGACGGCCCACTGCATGACCTTGTGCTTGTTCATGGGGTCTCCTCTATCAGGTTTGGGGTTGATGCGCGGCAGCCGCAGCGCTCGCCGTCGTCCGGCGACACATGCGCACCGCCGGAGCCACGGCCGTTTCAGTGTGTCACTGCCTGCGTCGACTGTCTCCCCCCACATCGTCGGTGCGGTCGGGAAGGGCGTTCAGGCCAGCACGTCGGCCAGCGTCAGCCGCGCCAGCCCGGCCCGCTCGCGCAACGCCGCCGTCGCGCCGCTCGGGGCCAGCAGCAACGCGTCGACGAGCGGTGCGACCGGCGTCGTCGCCGGGTCGCAGGCCAGCACGTGGCGCGGGTCGCCGCCTTCGTCGAGGCGGCCCACCCAGTCCAGCGCGATCAGCGCGTCGAGCACCGGCTCGATCTGCAGGGGGTCGATCCTTAGCTGGTACGCCAGCGACGGCAGCGACCAGCCGCGCGCGGGCAGGCTGCGCGCGCGGGCGAGCTCGCGCAGCAGCACCAGCGAGAGCTCGAATCGGTCACCCGGCGACGGCGGGCGTCGCGCCACGCGCATCGACAGGCTCGGCGCGTAGGCCGCGATCACGGCGCCGAGCAGCACGATGGCCCACACCGCGTAGATCCACAGCAGGAACACCGGCAGCGCCGCCGCCGCGCCGTAGATCGCGGCGTTGGCCGGGAAGGCGCGCACGTACCAGCCCAGCGCCTGCTTGGCCAGCTCGATGCCCACCGCGACGAACAGCCCGCCGGCCCAGGCGTGGCGCCAGCGCACGTCGGTGTTCGGCAGGTAGTGGTACAGCCCGGCCATCGTCGCCGCGAGCAGGCCGAACTCGAACCCGGCGAGCAACGCGCGCGTGAGCCCCGGCATCGGCCCGACCCAGCCGGCCGCCGCCGACAGGGCCCACGAACTGGCCGTCACGCTGACCGCGAGCACCAGCGGCCCGAGCGTGAGCGCCGCCCAGTAGACGAGCACGCGCTGGCCGAGCGGGCGCGGCCGGCGCACACGCCAGATCGCGTTGAGTGCGCCGTCCATCGTGAACAGCAGAACCAGCGCCGAGGCCAGCAGCACGGCGACGCTGACGCCGCCCATCGCCAGCGCGCGGTCGGCGAAGCGCGTCAGCGCCGCGAGCACCGGCTTGGCGATCTCGGCCGGCACGAACGCGGGCAGCACCTGCGTCTCGAGGCGCCCGCGCAGGTCCGCGAACAGCGGGAACATCGACAGCACCGCGAATGCCACCGTGACCAGCGGCACGAGCGCGAACAGCGTCGTGAACGTCAGGCTGCTCGCCGTCAGGCTCAGGTGGTCCTCGCGGAAGCGCTGGCGCAGCGTGGCCAGTGTCGCCATCCAGGGCCAGTCGTGCAGCGTGGTCAGCAGTTCGGCGATGCGACGACGGACCCGGTCCACTGGCGCGAAGGGCAAAGTCATGCAGCCTATGATGCCAGCCATGGATGCGACGACCGGACCCGCCGCTGTCCCCGACGACGTCGTGCGGCTGACGCGCGCGATGTCGGTCGGCAGCCTGCTCGCGATGATCGTGCTCGGCCTGGCGTGGGAGCTGTGGCTCGCGCCCACCGGCAACCGCACGCTGGTGCTCAAGGTGGTGCCGCTGGCGATCCCGATCGCCGGGCTGCTCAAGCACCGCATGTACACCTACCGCTGGGTCAGCCTGCTGGTGTGGCTGTACTTCACCGAAGGCGTCGTGCGCGCGACGAGCGACGGCGGGCTGAGCGCCTTGCTGGCGATGATCCAGGTCGTGCTCTGCCTGGTGCTGTTCGCGGCGTGCGCGCTGCACGTGCGCTGGCGCTTCCGGCAGGCGGCCGGGCGCGAAGCGACGGCTGCCGACCGGCCGTAGAGCGCGCCACTCGCAGCGTGCGGCGGTGGTGAGGACGGGGACCCCCGCGACTGGGTGTGGCACGAATCCACGCGCTTACAGTCCGATGCCCGATGGGTGTCACAGCGCCACCAATAATGCCCGCGTGGACTCGCCTCTGTCGGGGCAGAGCCGCCGAGCCTCCGATGCGCGGGCACGCCGCAACGAGTGCCGTCCCCGAGCCAGAGAGGTTTGCACCATGACCGACTCGCTGCATCGCATGAACCGAAAGGTCGGCCGTCGCTGGCTGACGTCGTGGCTCGCGCTGGCCCTCGCCGTGGCCTTGGCCGCTTGCGGAGGAGGCGGTGGCGGCGGCAGTGGCGGCCCGCTGCCACCCCCCAGTTCGGTCGGCCTGCTGCGGGTCACGGTGACCGACGCGTTCGGAGCGGCAGTGCCCGGCGCCGCGGTGAGCGGCACGCTCGGTGGCTCGACGCAGACGGGCACGACCAACGGTGACGGCGTCGCCGTGATCGGGTTCGGCGAGCCCAGCGGCAGCGCATCGCTGACCGTGACGCGGACGTCGTTCCGCGAGCGTGTGACGACCGCCAGCGTCGTGCGTGGCCAGTTGAGCGACGTCGCCGTCACGCTCGACCGGGTGACCTCGCCGGCCGGCGGCTCGCTGACGACGCGCAGCGGTTTCGCCCCGGCGGTCGAGCCGGCACAGCAGGCGCTCACGTTCGAGATCGAAGTGGTGGCCGTCGATGGCGACGGCCAGCCGCTCGCCGGTCTCGACGTGTCGAGCTTCGTGCTGCGGCCCTGCGTGCCCGACGCAGCCACCATCGACCGCGCAGACTGCGTGCGCGGCACGGCCCTGGCGCACGACGTGGCCTACACCCCGACGTCGGCCGCGCCGTCGCAGGCGACTCGGGTGGACGGGGGCGCCCCCCAGCCGTACGCGGCGGCGCTGCTGCTGGACCAGAGCGGCAGCATCGCGCAGTCCGACCCCACCGGCGCGCGCCTGTTCTCGGCCAAGGCCTTTCTCACCGGCCTGGGGCCGGGCGACGCGGCGCGCATCGCAGCCTTCGCCGACGGAACGGGCACGCGCATCCCGACCCCGCCGCTGGCCACGTTCGGCCCGTTCCGCGGCCAGGGCGACGCCGCGGGCTTCTTCCCCGACCTCGACGCACTGACACAGCAGGTGGGGGGGCAACACGCCGCTGTACGCGACGCTCGACCTGCTGCGCGACAGCGTGGCGACCGACCCGAGCGTGGCCCCGGGCCAGGGCAAGGCCATCGTCCTGTTCACCGACGGCATCGACACCGACTGCGCGAATCCCGCCGCGTGCGGCGCGCGGCGTGATCAGTCGGTGGCCGGCGCGCTGGCGCAGGGCGTGCGCGTGTTCACGATCGGGCTGTCGAGCCAGATCGACGTCGAGGCGCTGGCCGACCTGTCGAACCGCACCGGCGGTGCCTTCCTCTACGCCGAGAGCGCCGAGCAGCTGCTGCCGCTGTACGGTACGGTGGGCCGGCTGCTCAGCCTGAGCCTGCCGACGTACCGCCTGCGCTGGACGGTGCAGGCCGATTCCGCCGGCGCGTTCGTCTCGGGGCGCGCGCTGGGCCGCATCGAGGTCCACCACGGCAGCGGCACGTTCGAGGTGCCGTTCATCGTCGGCATCCCTTAG
>JBBION010000301.1:0-4045 GCA_037443345.1 Rubrivivax sp. | reverse complement strand
GGCCGCGCGCCCCGGCGTCGTGCGGCGCGGCTGACCTGCGCGGCGCGCGGCGCCGGGCCGCCGCCACGTGCACCTCTCGATCCGACGCAAGACGCAGGCGCCTTCGGCGTCAGGTCCCGTTGGACGCGCGTCAGGGGTGGGTCAGAGCGCGGGCCAATGACGCTCGACGACGCACGGTGCGCCGCCAGAACGTCCAGGGGAGGAGACCGCGTGGACGATGCACTCGTCGCGAGGATCGCGGCGCAACCGCGCTACGTCGAGCTCAAGGCGGCGCGCTCGCGCTTCGGCTGGACGTTGACGATCGCGATGCCGATCGTCTACTGCGGCTTCGTCCTGCCCGTCGCGTTCGACAAGGAACTGCTGGCGCTGCGCATCGGCAGCGGCGTGATGACGCTGGGCATGCCGATCGGCGTGGGCGTCATCCTGTTCACCGTCGTGCTCACGGCGGTTTACGTCAAGCGCGCGAACCGCGAGTTCGACGCGCTGGCCGACGAAGTCGGCAAGGCGGCGCTCAAATGAGGGCCCGCCACCTTCTCGTGGCCGCCGCGCTCGGCGGCCTGTCGATCGCCGCCTGGGCTGCCGGCGCCGACCTCGGCCAGGCGCAGAAACAGGCGACGAACTGGACCGCGATCTCGATGTTCGGCATGTTCGTGCTCGGCACGCTGTGGATCACGAAGTGGGCCGCGGCGAAGACGCAGAGCGCGGCCGACTTCGACACGGCCGGCGGCGGCATCACCGGCTTCCAGAACGGCCTGGCGATCGCCGGCGCCTACATGAGCGCGGCGTCGTTCCTCGGCATCTCGGCCGCGGTGATGGCCTCGGGCTTCGACGGGCTGATCTTCTCGATCGGCTTCCTCGTCGGCTGGCCCGTGGTCACGTTCCTGCTCGCCGAGCGGCTGCGCAACCTGGGGCGGTTCACGTTTGCCGACGTCGCGGCGTTCCGCTTCGCGCAGACGCCTCTGCGGCTGTTCGCCGCGTCGGGCACGCGGGTCGTCGACGCCTTCCACCTGATCGCGCAGATGGTCGGCGCCGGGCAGCTGATCAAGATGCTGTTCGGCGTGGAGTACTGGATCGCGGTCGTCATCGTCGGCGCGCTGATGATGGTCTACGTGCTGTTCGGCGGCATGACGGCCACCACCTGGGTGCAGATCATCAAGGCCTGCCTGCTGCTGGCCGGCGCGACCTTCATGGCGTTCATGGTGCTGCCGAGCTTCGGCTTCAGCCCCGAGGCGATGTTCGCGACGGCGGTCGAGATCGAGACGCAGCTGGCGGTGGACGCCGGCAAGACGCCCGACGAGGCGGCCCGGCAGGGCTTCTCGATCATGGGCCCCGGCGGCTTCATGAAGGACCCGATCAGCGCGATCAGCTTCGGCATGGCGCTGGTGTTCGGCACCGCCGGCCTGCCGCACATCCTGATGCGCTTCTTCACGGTGCCCAACGCGAAGCAGGCGCGCAAGTCGGTCGCGTGGGCGACGACGTGGATCGGGTACTTCTGCATATCTGACCAACCCGGGCTTCCTCGACGCCAAGGGCGCGCTGCTCGGCGGCAACAACATGGCCGCGGTGCACCTGGCCAACGCGGTGGGCGGCAACGTGTTCCTGGCCTTCATCTCGGCGGTGGCGTTCGCGACGATCCTCGCCGTCGTCGCCGGGCTGACGCTGTCGGGTGCGTCGGCGGTGTCGCACGACCTCTACGGCACCGTGATCAAGAAGGGGCAGGCGCCCAGCAAGGACGAGTCGCGCGTCGCGAAGATCACCACCGTCGCGATCGGCCTCGTCGCCGTCGTGCTCGGCATCGCGTTCGCGAAGCAGAACATCGCGTTCATGGTCAGCCTGGCGTTCGCGATCGCGGCGTCGGCCAACGTCCCGGTGCTGCTGATGAGCGTGCTGTGGAAGGGCTGCACGACGCGCGGCGCCGTGATCGGCGGCTTCCTCGGCCTGATCTCGTCCGTGGTGCTGACGGTGGTCTCGCCGCGGTGTGGGAGGCCACGCTCGGCAACCCGAAGGGCTCGGCGCTGTTCCCGCACGCGTCGCCGGCGCTGTTTTCGATGACGATCGGCGTCCTCGGCATCCGGACCTTCTCGCTGCTCGACGGCAGCGCGCGCGGCTGGCAGGACAGGGCCGGCTTCCTCGCGCAGCAGGTGCGCTCCGAGACCGGCATCGGCGCCGCCATCGCCAGCGGTCACTGAGGGCCGCGGCTCCAAGCACTGCCAGTGCAGGCTTGGACGGCCCGACAGTGCGTTGCGCTGCGGCGCAGGCTCATGTCGCCATGGGCGACGTGAAGGCGCCTGGCGGCGCCGTGCCGAAGCCAGGGCCACGAGCTGCGCGAGCGGCACGAGGGCCGTTCGCGGCGGCCGCTCAGCCGAAGCGCGTGTCTTGCCGGTCGAGCAGCTCGTCGACGACGGCGAGCAGCTCGGCGACGTTGAGCGGCTTGGTCAGGTACTGCGCCGCGCCTTCGTGCAGCGCCTGCGCGATGCGCTCGCGCGTCGCGTCGGCGGACACGGCGACGACGGGGATGTCCTCGGTGTCGGGGTCGTCCTTGAGCCGGCGCAGCAACTCGAGCCCGTCGATGTCGGGCAGGTGCATGTCGAGCAGCACGAGGTCGGGGCGGCGCGCGCGGACCGCCGCCAGCGCGTCGAGGCCGCTGGCGCTGACCTCGAGACCGATCTGCACCCGCTTGGCGAGCACGCCGCGCATCACCTCGGCATTGGTGGCGTTGTCCTCGACGTAGAGCACGCGCCGGCGCCGGTAGCGCACGGCAGCGGGCTCGTCGGCCTCGGGCGGCAGCGCGGCCGCGCCGCACGCCTCGCCGCGCGGCAGCACGAGCGTGAAGCACGAGCCCGTGCCCGGCGTGCTCGTCGCGCGCAGGCTGCCGCCCATCAGCTCGGCCAGCCGCAGGCTGATCACGAGGCCGATGCCGGTGCCTTCGGCGCCCGAGGCCTCGCGCCCGAGGCGGTTGAACGGCTCGAACAGGTGCGCGAGCTGATCGGGCGTCATCCCGAGGCCGGTGTCGACGACGTCGATCTCGACGTGCCCGGCGTCGGCGGCGCGCGTGCGCACCTGCACCGCGCCACCCGGCACGTTGTACTTGACGGCGTTGCTCAGCAGGTTGGTCAGCACCTGCTTGACGCGCGTGAGGTCGCCGCGCGCGCTCGCCGCCGCGGCGTCGACGGTGGCCGTCACGTGCACGCCGCGCGCGCGCGCGGCAGCCTCGACGAGCGCGGTGCACGCCGGCACGAGTTCGCGCAGGTCGAGCGTCTCGGGCTGCAGGCGCAGCGTGCCCGACTCGATGCGCGACAGGTCCAGCGTGTCGTTGATCATGTGCAGCAGGTGCCAGCCGGCGCGCTGGATCTGCGCCGTCCACCCGGCCTGGTGCGGCGCCAGCGGCGGCTGGCGGTCGAGGTCGAGGAGCTGCGCGAAGCCGAGCATCGCGTTGAGTGGCGTGCGCAACTCGTGGCTCATGCGCGAGACGAACTCGCTCTTCGCGCGGCTCGACGCCGCCGCGGCGTCGCGTTCGCGCTCGGCCTGTGCGCGGCGCAGCTGTTCGGCGACGTCCTCGACGATGCCCACGGTGCGGTGCGGCTGGCCGGCCTCGTCGCGCAGCAGCGCCACCGTGATCTGCGCGTGCGCGACCGTGCCGTCGGGGCGCAGGTAGCGCCGTGCGCAGCGGTACTGCTCGACCTCGCCGCGCCGCAGCGCCCCGAGCCGCCCGCGCGCCTCGGCGACTTCGTCGGGGTGCGTGAACTCGGCCAGCGCATGCCCGACGAGCGCCTCGGCGGGCCGGCCGACGAAGCTGCAGAACGCGGGGTTCGGCACCAGGATGCGGCCGTCGAGCTCGGTGTAAATGATGCCCGCCGGGGCGGTGTCGAAGATCGCGCGCAGGCGCTGCTCGCGGTCGCGCAGCGCGCCTTCGGCGCGCCGGCGCTCGGCGACCTCGTGCTGCAGCTCGGCGGTGCGCTCGGCCACCGCGCTCTCGATGCGCCGCGTGCGCCCGGTCACGGCCAGCAGCAGCAGGGAGCCGCCGCCGTGGCCGGCCCCCTCCCCT
>JBBION010000300.1:0-4047 GCA_037443345.1 Rubrivivax sp. | reverse complement strand
TTAGCGTAACCGGATACGCCAGCATCTCTGACGGCGTATCCGGATTCGGGCCGCTTCGGCTTGGCGTGGCGCCGCCGCGCGAGCGCCATGCCCGGGCCCGGTCACTTGCGCGGCCCGAGCGGCTCGTCTATGCTGTATAAAAACACAGTCTGCGGCCGCCATGACCTCGCCTGAGTCTCCCGCGCCTGGCGCTGCCCCGCGCCTGCTCGACCAGGTGCGCGAGCGGGTGCGCTACCTGCACTACAGCTTAAGGACCGAGCAGGCCTACGTCCACTGGGTACGGGCCTTCGTGCGCTTCCATGGCCTACGGCACCCCAAGACGATGGGGCACGCCGAGGTCGAGGCTTTCCTGGCTTGGCTGTCGGCCGAGCGCGGCGTGTCGGTGTCGACGCACCGCCAGGCGTTGTCGGCGCTGCTGTTTCTGTACCAGCAGGTGTTCGGGCAGTCGTTGCCGTGGATGCAGGCCATCGGCCGCCCGGCGCGCAAGCCGCGGCTGCCCGTGGTGCTGTCGGTCGACGAGGTGCGTGCCGTGCTGGCACTCCTCGACGGCGTCCACGGTGTGCTGGCGCGCCTGCTGTATGGCACCGGGCTGCGCATCACCGAGGCGCTGCAGCTGCGTGCGAAGGACGTCGATTTCGAGCAGCGCACGATCGTCGTGCGCGCCGGCAAGGGCGGCAAGGACCGCGTCGTGATGCTGCCCGCGGCGCTGGCGCCCGCGCTGCGGGCACAGTTGCAGCGCGCGCGTGCACTGTGGCAGGCCGACGTGCAGGCCGGGCGCGCCGGCGTGCAGATGCCCGACGCGCTCGAACGCAAGTACCCGCGTGCCGGCGCCTCGTGGGCCTGGTTCTGGGTCTTTCCGCAGGCCGAACACTCGACGTGTCCGCGCACCGGCGTCGTGCGCCGGCACCATCTGTACGACCAGACCTTCCAGCGCGCCTTTGCCCGCGCGGTGCGTCAGGCCGGCATCACGCGCCCGGCCACGCCGCACACGCTGCGCCACAGCTTCGCCACGCACCTGCTGCAGTCGGGCACCGACATACGCACCGTCCAGGAACTGCTCGGCCACAGCGACGTGAGCACGACCATGATCTACACCCATGTGCTGAAGGTGGCGGCCGGCGGCACGCGCAGCCCGCTCGATGCACTGGCCGCACCCAGCGCCGATTCGCGTCGGACTGAGAGCGAACCCGATTACTCAGTGCATTGAGTAAATCCACTCGATGCGCTGAGTAATCGGTTTGCAGTCGACGCGAGGCCATGCGGCCTTGCCGTGCAGCCGATGACGGCCTGCAGCGCCCCGCGATGCTCCCCGCCTACGCCGAGCTGCACTGCCGCAGCAACTTCAGCTTCCTCACCGGCGCCTCGCACCCCGAGGAGCTGGTGCAGCGCGCGCATGCGCTGGGCTACGCGGCGCTGGCGATCACCGACGAGTGCTCGCTCGCCGGCGTGGTGCGCGCGCACGCCGAGGCCAGGCGCGTCGGCCTGCACCTGATCGTCGGCGCCGAGATGCGCGTGGCCGCGGCGGCCGATCAGGCGCCCGACAAGCGCCTCGTGCTGCTGGCGCAGACGCGCCGCGGCTACGGCAACCTGGCGCAGTGGGTCACGCTGGCGCGCCGGCGTGCGCCGAAGGGCCAGTACGTGGCGCTGCGCAGCGACGTGGAAGGCAAGGCCCCCGCGGCGCCGATGCTCGCCGGCCTGCCCGACTGCCTGGCGCTGCTGGTGCCCGACGCCGCGCAGCCGTTCGAGGCCGTCTTCGCGCACGCGATGTGGCTCAAGACGTGGTTCGGCCATGGCCCCGACGGTCGTGGGGCGCTCGCGCTGCCGCTGCTGCTGCACGCGCACGACGAGTGGCTCGTCGACACGGTGCAGCGCGTGGCCGCGCTCACCGGCCTGCCCATCGTGGCCACCGGCGACGTGCTGATGCACGCGCGCTCGCGCAAGCCGCTGCAGGACGTGCTCACCGCCACGCGGCTGCGGCTGCCGGTGGCGCAGTGCGGCTTCGCGCTGGCGCCCAACGCCGAGCAGCACCTGCGCCCGCGCCAGCGCCTGAGCGCGCTGTACGAGCCGGCGTGGCTCGAGGCCACGGTGGCGCTGGCGGCGCGCTGCGCGTTCTCGCTCGACGAGCTGCGCTACGAGTACCCCGACGAGATCGTGCCCTCCGGCCACACGCCGGCGTCGTGGCTGCGCGCGCTCACCGAGCAGGGCCTGGGGCGCCGCTTCCCGGCCGGCACGCCGGCCAAGGTGCGCGCGCAGGTCGAGCACGAGCTGGCGCTGATCGCGCAGCTGCGCTACGAGCCGTACTTCCTCACCGTGGCCGACCTGGTGCAGTGGGCGCGGGGGCAGGGCATCCTGTGCCAGGGGCGCGGCAGCGCGGCCAACTCGGCGGTGTGCTACGCGCTCGGCGTGACCGAGGTCGACCCGGCGCGCACGAGCCTGCTGTTCGAGCGCTTCATCAGCGCCGAGCGCAACGAGCCGCCCGACATCGACGTCGACTTCGAGCACCAGCGGCGCGAGGAGGTCATCCAGTACGTCTACCGCAAGTACGGGCGCCACCGCGCGGCGCTCACCGCGGTGGTGATCTCGTACCGGCCGCGCAGCGCCTTGCGCGACGTGGGGCGTGCGCTGGGCATCGACCTCGACCGCATCGACGCGGTGGCGAGGAGCCAGCACTGGTGGGATGTGGGCCCCCAGGCGCCTCCGGCGCCGCCCCCCGAGGGGGCTGCCGGCTTGGGGCGGCCCGGCGCCGGCAGCGGCCGCAGCGTCGACGCCGAGCGCTTGCGCGAGCACGGCTTCGACCCCGACGCGCCGGTGTGCCGGCACTGGGTGGAGCTGACGCAGGCGCTGATCGGCTTTCCGCGGCACCTGAGCCAGCATCCGGGCGGCTTCGTGATCGCGCGCGACGACCTCGCGCGGCTGGTGCCGGTGGAGAACGCCGCGATGGACGGGCGCAGCGTGATCCAGTGGGACAAGGACGACCTCGACGCGCTCGGGCTGATCAAGGTCGACCTGCTGGCACTCGGCATGCTGAGCGCCATCCGCCGCGCGCTGGACCTCGTCGGCGACAAGCTCGGCCACCCGTTCGAGATGCAGGACGTGCCCGCCGAGGACCCGGCCGTCTACGCGATGCTGAGCCAGGGCGACAGCGTCGGCACGTTCCAGGTCGAGAGCCGCGCGCAGATGAGCATGCTGCCGCGGCTGAAGCCGCAGTGCTTCTACGACCTCGTGATCGAGGTCGCCATCGTGCGCCCGGGGCCGATCCAGGGCGGCATGGTGCACCCGTACCTGCGAAGGCGCTGCGGCGACGAGCCGGTGACGTACCCGAGCGACGAAGTGAAGCAGGCGCTCGAGCGCACGCTGGGCGTGCCGATCTTCCAGGAGCAGGTGATGCAGCTCGCCATCCTGGCCGCCGACTTCACGCCCGGCGAGGCCGACCAGCTGCGCCGCGCGATGGCGGCGTGGAAGCGCAAGGGCGGGCTGGGCCCGTTCCACGAGCGGCTGGTGGGGCGCATGGTGGCCAAGGGCTACACGCGCGAGTGGGCCGAGGCGATCTTCCGCCAGATCGAGGGCTTCGGCGAATACGGCTTCCCCGAGAGCCACGCGGCCAGCTTCGCGCTGCTGGTCTACGTCAGCGCGTGGCTCAAGTGCCACCACCCCGACGCGTTCGTCGCCGCGCTGCTGAACAGCCAGCCGATGGGCTTCTACGCGCCGGCGCAGCTGGTGCGCGACGCGCGCGAGCACGGCGTGCGCGTGCGGCCGGTCGACGCGACGGTGAGCGACTGGGACACGACGCTGGAGCACGGCGGGCAGGGCGAGGGCGCTGGCCTGCGCGCGGTGCGCCTGGGCTTGAGCCGCGTCGGCGGCTTGGCCGAGGACGCGGCGCGGCGCCTCGTCGCGGCGCGCGCTGAGGCGCCGTTCGCGTCGGTCGAGGACCTGGCGCGCCGTGCCGGCGTCGCTGCGCCGTGTCGCAATCCCTTCCGGATGCTGCTCGTGCGCATGGTGGAGATTGCCCAGGTCTTCACCGAGGCCGTCCGCATCATCGAGAGTTTT
>JBBION010000299.1:0-4073 GCA_037443345.1 Rubrivivax sp. | reverse complement strand
CGCCGCGCTGGTCGAAGAGTCGGCCGCCGCCGCCGAGAGCCTGAAGGAACAGGCCAAGCGGCTGGCGCACATCGTCGCGACGTTCCGCCTGAGCGGCGGCGCGGGGCTCGCGCCGGCCTGACGCACTGCCTCGCACGGCCAACGACGGCGGACCTGCGGGTCCGCCGTCGTCGCTTTCGGGCCCTCGCATCGCGTGGCGTTCGACCTGCCGAACGCAGACAGCACGCGTCGGCCCGTTGCGGACGCTGAACGTCCGCTGAACCTGCAAGAGGTCGCGGCAGCAGGTCGACGGCGGCACCCGCGTTCTCCGGCCCACCTCGCGCGTCGACGTCGTGCCCGGCCACGGGTTGCGCACTCGGCACCGGTTGCGCCCTGGCACCGTTGGCGCGAGCGCGAATGGGGCCTGCGCCCGCAGATGCCACCATCGCCCTGCACTCCACCGTGGCCAGACTGCATGCGCTCGCAGTGCGCCAACGTCGGGACGGCACGTGGCGTGGGTGTGCGGGCGCAGGCCCCATTCGTGCCCGCCGCCGTCCCGAGCAGGTCGATGCGCGCGAACGACGGCAATGGGCGGCCGAGAGTTGCCGACCGCGCCCGCTGCGGACGCCCGCTCGAGTCAGCGCTCGGCGGCGCGGCGCAGCGTCTCGACGACCGGCCGGCGCAAGACCTCGCGCAACCCCCACCACCCGGCCGCCAGCGCGAGCAGTGCACCGGCGACGCCGCCCGCGGCCGGCACCCAGGCCTTGACGCTCCAGTCGAACTGGAACGCGTAGCGCGCCAGCGCCCAGCCCACCGCCACCGCGGCCACCGACGCCAGCACGCCGGCCAGCGCACCGACGCCCAGCAGTTCGGCGCGCTGCACGCGCGCGAGCAGCGCCTTGCCGGCACCCATCGCGCGCATCACGGCGAACTCGCGCGCCCTCGCCTCGCGCGTCGCGGTGACGGCGGCGAACAGCACCACGAGCCCGGCCGCGAGCGTGAAGCCGAACAGGAACTCGACGGCGCGGATGACCTGGTCGAGCACGCGCTGCACCTGCGCGATCGACGCCGACAGGTCGACGATCGTGATGTTCGGAAACTGGCGGCTGAGCGCGTTGTCGAACCCCGGCCGCTCCGGCGCGCGGAACGCCGAGATCGTGGTCGCCGGCAGCCCCGGCATCTCGGCGACGGGGAACATGACGAAGAAGTTGACGCGCATCGACGACCAGTCGACCTTGCGCAGGCTCGTGACGCGGCCTTCGTGGCGGATGCCGGCGACGTCGAACACCATCGTGTCGCCGAGACCGACCCCGAGCGTCTTCGCGAGCCCGTCCTCGACGCTGATGCCGTCGCCCTCGCCGGGCGTCCAGCGCCCGCCGGCGGGTTGGTTGTGCGCCGGCATCGCGGCGGCGTGGCTGAGGTTGAACTCGCGCTCGACGAGGCGCTGCGCGCGCTCGTCGTCGTAGTCGTCGGGGTTCACGGCGCGCCCGTTGATCGCCACCAGCCGCCCGCGGATCATCGGGTACCAGTCGTAGCGCGCGACGCCAGCGTCGGTCAGCGCAGCGCGGAACGGCTCGCCCTGCTCGGGCTGGATGTTGATCACGAAGCGGTTCGGCGCGTCGGGCGGCGTGGCCTGGCGCCAGCTCGCGATGAGATCGGTGCGCAGCAGCACCAGCAGCACGAGCGCGAGCAGCCCCACCGACAGCGCCGACACCTGCAGCACCGCGAACGCCGGGCGCGCGGCGATCTGCCGCGTCGCGAGCACCAGCCAGCGCGGCGCGCGTGCCTCGGGCACCGCGCGCTTGAGCGCGAGCACCGCGAGCCACGACAGCAGCGCGAACACCGCCACCGCGCCGGCGAAGCCGCCGACCGCGATCAGCCCGAGCTTGACGTCGGACGACACCGCCAGCAGCAGCGCCGCGAAGCCCAGCGTGCCGGCGGCCAGCACCAGCGCCGACGCCGGCTTGAGCGCACCGACGTCGCGGCGGATCACGCGCAGCGGCGGCACGCGCGCCAGCTGCAGCACCGGCGGCAGCCCGAACGCGACGAGCAGCGTCAGCCCGACGCCGACGCCGAACAGCGCCGGCCACGCGGTGGGCGCCGGCAGCGTCGCGTCGACCAGACCGGCCAGCAGCGCGACGAAGACGTGGTGCACCGCGAGCCCGAGCGCGACGCCGGCCAGACTGGCCGCGAGGCCGACGACGACGAACTCGATCCCGTAGGCCAGCGCGATCGAGCGCTGCGACTGCCCCAGCACGCGCAGCATCGCGCAGTCGTCGAGGTGGCGGTTGGCGAAGTCGCGCGACGCGATCGCCACCGCCACGGCCGCCAGCAGCGCGGCGAGCAGCGCGACGAGGTTCAGGAACTTCTCGGCACGGTCGAGCGTGAGCTGCATCTCGGGCCGGCCCGACTCGAGCGACTCGATGCGCACCGCGCGCAGCCGCTGCGTGTCGACCTGCTGCTGCGCCCAGGTCACGAAGCGGCGCACGTCGGCCGCCGCGGTGCGCCCGTCGGCGGCCACCGCGAAGCGGTACGTCACGCGACTGGCGGGCTGGATCAGCGCAGTGGCGGCCAGGTCGGCCTCGTGGAACAGCACGCGTGGCGCGAAGCTCAGGAAGCCGGTGCCGCGATCTGGCTCGATCGCGATCACGCGGTCGATCACCAGCGCGGCGTCGCCAAGCAGCAACGTGTCGCCGACCGCGATCTGCAGCGCGTCGAGCAGCGCGGCGTCGACCCACACGCGACCGCGCGCCGGCGCACCGTCGGCGGCGACGAGCGGCGCGTCGGGCGCCGTGCGCACCTGCACCGTGCCGCGCAGCGGGTAGGCGTCGCTGACGGCCTTGACGGCCACCAGCCGCGTCGCGCCGCCGTGCGCGTCGTCGGCGCGCGCCATGCTGGGGAAGCTGGTGGTCGTCGCGGTGCGCAGCCCGAGCGCGGCGGCCTGCTCGGCGAACGCCGGCGGCAGCGGCTTGTCGCTGGCGATCACCGCGTCGCCGCCGAGCAGCTGGCGCGCGTCGCGGGCAAGGCCCTGGCTGAGGCGGTCGGCGAAGAAGCCCACCGCCGTCAGCGCCGCCACCGCGAGCAGCACGGCGACCACGAGCAGGCGCAGCTCGCCGGCGCGGAAGTCGCGCAGCGTCTGGCGCCACGCGAGCGCGAACACGGAGGCGGTGGGCGGCGACGCGGGCGATGAAGCGACCATGCGCGCACTGTACGGGCGCGTCGCACGCGGCGTGCGGTGCGGGGATTGCGTCGGCACGGCGGACCCGGCGCCGTTGGCCCACGCGGCGACAATCGCGACATGTGTCCCCCCCCTGTCCGGCCATGCCGCTGACCGACGCGTCGGGCTGGCCGCTGTCGGCCGCGCACACGGTGCTCGAGGCCACCGCCACCGCGGCGTTCGCGCTGTCGGGCGTCATCGAAGGCGCGCGCAAGCGGCTCGACGCGGTCGGCGTGGCCGTCGTCGCGATGCTCGCCGCGTTCGGCGGCGGCACGCTGCGCGACGTGCTGCTCGACCGGCGGCCGTTCTTCTGGGTGCAGCACAACGCCTACCTGTGGGCCGTGCTCGGGCTGGCCGTGGTGGCGATGCTGTTCATGCGCGCGCGCCACCTGCACCCGACGGAGCGCGCGATGCAGTGGCCCGACGCGATCGGCCTGGGGCTGTTCGCCGCCGGCGGCACGCAGATCGCGCTGGCGGCGCAGTCGCCGACGCTCGTCGCAGTGCTGATGGGCGTGATGACGGCGGTGTTCGGCGGCGTGCTGCGCGACGTGGTGTGCAACCAGATCCCGGCCGCGTTCAGCGACCACCGCCCGTACGCGGTGTGTGCGTTCGCCGGCGGCTGGGTCGTCGTCGCGATGCACGCCGGCGGGGTCGGCGGTGCGGCGGCGCTGCTGGCCGGCGCCGCCGTCGCGACGGGGCTGCGCGTGCTCGCGCTTTGGTTCGACTGGCGGCTGCCAGCCTGGCGCGCCGGCGAATGACCGGCGCGCCGCGGCGGCGCCGAGCTGGCGGACCCGCCGGCCCCCTACCCGCAGGAGTTTTTCGAGAATTATTCGCATTACGGTTACGATGTTGGGGTGATGGCCGTCATCGACCCCCC
>JBBION010000298.1:0-4076 GCA_037443345.1 Rubrivivax sp. | reverse complement strand
CGCGGGTCGTGGCGCTGCAGGCGCCACGCGTAGCGGCGCGCGGCTGCGGCCTCGATCAGGCGCCGTTGCGACGTGCGCAGCGCGGCAGCGCGGCGGCGCGATTCGGCGAGCAGTTCGGCCTGGCGCCACAGGAAGGCGGCGAGGTCGGCAGCCCAGCGCGCGCCTCGCGGCGCGCCCGCGACGGCCTGGACAGGAGCGACGTAGCTGGTCGACATGGCAGATCCCTTCTTGCACAACCGGAACCCCTCGGCGACATGCCATCGGGCGTCGTTCGATCCGCGATGTCCGCATGTTAGGGTTTTCACTGACCACATTCAATTGAATGTTGTCGATGCCCACCATGAGCAAACCTAATATCCGACGCGGTGAACTTCCGCACGCTCGACCTCAACCTGCTGCGCGTCTTCGACGCCGTGATGACCGACGGCAGCGTCACGCGCGCGGCGCGCTCGCTGGCGATGACGCAGCCGGCGGTCAGCCACGCGCTCAAGCGGCTGCACGACGCCGTGGGCGAGCCGCTGTTCGTGCGCAGCGCCAGCGGCATGCGGCCGACGCCGCGCGGCGAGGCGCTGTGGCCGCAGGTGCGCGCGGCGCTCGCGACGCTGCGCCAGGCGCTTGCGCCTCAGGCGTACGACCCGGCCATCGACGCGGCCAACTTCCGCCTCGCGATGGTCGACGCCACCGCGGCGCTGGTAATGCCGCGGTTGGTGGCCGTGATCGAGGGCACGCGCGCGCGGGCCAACCTGCGCGTGCTGCCGCTGGCCACGCGCGACCCGCGTGCGCTGCTCGAACGCGGCGACGCCGATCTCGCGCTGGGCTACTTCCCGCCGCTGATCGCGGCGATCCAGGCCGCCGGCCCCGACGCGACGCTGCGCCACCAGCGTCTGTACGACACCGACTACGTCTGCGTGATGCGTCGTGGACACCCGATGGACGGCCGCCCGCTGACGCTCGACGCGTTCTGCGCCGCGCACCACCTGCTGGTCAGCTTCTCGGGGCGCGCGCACGGCTTCGTCGACGAGGCGCTCGCGGCGCTCGGTCGCCAGCGGCGCATCGTGCTGACGGTCAACCAGTTCTTCGTCGCCGCGCGCGTCGTGCGCGGCTCGGACCTGCTCACGGTGATGCCGGCGAGCTTCGTCGCGTCGACCGGGCTCGACGAGGCCCTCGCGACGGCGCCACTGCCGCTGGCGCTGCCGCGCGTGCAGGTCGAGATGGTGTGGCACGTGCGCCGGCACGACGACCCGGCGCACGCCTGGCTGCGCCGGCAGGTGGCCGACGCGGCCGCCGGCTGACGCGCGGCCGCCCGGCTCAGCCGGCGAGCGCCGCGGCCATCGCCTGCGCGGTGCGCTCGACGTTGCCGTCGTTGAGCCCGGCCACGCAGATGCGCCCCGAGCGCACGAGGTAGACGGCGAACTCGTCGCGCAGGCGGTCCACCTGCGCGGCGCTCAGGCCCGTGTAGCTGAACATCCCGCGCTGCGTCAGGAAGTACCCGAAGTCGCGCCCCGGCACCTTGGCGCTGACGACGCCGTGCAGCGCGCGGCGCATCGTGGCGATGCGCTCGCGCATCGCGCCGAGCTCGCGCGTCCACAGCGCGCGCAGCTCGGGGTTCGTCAGCACCTCGGCGACGATCTGGCCGCCGTGGATCGGCGGGCTCGAGTAGTTGCGCCGCACCGTGAACTTGAGCTGCCCGAGCACGTGCTCGGCCTGCGTCGCGTCGGGGCACACGACGCTGAGCGCGCCGACGCGCTCGCCGTACACGCTCATGCTCTTCGAAAACGAGTTCGCGACGAAGAAGGCGAGGCCCGCCGCGGCCAGCGCGCGCACCGCGTAGGCGTCGTCGTCGATGCCGTCGCCGAAGCCCTGGTACGCGAGATCGAGGTACGGGATCAGCCGCCGCTCGGCGAGCAGCGGGATCAGCGCGTCCCACTGGGCGCGGCTCAGGTCCACGCCGGTCGGGTTGTGGCAGCACGCGTGCAGCAGCACGACGCTCTTCGCCGGCAGCGTGCGCAGCGCGTCGCACATCGCCTCGAAGCGCACGCCGCCGGTGGCGGCGTCGTAGTACGGGTAGGTGTGCACCGCGATGCCGGCGCCCTCGAACATCGAGCGGTGGTTGTCCCAGGTCGGGTCGCTGACCCACACGCCGCTGTCGGGAAACCAGCGCTTGATGAAGTCGGCACCCACCTTCAGCCCGCCGCTCGAGCCGACCGACTGGATCGTCGCGATGCGCCCCCGCGTGACGGCCTCGTGCTGCGCGCCGAACAGCAGCTCCTGCACCGCGCGGCGGAAGTTGGCCGCGCCCTCGATCGGCAGGTACGGCTTCGGGCCGCCGCGCGCGACGACCGCGGCCTCGGCGCGCCGCACGGACTCGAGCACCGGGATGCGGCCGGCCTCGTCGAAGTAGATGCCGATGCTCAGGTTGACCTTGTGCGCCCGCGGGTCGGCGTGGAAGGCCTCCACGAGCGCGAGGATCGGGTCGCCGGGGTACGGCTCGACGTGTTCGAACATGGTGTGGGGCGTGCCGGTTCAGGCCGCGAGCGCGGCGTCGATGTCCTTGGCGATCGACTCGGGGCTGTCGGTGGGCGCGTAGCGCTTGATCACGCGCCCGTCGCGGCCGACGAGGAACTTCGTGAAGTTCCACTTGATCGCCTCGCTGCCGAGCAGCCCCGGCGCCTGCGCCTTGAGCCACTTCCACAGCGGGTGCGCCTGCGCGCCGTTGACCTCGACCTTGGCCATCATCGGGAAGCTGACGCCGTAGTTCTTCTGGCAGAACGCGCCGATCTCGGCGTCGCTGCCGGGGTCCTGGCCGCCGAACTGGTTGCACGGGAAGCCCACGACGACGAGCCCCTGGTCGCGGTAGCGCTGCCACAGCGCCTCCAGGCCGGCGAACTGTGGCGTGAAGCCGCACTGGCTGGCGGTGTTGACGATCAGCAGCACCTTGCCGCGCTGGCTGGCGAGGTCGGCGCGCTGGCCGTCGATCGACACGGCCTCGAAGTCGTGGACGGTGGTCTCGGGCATGGCGGCGGCGGGCGATGCAGCGGGACGCCGATGGTACCCGCGGCGCCAGCGCGCGTGGCCGCGCCCCCCTGCAATTCCGGCGTTGACACCGCTGCCGCGGGCGCCGACCATCGCCGCCGTCAGCGTTCGGTGTCGCATGGGCGCACGGTACAAAGTCGTTCTCCGCGGGTTCAGTGGCTTCGAGCGCGACGCGCTCGGCGCGTATGTCCGGCTCAGCCCGCAACGCCACCCGGCGTCCTACGAGCAGGTCGCGACGCTGGCGCTGGCCGACTTCGCGGTGGCCGACGCCGACCAGCCGGCCGTCGTCGACGAGATCGCGCTGGCCGGCCGCCTGGCCGACACGGTGTTCGTCGGCAGCGCCGCGCCGCGCGGCGCGGGCGCGTGGACGATGCGCCCGATCGACCCGCTGCACGTGCTGCGCGAGCTCGACACGCTGGCCGCTCGCCGCACCGGCGACGACGACGCGCTGCCCACCGTGCCGTCGGGGCTGATGTCGTGGCTGGCCACCTCGTCCGACGCCGACGGCGACCGCCCGCAGCGGCGCGCCCACGACTCGCAGCCGGGCGACCTCGACGACGCGCCGGCGTTCGAGCCGCCGCCGGTCACCCTGCCGCCGCTGCGGTGCGCCGACGCGCTGCTCGTCGATGGCAGCGACGTCGCACTGCGCCACCTCGAGCACCACCTCCACGCGCTCGGGATGACGACGCAGCGCGCGCCCGGCGCCGCGCGCGCGCTCGAGCTGCTCGCGCACGACCGCTACGACTTCGTGTTCGTCGACATCGACCTCGACGACGCCGGCGGCCTCGACGCGCTGGCGCTTTGCCACCACATCAAGCGCCAGCACCGCCACCCCGGCGGGCACGCGCCGGCAGTGCTGATGCTGTCGACGCACGCCAGCGGCAGCGACCGCGTGCGCGCGACGCTCGCCGGCTGCGACGCCTTCCTGGTCATGCCGCTCGACGTCGCCGCGCTGCACGACACGCTGCAGCGCCACGGCGCGCGCATCGCGCCGCCCAACGGCTCGCGCCGGCGGCGCTGAGCCCGGCGCCGCTCAGCGCGCC
>JBBION010000297.1:0-4077 GCA_037443345.1 Rubrivivax sp. | reverse complement strand
GGGCGCTCGGCGCGTCGCGCGGACAGCCACGCCGCGATCGCGAGCACGACGGCAGCGACGCCGCCGCCTAGCACGAGCAGCGCCGGCGTCTGCTCCAGCGGCACGAACGCCGCCGCGCCGAAGGCCACCAGCAGCAGCATCGCCAGCTGCAGCAGCGCGGCTGGCCCGGTCAGCAGCCACGCCGACCACGCGTGAAGGCGTTGCAGCAGAGGCAGTGCGCGCGCGGGCCGCTCGTCGCCGCCGGCGGCCAGCGCGACCTGGTCGACGACGTCGCGCGCGAGCGTGCCGAGGTGGAACAGCATCTGGTACGCGGCCGACAGCGCGCGCATGCCTCCGGGCAGCAGCCGCGAGCAGTCGGCCCAGTGCAGCTCGTAGAGGTCGACCGGCGTGCCGTCGGCGCGCCGGCGCAGCGACACGCGCGTCGACGCGTACAGGCCGTCGCCGTCGTCGGGGTGGTACTGCGCGAGCAGGTGGTCGGTCAGCGCGAGGCCGAGGTCGTCGGCGCGCCCGGGTGCGCCGCGCTGGCGCAGGTAGAAGTCGCTCGGGCGGCCGGGCTGGAGCGTGCCCTCGGCAGGCGGTGGCGCCGCCTGTGCGCGTGGCGACGGCGCCAGCGGCGCCACCGGCACGATCACCTCGTGCACCTCGCCGTCGACGTAGCCCGGCGCGCCGTCGCGGCCGTGGCACAGCAGCCGGGCCAGCTCGCGCACCGTCTGCCCCGGGGCCTGGTCGGCGACGCCGTGCACCGTGATCACGGCCACCCGCGGCGCAGGCGAAGGTTCGGCGGCGTCGTGCGCGCTCATCGTGGCGCCGATTGGAGCCCGGCGGCCGGCGGACGGCAAGGCGTGGGGGACGGGCTTGGCCTATGCTCGCGCCCCTTGCCGCCCCTTGCGATGAGCGACTTCGACGATTCGGCGCTGGCGCTGCTGCGCCAGCTGCAGTTCCTGCGCCTGTGGGCCACGCGACTCACGGGCACCGGCGGCAGCCAGATGCTGATGGTGGCGCTCGGCTGGCAGATGTACGACCTCACCGGCAGCGCGTGGGACCTCGGCCTCGTCGGGCTCGCGCAGTTCGTGCCCGCGCTGCTGCTGACGCTGCCTGCCGGCCACTGGGCCGACCGCCACGACCGACGGCGGCTCGTGATGGGGGCGCTCGCGGTGCAGGCGGCGGTGGGTCTCGTGCTCGCGCTCGGCTCGTGGCAGCAGTGGGTCGGCCGCGACCTGATCCTCGCGCTGTCGGTGGTGCTGGGCGCGATGCGCGCGTTGCAGATGCCGGCGCAGCAGGCGCTGCTGGCGTCGGTGGTACGGCCGCAGGAACTGGCGCGCGCGACGGCGCTGGCCTCCAGCGGGCTGCAGGTGGCGATCATCGCCGGCCCGGCGCTGGGCGGGGCGCTGTATGCGGTGGGCGGCGCGGTGACGGTGTACGGCGCGGCGGCGGCGCTGTTCGCCGCCGCGCTGGCGTGCATGGCGGGGCTGCGGCCGCGGCCGGTCGAGCGGCTGCGCGAGGCGGCCACGTGGGCCACGCTGCTCGCGGGCGTGCACTTCATCCGCCACCGGCCGGTGATGCTCGGCGCGATCTCGCTGGACCTGTTCGCGGTGCTGCTCGGCGGCGCGACGGCACTGCTGCCGATCTTCGCGCGCGACATCCTCGACGCCGGGCCGACCGCGCTCGGCCTGCTGCGCGCGGCGCCGGCGGTGGGCGCGCTGGTGGCGATGAGCGTCGCGCTCGCGCACCGGCCGCTGCAGCGCCACGTCGGGCGCTGGCTGCTCGCGGCGGTGGCCGTCTACGGCGCGTGCATGGTCGTCTTCGGGCTGTCGACGAGCCTGGTGCTGAGCTGGCTGGCGCTGGCCGCGTCGGGCGCGGCCGACATGGTCAGCGTCGTGATCCGCCAGACGCTGGTGCAGCTCGAGACGCCCGAGGCGATGCGCGGGCGCGTCGGCGCGGTGAACTCGGTGTTCATCGGCGCGAGCAACCAACTCGGCGAGTTCGAGTCGGGCGTGACGGCCGCGTGGTGGGGGCCGGTGGCTTCGGTGGTCGTCGGCGGCGCCGGCACGCTGGCGGTCGTCGCGCTGTGGTCGCGGCTGTTCCCGTCGCTCGTGCAGCGCGACCGCATGCACGAGACCGACGCGTCGGCGCGCTGACCGGGCGAGCGGCGCCGGACTCAGGGCGCGAGCCAGCGCACGAGGTAGTACAGCCGCACGCCTTCCGACGAGCGCGACGGGCCCATCACCTCGGCGGCGTGGCGGTGCCGCGCGGGGTCGGCGGCGGCCAGTGCGGCCTCGGCGCTGGGCATCGGCTCGACGCAGGTCTCGGCGAAGCGCTTGCGGCTGCCGCGGTGCACGCTCACGACGGCAAAGCAGCGCGCGACGAGGTGCGCCGCCTCGGGGTCGAGCGTGAGGCCCCCCTTCATCGCCTCACGGCATCGTGCGCAGCACCTGCAGGTGCTGCAGCAGCGGCTGCAACACCGGCGCGAGGTGGCGGCGCATCAGCGGGCCCACCGCCGTCGTGCGGCCGAGGATCGGTTCGGCGGCGGCACGGCCGGTGGCGGCGAGCGTGGTGAGGGCCGCGTGCACGGCGAGCGTCACGCCGGGCAGCGCCGGCGCATCGCGCGCGTCGGCGAACCATGCGGCGGCAATGTCGAGCACGCGAAACGTCGCGTCGTGCGTCGGCGGCTTCTCGAGCGCGAGCGCGAGCGCGCGCAGGAACCCCTGGCCTTCGGCCGACGCGCAGCGCACGAGCAGCGCGGCCAGCGCGCTGCCGTCCTGCGCCGCGGCCATCACGTCGGCAGGCACCTCGCGCGCCGGTTCTGGCGGCAGCGTCGCCGGCGCATGCTGCAGCCAACCGATCAGGTAGTGCGGGCGGTGCTGCGCGGCGCGCCACAGCCGCTCGCGCGCCGGCGCGTCGAGCAGCCCGGCGGCGGCCACGGCGGCCACCGACGCGACCGCGGCGTCGGGATCCTCCTCGAACGGCAGGTGTTCGAGCAGGTGCTGCGCGAGCACCAGGCCCATCGCGCCATGGCGCACCGCGTCGTGGCCGAGCATCGCACGCGCGGTGTCGCTCGTCGGCTGCGCCCACCACACGCGGCGCGCGAGCTCGTCGCTCAGGTGCGCCGACAGCGACACCGCGGTCACCGCCTCGGGCTCGCCCAGGCGCAGCAGCGCCTCGAGGTTCTTCGGGCTCGCGTGGCCGCTGCGCGTCCAGCGCCGCAGGTGCACCGGGTAGCCGCCGGGCGAGCCCATCGCGTGGCCGGCGAGTGCCTCGCGCACGCGCGTCAGGTAGCGCTCGGCGCGCGTGTCGGGGTGGAGTGCCACGCGCGCCTCGCCGCGCGGCGTCAGCGCGTGCAGCGTCAGCGCGCCCTCGTCGATGCGCACGGCGTGCACGTCGCCGGCCAGCAGAACGGCCAGGCGCAGCGCGTCTTCGGAGGCGAGGTGGTCGAGCGACATCGACAGCCGCCGATGATGGCACCGGGCGGCCCGCGGCCGTGCTGCCCGTTCGGGCTATCCCGGTCGGGGAGGGCGGGTCAGGCGAGCGCGATGCGCCGACCCCACGGCACCGGGGCGCGGCCCTTGACGAGCCACAGCACCGGGTACTCGGGCGCGCGGTCGGGGAACGTGCCCTGCGCGTCGGTGAAGTAGACCAGCGCGTCGGGGCGACGGCCCTCGCGGTCGACCCAGTCGAACACGGGGCGGAAGTCGGTGCCGCCGCCGCCGGCGAGCTGCGCCGGCACGTCGAGCGGCTCCCACGGCTCGGCGATCCAGGGGGCGCTCTCGGCGAGCGCACTGTCGCACGCGAGCAGCGTCGTGCGCACGCGCAGCGTGCCCTTCAGCGCGTCGAGCTCGCCGACGAACTGCGCGATGTCGGCGTCGCCGACCGAGCCCGAGGTGTCGATCGCGACGACGAGGTCGCCGGCGGCGCTGCGCAGGCTGGGCAGCAGCGCGTCGCCCTCGCGGCGCGACGGGCGCGACCACGCGTAGTCCTCGCGCGCGGTCTGCGCCAGGTACTGCGCGAGCGCGGCGCGCCACGACACGCGCGGCGCGAGCCCTTCGTCGACGAGTCGCGCCAACGCGCCGGCAAGCTTGC
>JBBION010000296.1:0-4085 GCA_037443345.1 Rubrivivax sp. | reverse complement strand
TGGCACTGGCGCGACTGGGGCGCTGAGTCGGTCGTCTTCGAGGTCCGCTCCGGCGACACGCTGCTGTTCGACCCGTTGAGCGCCGCCGTGATGGCGTGCATCGAATCCGGCGCTTCGGGCCGTGACGAACTGGTGACGATGCTGCGCGCCGACCTCGACGTCGACGCCGTGCCGGAGTTCTCGCAAACGCTGGAGACAATCCTCGACAGGCTGTTCAGACTGGGCTGGATCGAGCCGAAGCCCGGCGCGGCATGAGGATTGGCGAACTCTCCCCACACGATCTGCAACGCGAACTGACGGCCGGCCGGCTGGCGGTTCGCACCGGGCTGTTCGGGTTCCGTCTGCGCTGCGACCTCCCGAGCGTCGCGCAGGGCATCGCGCTGCTGTACGCCGACCACCCGCGCCTGGGTGACGACGACTTCTGCGACTTCACGCTCGAGGTCGGCCGCGTGCGCGGCCTGCGGCGCTGGGTGCGCCCGCAGGTGCAGGCGCTGTACGACGGCGAGCCGAACTTCGAGCCGCTGCCGCTGGACCACGCGTTCCCGCTGCTCGAGTGGACGCTCAACTGGTGCCTGAGCACGCACACGTTCGAGTACCTGACGCTGCACGCCGCGGTCGTCGAGCGCGGCGGGCGCGCGGCGATCCTGCCGGCGCCGCCCGGCTCGGGCAAGAGCACGCTGTGCGCGGCGCTCGTGCACCGCGGCTGGCGGCTGCTGTCCGACGAGATGGCGCTCGTCTCGCTCGCCGACGGCCGCGTGTGGCCGCTGGCGCGGCCGGTGAGCCTGAAGAACGCGTCGATCGACGTGATCCGCCGCTTCGCACCCGACGCGGTGCTCAGCGACCCGACGCACGACACGAGCAAGGGCACCGTCGTGCACATGAAGGTGCCCACCGCACAGGTGCTGCGCATGGACGAGCCTGCCGCGCCGGCGTGGGTCGTGTTCCCGCGCTACGTCGCCGGCGCCCCGGCGCAGCTCACCGAGCGCCCGAAGGCCGACGCGATGGTCGAGCTGGGCCAGAACTCGTTCAACTACGGCGTGCTCGGCCGCGCCGGCTTCGACGCGCTGGCCGACCTCGTCACCGCGTGCGACTGCGCCGACTTCAGCTACGGCCACCTCGACGACGCGATCGCCGTCTTCGACCGTCTCGCCGCCCAGGCCCCGGCATGAACGGTGACCTGATCACGCCGGCGCTGACGGCCGCCGAACGCCTCGAGGTCACACCCCGGCAGTGGGAAGACCTGCTCAGCCAGGCGCGGCGCTCGCGCCTGCTCGCACGGCTCGCGTGGCGCCACGACGAGCGCGGCTGGATGGACGCGGTGCCGCCGGGGCCACGCCAGCACCTCCTGGGCGCGCTGCGCGTCGTGCGGCGCCAGCGCGACGAGGTGCTGTGGGAGATCGACCGCCTGCGCTTCGCGCTGCGCGGCTTCGACGGCCCCGTCGTGCTGCTCAAGGGCGCGGCCTACATCGCCGCCGACCTGCCGCCGTGGCGCGGGCGGCTCTTCGGCGACGTCGACCTGCTCGTCGCGCGTGAACGGCTGGCCGAGGTCGAGACCGCTCTGATGGCCGGCGGCTGGATCGCCGAGCGTCTCGACCCGTACGACGACCGCTACTACCGCCAGTGGATGCACGAGCTGCCGCCGCTGCAGCACGTGCTGCGGCACACGCACCTCGACGTGCACCACACGATCACGCCGCCGACGTCGCGCTTCCCGATCGACGGCCGCTCGCTGCTCGAGCGCTCGATACCCGCCGTGCACGGCAGGGGCCTGCGCGTGCTCGCGCCGGCCGACATGGTGCTGCACAGCGCCGTGCACCTGATGCAGGAAGGCCAGTTCGAAGGCGGCTTGCGCGACCTGCTCGACATCGACGACCTGCTGCGGCACTTTGCCGCCGCCGACCCCGGCTTCTGGGACGAACTCGCGCGGCGCGCCGCCGATCTCGGCCTCGGCGTGCCGTTGTCGCACGCGCTGCACCACGTCGGTCGCCTGTTCGGCACGCGGCCGCCCGACGCGCTGCGCGAACGCTTCGTCGCGCTGCGCCCGCCGGTGCTCCCGCGCGCGGCGATGAACGCGCTGCTCGCCGTCGCGCTGCGCCCCGATCACCCGGCGTGCGACACCACGCTCACGCGGCCGGCGCGGTTCGCGCTGTACGTGCGCTCGCACCACCTGCGCATGCCGTGGTACCAGATCGCGCCGCACCTGGCGCGCAAGGCGTGGATGCGCGCGCTGCACAAGCGCAAGGACGCGCGCGAGCGCGCGGCGCGCAAGGCCGCCGAGGGACGCGACGGCCCGTAACGATCGGCAACGGACCCGCCGCGAGGGACGCCGATAATGCGGCCCCACCGATGACCGCACCCGACCGCGCCGCCCCCTTCACCCACCGCCTGCGCGTCTACTGGGAAGACACCGATGCCGGCGGCATCGTCTTCTACGCGAACTACCTGAAGTTCTTCGAGCGCGCACGCACCGAGTGGCTGCGCTCGCTGGGCATCGGGCAGCAGCGGCTGAAGGACGAGCACGCGCTGATGTTCGTCGTCGCCGCCACGTCGGTGCGCTACCTGCGCCCGGCGCGGCTCGACGACGAGCTCGACGTGACGGTGGCGGTCGTCGCCGCCGGTCGCGCCAGCCTCGACGTCGCACAGCAGGCCTGGCACGGCGACGTGCTGCTGGCCGAGGGCGACATCCGCATCGGCTGCGTCGACGCGGGAACCTTCGCGCCACGGCGCATTCCGAAGCCGATCGCCGACGCGGCGATACAAGCACTCCACCGATGAACCAGGACATGTCGATCGTCTCGCTGGTCATGCAGGCCAGCCTCGTCGTGCAGCTCGTGATGGCCGGCCTGCTCGTGACCTCGCTCGCGAGCTGGACCGTGATCTTCGGCAAGCTGCTCGGCCTCAAGCGCGTGCGCGTGCGCAACGACGGCTTCGAGCGCGACTTCTGGTCGGGGCGCAATCTCAACGAGCTGCACCAGGCTGCCGTCGCGCGCGCCACCGGCGACGGCGCGCCGATGGAACGCATCTTCGCCAGCGGCATGCGCGAGTTCCTGAAGCTGCGCGAACGGCGGCTGGACGCGGGCGCGCAGCTCGACGGCGCGCGCCGCGCGATGCGCGCGAGCTTCCAGCGCGAGCTCGACACGATGGAAAGTCACCTGAGCTTCCTCGGCTCGGTGGGCTCGGTGTCACCGTACGTCGGGCTGTTCGGCACCGTGTGGGGCATCATGCACGCGTTCGTCGGGCTGTCGAACCTGCAGCAGGTCACGCTGGCCACGGTGGCGCCGGGCATCGCCGAGGCGCTGGTGGCCACCGCGCTCGGCCTGTTCGCCGCGATCCCCGCGGTGGTGGCGTACAACCGCTTCGCACGCGACATCGACCGCATCGCGATCCAGCTCGAGACTTTCATCGAGGAGTTCTCGAACATCCTGCAGCGCAACGCCGGCACGCCGGCGGCGGCGCCGGCCGGCGGCGCGGCGGCCGCGGCGTCGAGGTTCTGACCATGCCGCAGCTCGCAGGCCGCGGCGGGCGGCGCCGGCGCACGATGAACGAGATCAACATGGTCCCGTTCATCGACGTGATGCTGGTGCTGCTGATCATCTTCATGGTCAGCGCGCCGCTGATCACCGTCGGCGTCGTCGACCTGCCCAGCGTCGGCACGGCGCAGCAGCGCGCGCCGAAGGTCGTCGAGGTCATCGTCGGCGCCGACGAGCGCCTGCGGCTGAAGGTCGACGGCGGCAACGAGGAGTCCGTCGCGCTGCCGCAGCTCGTCGCGCGCGTGCAGCAGGCGCAGGGCGGCAACGCGCAGGTGCCGGTCGTGATCTCGGCCGACCGCAACGTCAAGTACGACGCCGTCGTGCGCGTGATGGACCGCCTGCAGCGCGCCGGCGTGCAGCGCGTCGGGCTGTCGGTGCGCCAAGCCGGCTGAGCGGCGATGGACGCTCGCGCCCTGCTCGACCCGCTCAAGCCGCCGGCGGCCGACCGGCTGGGCCCGGGCGCGGCGGTCGCGCTGGGCGCGCACGCCGCCTTGCTGGCCGCGCTCGCGCGCGGGCTGCAGTGGCGCAGCCAGAGCCCGACACCGGTCAGCGCCG
>JBBION010000295.1:0-4087 GCA_037443345.1 Rubrivivax sp. | reverse complement strand
CAAGGCGGTGTGGAGCGTGCACTGCCACAACGACCTCGGCATGGCGGTGGCCAACTCGCTGGCCGGCGTCAAGCTCGGCGGCGCGCGCCAGGTCGAATGCACGATCAACGGCCTGGGCGAGCGCGCGGGCAACTGCTCGCTCGAAGAGGTCGTGATGGCGGTCAAGACGCGGCGCGACTACTTCGGCCTCGACGTGGGCATCGACACGACGCAGATCGTGCCGGCGTCGCGCATGGTCAGCCAGACCACGGGCTTCGTCGTGCAGCCGAACAAGGCGGTGGTCGGCGCCAACGCGTTCGCGCATGCCAGCGGCATCCACCAGGACGGCGTGCTCAAGGCGCGCGACACCTACGAGATCATGCGCGCCGAGGACGTGGGCTGGGCGGCGAACAAGATCGTGCTCGGCAAGCTGTCGGGACGCAACGCGTTCAAGCAGCGACTGCAGGAGCTCGGCGTCGACCTCGATTCGGAAGCCGAGGTCAACGCCGCGTTCGCGCGCTTCAAGGACCTGGCCGACCGCAAGAGCGAGATCTTCGACGAGGACATCATCGCGCTGGTCGGCGACGAGAGCGTCACCGCCGAGCAGGAGCACTTCCGGCTGCTGTCGCTGGCGCAGCACTCGGAGACCGGCGAGCGTCCGCACGCGAGCGTGTCGTTCGCGATCGGCCACGAGGAGCACCGTGCGGAGAGCGACGGCAACGGCCCCGTCGACGCGAGCCTGAAGGCGATCGAGTCGAAGGTGAAGTCTGGCGCCGAACTGCTGCTCTATTCGGTCAACGCGATCACCAGCGGCTCCACAGAATCGCAGGGCGAGGTCACGGTGCGCCTGCAGCTCGGCGGCCGCGTCGTCAACGGCGTCGGCGCCGACCCGGACATCGTCGTCGCGTCGGCGAAGGCCTACCTGGCGGCGCTGAACAAGCTGCACAGCAAGACCGAGCGGGTGGCCGCCCAGGGCTGATGCCGGGCGATCGACCTGCGGGAAACCCCGACCTCGACTTGAGGAATGTCGCGCAAGTTTTTGATCTTGCTGACGATTCAAGCTTCTCCTACACTGTGCCGAAATACGTGGGACGGCGTTGGGAGCCGCAGCTGTCGTGGAGGTCGTTGATGGGTCGGGTGCGGTGGTGGTCGATCGGTCTGGTGAGCGCGGCGCTCGCGTTGGCGCTGCCGCCGGGCATCGCCAACGCCGCGTCGACCCACAAGCAGGCGGCTCCGGCCAAGTCGGCGAACGTCAAGAAGGCGCCTGCGCGGGCGGCCAAGGCGACACCGCAGAAGAAGACGAAGACGGCGAAGTCCGGCCCGCGCTCGAACGTGGCGGCCGTGCCGCCGCGTCCTTCGCTCGGGCAGGTGTACGGGCTGCATGGCACGCCCGACCCGCTGGCGCTGAAGTCGAGCGTCGCGCTCGTCGTCGACCAGGACACCGACGAGGTGCTGTTCAGCAAGAACCCGCAGGCAGTGCTGCCGATCGCCTCGATCACGAAGCTGATGACGGCGCTCGTCGTCATGGAGGCACAGCAGCCTCTCGACGAGGTGCTGACGGTCACGCAGGACGACGTCGACACCGAGAAGGGCACCGGCTCGCGGCTGCGGCTGGGCACCCGGCTGACGCGCGGCGAGATGCTTCACCTGGCGCTGATGTCGTCGGAGAACCGCGCGGCCAACGCACTGGGCCGCCACTACCCCGGCGGCCTCGCGGCCTTCGTCGAGGCGATGAACGCGAAGGCCTCGCTGCTGGGCATGCACGACACGCGCTACGTCGAGCCCACGGGCCTGTCGAGCCGCAACCGCTCGAGCGCCCATGACCTGGCGCTGCTTGTCAAGGCGGCGTACCAGCACGAGCTGATCCGCGAGCTGTCGACGTCGCCCGAGGCGCGGGTCGCCGTCGGGCCGCGTGCCATGCAGTTCCGCAATTCGAACGGCCTCGTGCGCAACCCCGAGTGGTCGATCGGGCTGCAAAAGACCGGCTACATCGCCGAGGCCGGCCGCTGTGTCGTGATGCAGGCCGAGCTGGCGGGGCGCAACCTGATCCTGGTCCTGCTCGACTCGGCCGGTCGCTACTCGCGCATCGCCGACGCCGAGCGGCTGCGCCGCTGGCTGGTCGGCGGCGACGACCACCCGAGCGTCGCCGCGCTCCCGCGTCCGCTCTGACGGGGGGTGCCGGCCGCGCGCTGCTCAGCGCGCCCGGTGGCCGAGTTCGGACGAGATCTGTGCCGCCGTGGCCTTGACCTTGTCGAGCCACGCCTCGTCGAGGCGGTCGGCCGGTGCCGACACCGACAGGCCGGCGACGAGGCGGTTCTGGTCGTCGAAGACGCCGGCAGCCATGCAGCGCACGCCGACCTCCAGTTCCTCGTCGTCGCGCGCGATGTTGTTCTGACGCACCTGCGCCAGCTCGCGCTCGAGCCGCGGCAGCTCGGTGATGCTGTTGCGCGTGTGGCCCGCCAGCCCGGTGCGCGTCGCGTAGGCGCGCACGCGCGCCGGCTCGTCGTAGGCCAGGAACAGCTTGCCGACCGAGGTCAGGTGCAATGGCGCGCGCCCGCCGATGGCGCGCACGACCTGCATGCCGGAGCGCTCGCTGTAGGCGCGCTCGATGTAGACGATCTCGTCGCCCTGGCGCATCGACAGGTTCACCGGCTGGTTCGTCAGGCGGTGCAGCTCGCGCATCGGCCCCACCGCGGCCTCGCGCACGTCGAGTCGCGCCTTGACCAGGTTGCCGAGTTCGAGCAGCCGCATGCCCAGCCGGTAGCTGCCGGGCTCGGGCCGGTCGACGAAGCGCCCGGCGGCGAGATCGTTGAGGATGCGGTGCGCCGTCGACGGGTGCAGTCCGGTGCGCTCGCTGATGTCCTTCAGCGCGACCGGTTCGTTCTGTGCCGCCAGCACGTCGAGCAATGCGAAGGTGCGCTCGAGCACCTGGATCGAGGGCGTCTGGCCGTCCTTTTTTCGCATGGCGGCATTGTGCGCTGCCGCACGCATTCCTGCATCACGAAAACACGCTGCGCGACGCGCAAACGCGTCGGTGCCCCGACGCCGTCGGACACCGGTCGCGGCCCGCTCGGCGGCCAGTTCAGCGCCACGACGCGACCGCCGCGTGGCCGGCGCGCACGGCGCCTTCGAGCGTGGCCGGGTAGGGGCCGGCGACGTAGTCGCCGGCAGCGCTCAGCCGCGGCGCCAGCGTCGCGGCGGGCCGCTGCAGCCCGGGCGTGCACGCGAAGGTGGCCCGCTTGTCGGCGAACACGCGCCGCACGACGGGCGGCGAGCGCCAGGTGCCGGGCGCGAAGGCGCCGAGCAGTTGCCGGCGCACCGCCTCCGCGGTGGCGTCGAGGCCGCGCTGCGTCCACGGCCTGGCGCCGCTGACCACGGCAGCGAAGCGCCCGGCCCGCGCGCCGAGCGCGCCGTGGTCGAACAGGTACTGCGCCGGAGCGTCGGGGCCGTCGGGCAGCGCCGTCATCGGCTGCGGCAGCCGCGTGCCGGCGCTGTCGAGGTAGACGGTGACGATCGGCTGGTACTCGAACGCGGCCGCCTGCGCCGCCCACCGCGGCGCGACGGGGCGCGCCAGCCGCGCCGCCTCGTGCGTCGTGCAGGCCAGCACGACGGCGTCGAAGCCCTCGCCGTCGAGCGTCCAGCCGTGCCCGCCGGCGGCCAGCACCTGAACGCGGTGGCCCAGGCGTACCCGTGCGCCGTGGGCGTCGAGCCACGCGCGCGCCGGCGCCGGCAGCAAGTCCGACAGCGGCGCCCTGGGCAGCAGCAGGTCGGCCGCGCCGGGGCCGGCGAACAGCGCGTCGCGCAGCACGCGCAGGAACACCTGCGCGCTGGCCTCGTGGGTCGGCGTGTTCAGCGCGGCCACGCACAGCGGGGCGATCAGCTCGTCGCGCACGCGCCGTGGCAGCCCGGCGCACAGGCGCTCGACGGTCCAGGCCGCGTCGGCGTCGAACCCGGCGCGCGCCCAGGCCGCGGCGTGGCGCAGCAGACCCAGCCGCTCGCGCCACGACCAGCCGTGGTGGCGCAGCACCGCCGCGACGAACGCCGGCACGGCGGGCCCGGCGCGCAGCCGCAGGCCGCGGCCGTCGGGGCCGACGAGGGTCAGCGGCTG
>JBBION010000294.1:0-4107 GCA_037443345.1 Rubrivivax sp. | reverse complement strand
ATGACCACCCGCCCCCTCGACCTCGCGCTGCAAGGCGGCGGCACGCACGGCGCGTTCACGTGGGGCGTGCTCGACCGGCTGCTCGACGACGAGCGCATCCGCCTCGGCGCCGTCAGCGGCACCAGCGCCGGCGCGATGAACGCGGTGGCGCTGGCCGCCGGCTGGGTGGCCGACGGGCGGCGCGGGGCGCGCGAGTCGCTGCGCCGCTTCTGGGCGCGCGTGGCCGACGCGCTGCACCTCGGGCGCTGGGCCGAGAGCTGGATGGGCGCCAACCCGGCGGCGATGCTCACGGCCGCGCCGCCGCCGATGGCCGCGGCGTGGGAGATGGCCAGCCGCTGGTTCAGCCCCGCGGCGGCGCACGACGACGGCAACCCGCTGCGCGCCGTGCTGGCCGACACGGTGGACTTCGACGCCGTGCGCCGCTGCCGCGACATCCAGCTCTTCGTCGGCGCGACGCACGTGCAGACGGGGCGGTTGCGCACCTTCCGCGGGCCGGAGCTGTCGGCCGACGCGGTGCTCGCCTCGGCCTGCCTGCCGACGCTGTTCGCGTCGGTGGTCGTCGACGGCGAGGCGTACTGGGACGGCGGCTACATGGGCAACCCGCCGCTGCTGCCGCTGCTGGCCGAATCGCCGACGCTGGACCTGATGCTGGTGCAGGTGCACCCCGAGCGGCGCAAGGCGCTGCCCGAGGGGCCGGCGGCGATCCTCGACCGCGTCAACGAGATCACGTTCCACGGCAGCCTGGTCAAGGAGCTGCGCTCGCTGGCCATCCTGCGCCGGCTGATGCACGACGAGGGCGTGGTCGGCGCGCAGTGCCGCTCGCCGCTGTTCCGCAAGGCCGACGCGCTGCGGCTGCACCGCATCGAGGGCGGCGAGCGGCTCGACGGCCTGGACGCGCCGCAGCCGCTCGAGTCGCCGTGGCAGCACCTGCTGGCGCTGCACCGCCAGGGCCACGCCGCCGCCGACGAGTGGCTGCGCGAGCGCTTCACGCACCTGGGCCGGCACGCGACGGTGGACCTGGACCGCGAGTACCTGCGCCCCGACGAACTGGGCCCCGACAACCACGGCCTCAACGGCCGCCGGTGACGTCGACGATCGCGCCCGTGACGTAGCTCGCGTCGTCGCCGAGCAGCCAGACGATGGCGGCGGCGACCTCCTCGGCGCTGCCGGCGCGCTGCATCGGCACGCTGGGCGCCAGCTGGCGCGCGCGCTCGGGCTGGCCGCCGCTGGCGTGGATCCCGGTGTCGACGATGCCGGGGCGCACCGCGTTGACGCGGATGCCCTCGGTGGCCACCTCGAGCGACAGGCCCTTCGTGAAGGTGTCGATCGCGGCCTTGCTCGCCGCGTAGTCCACGTACTGGTTCGGCGAGCCCAGCCGCGCCGCGGCGCTGCTGACGTTGACGATCGCGCCGCCCGCGCCGTCGGCGCGCGTGCTCATGCGCCGCACCGCCTCGCGCGCGCACAGGAAGGGGCCGACGACGTTGACCGCGAACATGCGCGAAAGGCGCGCCTCGCTCATCTGCTCGACGCGCTGCGCGACGTCGACGACGCCGGCGTTGTTGACGAGCCCGTGCAGCGCGCCGAACGCGCGGTCGCTCGCGGCGAACAGCGCCGCGACGCCGGCTTCGGTGCTCACGTCGGCCATCACGACGAGCGCGCGCCGGCCCGCGGCGCGCACCTCGGCGGCCACGGCCTCGGCGGCGGCCACGTCGCGTCGCGCGTTGACGACGACGTCCCAGCCCGCGTGTGCCGCACGACGCGCGGTGGCGGCGCCGATGCCGCGTCCGGCGCCGGTGACGATCAGGACCTTGGGCTCGGAGGTGCTCATCGCGCGCAGCATAGCGGCGAGAGACGGCCCCGAGGCCGGCGCGCGAGGGGCTTGGGTACAGTGCGCACTCGCCCCGCGACCGCGAGGGCCCACGACAACCCCAAGCCAAGGAGACCCCGCATGCAACGACGACCCTTCATCCTCGGCGGCGCCGCGCTGCTCGCCGCCCCGGCCGTGCTGCGCGCGCAGGCGCTCGAGAAGCCCAAGGCCACGATCGCGGTCGGCGGCAAGAACCTGCTCTATTACCTGCCGCTGACGGTGGCCGAGCAGCTGGGCTACTTCAAGGCCGAGGGCCTGGACCTGAGCATCGTCGACTTCGCCGGCGGCGCACGCGCGCTGCAGGCGGTGGTGGGCGGCAGCGCCGACGTGGTGTCGGGTGCGTTCGAGCACACCGTCAACATGCAGTTCAAGGGCCAGCCGATGCGCGCCTTCGCGCTGCAGGGGCTGGCGCCGCAGATCGTGCTGGGCGTCAACCCGAAGACGATGCCCGACTTCAAGACGATCGCCGACCTCAAGGGCAAGAAGATCGGCGTCACCGCGCCGGGCAGCTCGACCAACGTGATGGTGAACTTCCTGCTCGCCAAGGCGGGCCTGAAGCCGAGCGACGTGGCGATCATCGGCGTCGGCGCCAGCCAGGGCGCGGTGGCGGCGATGACCAGCGGCCAGATCGACGCCATCAGCAACCTCGACCCCGTGATCACGCTGCTGCAGCGCGGGGGCAACCTGAAGGTCGTCTCCGACACGCGTGACCCGAAGGAGGCCGAGCGCGTCTTCGGCGGCCCGATGCCCGCCGGCTGCCTGTATGCGCCGCAGGCCTTCCTCGACCGCAACCCGAACACGGCGCAGGCGATGGCCAACGCCATCGTGCGCGCCGACAAGTGGATCCAGGCCGCCGGCCCCGGCGACATCATCAAGGTCGTGCCCGAGGCATTCCTGCTCGGCGACCGTGCCGTCTACATCGACGCCTTCCTCGCCGCGAAGAAGGCGCTGTCGCCCGACGGCCTGTTCCCGGAGAAGGGCGCCGAGACGGCGCTGCGCGCGCTGGCCAGCGTCGACGACGCGATCGGCAAGGCCAAGCTCGACCTGAGCGCGGTCTACACGAACGAGTTCGCCCGCAAGGCCAACGCGAAGTACCCGAAGGGATGAGTCGCCGCCACCGCCCCGCCCGGCGCGACGGGGGCCTGCGATGACGGTGCTGATCTCGCCGCCGGCGCTCGAGCTCGCCGGCGTGTCGTGCACCTTCGTCAGCAAGGACGACCCCGGCCAGCGCTACACGGCGGTGGCCGACGTCGACCTGACGGTGGGTGCGGGCGAGTTCGTCAGCGTCGTGGGCCCCACCGGCTGCGGCAAGAGCACGCTGCTCAACGTGGCCGCCGGGCTGCTCGCGCCCAGCACCGGCACGACCAAGGTGTTCGGCCAGCGCCTGGACGACCGCGCGGCGTTTCCCGACGGCATCAACACGCGCGCCGGCTACATGTTCCAGGCCGACAGCCTGATGCCGTGGCGCACCGCGCTGGGCAACGTGATGGCCGGGCTCGAGTTCCGCGACGTGGCCGACGCGAAGGCCACCGCCGAGCAGTGGCTGCGCCGCGTGGGCCTGGGCGGCTTCGGCGACCGTTACCCGCACCAGCTCTCGGGCGGCATGCGCAAGCGCACGAGCCTGGCGCAGACGCTGGCGCTGGACCCCGACATCATCCTGATGGACGAGCCGTTCTCGGCGCTCGACATCCAGACGCGCCAGCTGATGGAAAACGAGGTGCTGGCGCTGTGGGCGGGCGACGGCGCCGAGCGCCGGGCCGCCCCAAGCCCGGCGCCGGCCCCCTCGGGGGGCGGGCGTGCCGCGGCCGGGGGCTTGAGCGGTCGGAAGGCCGTCTTGTTCATCACCCACGACCTCGACGAGGCGATCGCGATGAGCGACCGCGTCATCGTGATGTCGGCCGGGCCGGCGTCACGGCCGATCGGCGAGTTCGCGATCGACATCCCCCGCCCGCGCGACGTGGCCGAGGTCAAGGTCACGCCCCGTTTCCTCGAGCTGCACGCCGCGATCTGGGCCGTGCTGCGCGAGGAAGTGCTCAAGGGCTACGAACAGCAGTTGAAGAAGGCCGCGTGAACGGGACCACCCCCGAAGCGGCCTGCGGCCGCCTCCCCCTCGAGGGGGCCACGCCAGCGGCCCGGCGAAGCCGGATCCGCGGCGTGCGCTCGATCGGGTCGGCTGACCGCCGGCGTTAGTGCCCCGTTTTCCCCGACACCATGTGGTCGTTCGTCAAGCCAAGACCCTC
>JBBION010000293.1:0-4139 GCA_037443345.1 Rubrivivax sp. | reverse complement strand
CCAATGCGAAGGCCGTGCCAGCCCGGCGTGCCGCCGTGTTCGTGACGCAGCTCACGTGGCAGCGCGGCTCGATGGCCTGCGACTGACCAAATGCGTCACCCGGTGGCGACCGGCTGCGCCGGGCAGCGACGAAAAACGTCAGTCGGCGGGCCGTGTCAGGTGGCGTTCAGCATCGCGACCAGGTCCGTCACGCCCACCACGTCGACCCGCGGTTCGAGCAGGTAGCGCCGCGTCACGGGGGCGACGACGAAGGCCCGCTGCAGCTGCAGGTCGTCCATCGCCTGCCAGAAGCCGCGCGCGGGCCGGGGCGCCGCCGAGAACTTCACCTCCACCCCCACGCGCCGGCCGCGGTGCTCGACGACCAGGTCGATCTCGGCACCGGCGGCGGTGCGGTAGAAGCCGAGCGTGGCGTCCGCCGGCAGCGCCGCGGCCACCTGCTCGACGACGAAGCCCTCCCACGACGCGCCGGCCACCGGATGGCCCTGCAAGGCGGGAACGTCGGCGATCCCCAGCAGCGCGTGCAGCAGGCCGCTGTCGCGCACGTAGACCTTGGGCGACTTGACCAGGCGCTTGCCCACGTTCGGCAGCACGGGCGGCAGGCGGCGCACCATCAGCGCATCGACCAGCGTGTCGAGGTAGCGGCCGACCGTGGTGTGCGCCGCGCCGCCCAGGGCCACGCCCAGCTGCGAGGCGTTGAAGAGCTGCCCCTGCAGGTGCCCGAGCATGGTCCAGAAGCGGCGCAGCGTCTCGGCGGGCACGCGCACGCCGAACGCCGGCAGGTCGCGCTGCAGGAACGTGCGCAGGAACTCGGTGCGCCACTCGTACGAGGTCGTGTCGTCGGCGGCCAGACAGCTCAGGGGGTAGCCGCCGCGCAGCCACAGCGTCTGCAATGCCGCGAGGTCGGGTTGCAGTTCCGACGCCAGGAAGGGCGTGAGCTCGACGGTGGCCACACGGCCGGCCAGCGACTCGGCGCTTTGCCGCAAGAGCTCGCCCGAGGCCGACCCCAGCAGCAGGAAGCGCCCCGGGCGCCGGTCGTCGTCGATCTCGGGGCGCAGCGCGGCGAACAGCTGCGGCGCCAGCTGCACCTCGTCGAGCACGACGAGGCGGTCGCGCACGGTGGGCAGCAGCAGCTCGGGCTGGCGCAGCGCGGCGCGGTCGGACTCGCGCTCGAGGTCGAAGAAGACCGCGCCGGGGTGCTGTGCGGCGACGGCGCGCGCCAGCGTCGTCTTGCCCACCTGCCGCGGGCCGACCAACACCACCGCCGGGTGGCGTCGCAGCCGCTCGCGCACGGTGTGCTCGGCATGGCGGGGAAGCATCATCGCATTTTGAGCGGCGGGCGATCAAAATGCAATGTTGCGCACGGCACTCACTCGTGCCGCAGCGCCTCGATCGGGTCGAGCTGCGCCGCGCGGCGCGCCGGGAAGTAGCCGAAGACGACGCCGATGGCGGCCGCGAACGCGAACGACAGCACGTTGATCGCCGGGTCGAACACGTAGGGCACGCCCATCACGCCGGTCAGCGCGACCGACGCCGCCGTGGCGATCACGATGCCGATCAGCCCGCCGAGCGCGGCGAGCACGACGGCCTCGATCAGGAACTGCAGCAGCACCTCCTGGCCGAGGGCGCCGATGGCCAGCCGGATGCCGATCTCGCGCGTGCGCTCCGTCACGCTGACGAGCATGATGTTCATGATGCCGATGCCGCCCACCAGCAGGCTCACCGCGGCCACGGCGCCGAGCAGCATCGTCATGACCTGCGTCGTGCTCGACAGCGTCTGCGCGAGCTGCTGCGTGTCGAGCACGTTGAAGTTGTTCTCGTCGCTGTCGGCGAGCTTGCGCCGCTCGCGCAGCAGCCGCGTCAGGTCGGCCTTGACGCGCTCGGCGTCGGCGCCGTCGTCCATCGACACCAGCAGCGTGCCGACGTTGAGGTTGCCCGTCAGCCGCCGCTGCACCGTGTTGACGGGCATCACGACGACGTCGTCCTGGTCCATGCCCATCGCCGCCTGGCCCTTGCCCTGCAGCAGGCCGATCACCTCGCAGCTGACGTTGCGCACGCGCAGGCGCGAGCCCACCGGCTCCTCGGCGCCGAACAGCTCGCGGCGCACGGTGGCGCCGATCACGCACACGGCGCTGCCGGCGCGCAGCTCGGCCTCCTCGAAGGTGCGCCCGTCGGCGAGCGTCCAGTTGTTGGTCTCGAAGTAGGCGTTGGTCGTGCCGTGCACGACGGTCGACCAGTTGCGCGCGCCGTAGACCACCATCGCGCCGCTCGACACCTGCGGTGCGACGGTGCGCACGCCGGCGACCTGCGCGGCGATCGCCTCGGCGTCGGCGACGCGAAACGGCGGCGAGCCGGCCGCGTCGCGCCCGGGGCCCAGCCGCTGGCCCGGGCGCACCTGCAGCAGGTTGGTGCCCAGGCTCGTGATCTGGTCCTGCACGGCCTGCGTCGCGCCGCGGCCGACGGTGACCATCGTGATCACCGCCGCCACGCCGATCACGATGCCCAGGATCGTCAGGAACGAGCGCAGCAGGTTGCGCCGGATCTCGCGCAGCGCCAGCCCGAACGTGTTCCACCACATCAGACGGTCTCCGCCGTCACCCGGGTCGACACGTGGTCGCTCGCGATCAGGCCGTCGACGAAGCGCACGACGCGCCGCGCGTAGGCGGCCATGTCGGGCTCGTGGGTCACCATCAGCACCGTGATGCCGCGCTCGCGGTTGAGCGCCGCGAGCAGTTCCATGATCTCGCGCCCGCGCTGCGTGTCGAGGTTGCCGGTGGGCTCGTCGGCGAGCAGCACGGTGGGGTGGGTCACCAGTGCGCGCGCGATCGCGACGCGCTGCTGCTGCCCGCCCGACAACTCGGCCGGCGTGTGGTGCTCGCGGCCTTCGAGGCCGACGGCGGCCAGCGCCTCGCGCGCGGCGCGGTGGCGCGCGGCGCTCGGCTCGCCGCGGTACAGCAGCGGCAGCTCGACGTTCTCCTGCGCCGTCGTGCGCGGCAGCAGGTTGAAGCCCTGGAACACGAAGCCCAGGTGCCGGCGGCGCAGCAGCGCGCGCTGGTCGCGGTCCATGCGCTGCACCGGCACGCCGCGGAACAGGTAGGCGCCGGCGGTGGGCGTGTCGAGGCAGCCGAGGATGTTCATCGCGGTCGACTTGCCCGAGCCGCTGGGGCCCATGATGGCGACGAACTCGCCTTCGTCGATGTCGAGGTCGACGCCGCGCAGCGCCTGCACCTCGGCCGAGCCGCTGCCGTAGACCTTGGTCACGCCGCGCAGCCGGATCAGCGGCGTCGCGGACGGCTCGGCCACCGTGGCGGTGCTCATCGCGCCGCGCCCGTGGTCTGGCCGACGATCACCGCCATGCCGGGCTGCAGCTCGCCGCTCGTGACCTCGGTCTGGCGGCCGTCGCTGACGCCCGGCGTCACGGGCACCGCGCGCGGCTGGCCGCCGTCGAGCACCCACACCTGGCGCACCTGCGCGATGTTCGTGCCGGCGCGGCGCGGCTGCCCGCTGCTGGGCGGGCGCGGCATCATGCTCGAGACGATGCTGCTGCCGCCGCTGCGCGGCGCGGCAGCGGCCGCCTGTGGCGAGTAGCGCAGCGCCGCGTTGGGCACCAGCAGAGCGTCCGCGCGCTCGATCGTCGTGATCGTCGCGGTGGCCGTCATGCCCGGGCGCAGCGAGAGGTCGTCGTTGTCGACGCTGAGGTCGGTCAGGTAGGTGACGACGTTGTCCTTCGTCGTCGGGCCGTAGCCCACGCGCAGCACCTTGGCCGGGTAGCGCCGGTTCGGGTACGAGCTGACGGTGAACGCGGCGGCCTGCCCCGCGCGCACCTGGCCGACGTCGGCCTCGTCGACGTTGACCTGCAGCTTCATCTGCTTCAGGTCCTCGGCCAGCGTGAACAGCGTGACCGCCTGCAGCGACGCGGCCACCGCGTTGCCCGGCTCGACGGCGCGCGAGAGCACGACGCCGTCGATCGGCGAGCGGATCGAGGCCTTGCGCAGGTTGGTCTCGTTGCTGCTGAGCGTCGCGCGCGCCTGTTCGACGCCGGCCTGCGCGTTGGCGACGTTGGCCTCGGCGCGCGCGGCCGCCGCCTGCGCGGCGGCGAGCTCGGCCGCCGAGGGCACGAGGCCGCCGCTGCGCTGGCTCAC
>JBBION010000292.1:0-4149 GCA_037443345.1 Rubrivivax sp. | reverse complement strand
CGGAGCGCTCGGCGTCGCCCGCGGCGCGGTACGGCTCGACGACGGCACTCACTTCAGGACGACCCGCGGGTCCGCGAGCTTGTACAGGAGGTCGGCCAGCAGGTTGATCGCCATCGTCAGCGCCGCCACGTAGACCGTCACGGCCTGGATCACCGGGTAGTCGCTGCGGTTGACCGCCAGCAGCACCTCGCGCCCGAGGCCGGGGATCGAGAAGAAGACCTCGATCAGGAACGAGCCGACGAAGATGCCCGGCAGCGCGAGCGCGACGTTGGTCAGGATCGGGATCATCGCGTTGCGCAGCACGTGCTTGAGCAGCACGGTGCGCTCGGCCAGCCCCTTGGCGCGCGCGGTGCGCACGTAGTCCTGCCCGATCTCGTCGAGGAAGAAGCTGCGGTACAGCCGCGTCTGCGGCGCCAGGCCGACGGCGACCGCGAGCAGCACCGGCAGAGGCGCGTAGACCGTCAGGTTGGTCCACAGGCTGTCGCTCCAGCCCTGCACCGGAAACCAGCCGAGGCGGAAGCCGAACAGGTACTGGCCGACGATGACGTAGACGAGGAAGCTGATCGACAGCGCCACCGTCGTCGCGACCATCACCGCACGGTCGGTCAGCGAGCCGCGCACGACCGCGACGCCCAGCGCGATCGGGATCGCCAGCAGCGTGTCGAGCACGAGGATCGGCAGCATCACGGTCAGCGTCGCCGGCAGCCGCGTGGCGAACAGCTGCGCGACCGGCTCGTTGGTGGCCCAGCTCGTGCCCCAGTCGAACGTCGCCACCTGCTTCAGGAACAGGCCCAGCTGCACCCACCACGGCCGGTCCAGCCCGAGCTGCGTGCGGATCGCCGCGACCTGCTCCTCGCTCGCGTTCAGGCCGCCGAGGATCTCGGCCGGGTCGCCGCCGAAGACCTTGAACAGCGCGAACACCAGCACGACGACGCCGGCCAGCGTCGGCACCGTCTGCCACAGGCGGCGGATCAGGTAGGCGGCCATCGGCGTCGCGGGTCGCGGCGGGTGGGAACGACGCGCGAGTGTAGGCCGCTAGACTGCACGCGCAGTGCAGACGGCAGTGCGGACGGCAGGACGGGCAGTGACGGCGCGTGCGGTGAGGCGGTGGATCGTGGCGGCGGCGTCGGCGCTGGCCGTCGCGTGCGCACTCGCGCAGCCGGGCGCGGCGGCGCCCAAGGTGCTGCGCTACGCGTTCCCGGTGGCCGAGACGAGCTTCGACCCGGCGCAGATCACCGACCTGTACTCGCGCACGATCGCCGCCGGCATCTTCGACGCGCCGCTCGAGTTCGAATTCCTCGCCAGCCCGGCGCGCCTGCGGCCGAACACGCTGGCCGCGATGCCCGAGGTCGCCGATGACTTCCGCACCTTCACGTTCCGCGTCAAGCCCGGCATCTTCTTTGCCGACGACCCGGCCTTCGGCGGCAAGCCGCGCGAGCTGACCGCGCACGACTACGTCTACTCGCTCAAGCGCCACTACGACCCGCGCTGGAAGAGCGGCAACCTCTACCTGCTCGAGAACGACAAGATCCTCGGCCTGTCGGAGCTGCGCCGCGAGGCGCTCGACAGGAAGCAGCCGTTCGACTACGACCGCGAGGTCGAGGGACTGCGCGCGCTCGACCGCTACACGTTCCAGATCCGCCTGGCCGAGCCGAAGCCGCGCTTCCTGTACCACTTCACCGACGGCTCGTTCACCGGCGCGCTGGCGCGCGAGGTCGTCGAGCGCCACGGCGACCGCGTCGGCGAGCACCCGGTGGGCACCGGGCCGTTCCGGCTCGCGCAGTGGCGCCGCTCGTCGCTGATCGTGCTCGAGCGCAACCCGAGCTTCCGCGAGGTGCGCTACGACGAGCACCCGCCGACCGACGACGCGCGGCTGGTGGCGATCGCGCAGGCGTTCAAGGGCCGGCGGCTGCCGATGGTCGACCGCGTCGAGATCGCCGTCATCGAGGAAGCGCAGCCGCGCTGGCTGTCGTTCCTCGGCGGCGAGCAGGACATCCAGGAACTCGTGCCACCCGAGTTCGCCGACGTCGCGCTGCCGAACAACGAGCTCGCGCCGAACCTCGCGCAGCGCGGCATCACGATGCTGCGCTACCCGCGCGCCGACGTCGCGCTGACCTACTTCGCGATGGAGCACCCGCTGGTGGGCGGCTACGCGCCGCACCAGGTCGCGCTGCGCCGCGCGATCGCGCTGGCGGTCGACGTCGAGCGCGAGATCCGCCTCGTGCGCCGCGGGCAGGCGATCCCCGCGCAGTCGGTCATCGCGCCGCAGACCTGGGGCTACGACCCCGACTTCCGCTCCGAGATGGGCGAGCACAGCGTCGCGCGCGCCAAGGCGCTGCTCGACCTGTACGGCTGGGTCGACCGCGACGGCGACGGCTGGCGCGACCAGCCCGACGGCCGAGCGCTCGTGCTCGAGTACGCCACCAGCCCCGACCAGACCGCGCGCGCGCTGGCCGAGCTGTGGCGCAAGCACATGCAGGCGATCGGCGTGCGCATCGAGTTCAAGGTCGCCAAGTGGCCCGAGCAGCTCAAGGCCAGCCGTGCCGGCCAGCTGATGATGTGGGGCGTTGGCTGGAGCGCCGGCGCGCCCGACGGCGACACCTTCCTCGCGCTGGGCTACGGGCCGAACCGCGGCCAGGCCAACCACGCGCGCTTCGACCTGCCGGCGTTCAACGCGCTGTACGAGCGCCAGCGCAGCTTGCCCGACGGGCCCGAGCGGCTCGCGCTGATGGCCGAGGCCAAGAAGCTGCTCGTGGCCTACATGCCGTACAAGATCCACGTGCACCGCATCGGCACCGACCTCGCGCACCCGTGGGTGCTGGGCTACCACCGCCACCTGTTCGTGCGCGACTTCTGGAAGTACGTCGACGTCGACCCGGCCGAGCGCGCGCGGCGCCGCGGCCGCTGAAACCGCCAAGGCCGCCACCGCGGGTGCGCCCCGAGGCGGGCGTCACGAACGGCGGCTAAGCTCGCGCGCCATGCCTGCCCGCCGCCTGCGCCACGTCGCCCCTGCCGCCACCCTCGTGGTCCTCGCCGGCTGCGCGTCGGTCGACACCGCACGGCCGCTGCCCGACATCGTGCCGTTCTCGGCCAAGCGCCTGGGCGGCGAGGCCGCCTCCGCGTGGAGGCCGTGGATCATCACCCCGGCCAAGACGCCGACGCAGTACGAGCTCGTCGTCGACGCGGCGTCGCAGCGCGTCGTGCTGCAGGCGATGGCGGCGCGGGCGGCGTCGGGGCTGAAGCAGCGGCTCGACGTCGATCCGCTGCAGCGCCCCGTCGTCGCGTGGGACTGGCGGCTCGCGCAGCCGCTGCCGACGGCCAACGTCGCCGACCGCCACCGCGACGACTCGCCGGCGCGCGTGCTGCTGTTCTTCGACGGCGACATGGCGACACTGCCGGCTCGCGAGCGCCTGCTGATGGACAAGGCCGCGCTGCTGACCGGCCAGGCGATGCCGTTCGCGACGCTGGTCTACGCGTGGGACAACCGGCTGGCGGAGGGCAGCGTCGTGCCGCACGCGGTGACGTCGCAGGTCAAGACCGTCGTCGTCGCCCGCGGCGCCGATACGGTCGGCCGGTGGCAGCGCTTCGAGCGCGACTACGTCGCCGACTACCGGCGCGCGTTCGGCGCCGAGCCGGGGCGGCTGGTCGGCGTGGGCGTGCTCACCGACAGCGACAACACCAAGTCGGACGCGCTTGCGTGGTACGGCGACATCCGCCTGCTGCCCGCGCGCGCCGCGGCGTCCGTTCCCGCGAGCCTGCGATGAGCCCCGAGCCGCGCATCCGGGGCTACCTGCGCTGGCTGCGCGCGCAGCGCGGGCTCGACTTCACGGTCGACGACGAGGCCGGCTACGACCGGCTGTGGCGCTGGTCGACGACCGACCTCGACGCGTTTTGGCGCTCGATCTGGGACTTCTTCGACCTGCGCTCGCCGACGCCGGTGGCCACCGTGCTCGCCGACGCGGCGATGCCCGGCGCGCGCTGGTTCCCCGGCGTGCAGGTCAACTACGCGCAGCAGGTCTTGCGCCACGCCGACGCCGCGCACGCCGCCGGCCATCCGGCCATCGTGCACGCCGACGAGGCGATGCTCGCGCGCGGCGCGCTCGGCGAGCTGGCGTGGCCCGCACTGCGGCGGCAGGTCGCGTCGCTGGC
>JBBION010000291.1:0-4168 GCA_037443345.1 Rubrivivax sp. | reverse complement strand
GCACGAAGGCGGCGCTCCACCAGCGCCACGGCTCGCGCCAGGCACGCGCCGGCTGCCAGTCGAGCGCCGACGTCGGTGCCAGCGCGCCGACCAACGCACCGACGGCCAGCACGGCGCCGAGCGCAGCCCAGGCGCCGGCGCGGCGGCCGCTCAGCCGAACACCGCGTGCCACAGCGCGAGGATCGCGTCGCGCTCGCGGCTCAGCCGCGCCGGGTCGACCTGGGTCGGTTGCTCGTCGAGCCGCGCACGGTGTTGCGCGCGGCGCAGTTCGCGATAAGCGTCGGCGGCGGCCTGGCCGACGCCGGCGGGCAGCAGGCCGGCGGCCTCGGCACGCTGCAGCAGCGCGATGTTGCCGACGTTGTCGAGCAGCTGCGCGTGGCCCGCCGACTGCGCGAGCACGAGGTACTGCACCGCGAACTCGGCGTCGATCATGCCGCCGTCGCTGTGCTTGACGTCGAACAGCCCGGCCTTGACGGGGTGCGCAGCGCGCACCTTGTCGCGCATCGCGTGGATCTCGCCGCGCAGCGCCGCCGGGTCGCGCTCGGCCGCGAGCACGTGGCGGCGCACGGCCTCGAAGCGCGCCGCGAGGTCGGGCGCGCCGGCGCACCAGCGCGCGCGCGTCAGCGCCTGGTGCTCCCAGGTCCACGCCGTGTTGCTGCCGCGGCCCTCCTGGTACGCCTCGAACGACTTCATCGACGTCACGAGCAGTCCCGAGTTGCCGTTGGGTCGCAGCGCGGTGTCGATCTCGAACAGCTCGCCGGCGGCGGTGCGCAGCGTCAGCCAGGGGATCAGTTTGCGCACGAAGGCGCCGTAGACCTCGGCGGCGCGCTCGTCGTCGTCGTCGTAGAGGAACACGACGTCGAGGTCGCTGCCGTAGCCGAGCTCCTTGCCGCCGAGCTTGCCGTAGGCGATCACGGCCAGCCGCGGGTCGCCGCGGTGGCGTTGCTTCAGCCGCGGCCACGCCCAGTCGATCGTGCACGCGACGGTCGCGTCGGCCAGCGCCGACAGGTCGTCGGCCACCTGCTCGACCGTGACGTGGCCCTCGACGTCGCGCACCAGCGTGCGGAACACCTCGGCGTGGTGCGCACGGCGCAGGGTGTCCAGCAGCGCCTCCTCCGAAGCCTCGCCCGAGCGCTCCCACGCCGCGTGGCGCTCCTCGAGCTCCCGCCGGTAGCTGGCGGCGTCGAAGCGCCCGCCGAGCAGGCGCGCGTCGGCGAGCTCGTCGATCACGCCCGGGTGGCGCAGCAGGTAGCGCATCGGCCAGCGCGCCAGCCCGAGCAGGCGCAGCAGGCGGCCGAGCACCTCGGGGCGCTCGAGCAGCAGTGCGAGGTAGCTCTCGCGGCGCAGCAGCGGCTCGACCCAGTCGACGAAGCGCAGCGCGGCGTCGTCGGTCGCGTCGCCGGCATCGACCGCCTTGGCCACGCGCTGCACCAGCTTGCCCAGGCGCAGCTTGCTGTCGTCGCGCAGCGCCTGCACGCGTGGCTGGCGCGACAGCACGCGCACGCGCTCGGCCATCGCGGCGGGCAGCTTGTCGGGCAGGGCGTCGCTGTCGATCGCCAGCGCCGCGGGGCCGCAGTTGCGGCAGCCGCCGCGCGCGCCGGCGGCGGGGGCGCGCCCGTCGTGCAGCAGCGCGTCGAACTCGGTGGCGACGAACTCGCGCGTCGCGCACAGCCGGTCGAGCAGCTCGCAGGCGTCGGCGTTGCACGACAGCCCCATCGAGCGGGCGATCCAGCCGAGGTCGCCGTCGGCGCCGGGCAGCAGGTGCGTCTGCTGGTCGTCGAGGTACTGGATGCGGTGCTCGAGCCGGCGCAGGAAGACGTAGGCCTCGGCCAGCCGCGCCGCGCTGTCGGCGGTCATCAGCCCGCGCGCGACGAGGCGCTCGAGGCCGCGCAGCGTCGAGCGCGTGCGGATCTCGGGGAACTGGCCGCCGCGCACGACGAGCATCAGCTGCACGACGAACTCGATCTCGCGGATGCCGCCGCGCGAGAGCTTGACGTCGTTGGCGCGCTCGGGGCGGCCGGCGGCACGGCGCTGCGCCTCGTCGCGGATCTTGGCGTGCAGCTGGCGCAGCCCCTCGAACACGCCGTAGTCGAGGTAGCGCCGGTAGACGAAGGGTGCGACGAGCGAGCGCAGCTGGCGCGCGCGCCCGCCGGCCACCGCCGCGCGCGGCGCGACGACGCGGCTCTTGAGCCACGCGAAGCGCTCCCACTCGCGGCCCTGCACGAGGAAGTACTCCTCGAGCATCGCGAGGCTGACCACCGGCGGCCCCGACATGCCGTTCGGGCGCAGCGCGAGGTCGACGCGGAACACGAAGCCGTCGTCGGTCGTGTCGCCGATCAGCGCGTACAGCCGCTTGGCCACCTTCGAGAAGTACTCGTGCGCGCTGACCGGCACCGCGCCGTCGGTGTGGCCGTCGTCCTCGTAGACGTAGACGAGGTCGATGTCGGACGACACGTTGAGCTCGCGCGCGCCGAGCTTGCCCATGCCGACGATCCACAGCTCGATCGGCTCGCCGGCCTCGGTGCGCGGTGCGCCGTGGCGTGCCTGCTCGTCGGCGTGCGCCTTCGCCAGCGCGCGCTCGAGCGTGACTTCGGCCAGCGCCGTCATCGCGCCGGTCACGTCGTCGAGCGTGGCGCCCTGCTCGACGTCGAGCACGGCCAGCCGCTCGAGCACCAGCTGGCGCGCGACGCGCATCGCCGCGGCCAGGTCGCGTCCGTGCGCGTGCAGCGTGTCGATCAGCGCGCCGATGGCCGCCGCGTCGGGCACGCCGGCGGCCAGCAGCGGCAGTTCGGCGGCGTAGCGGCGGCGCACGCGCTGCACGAAGCGGCTGTGCGCTGCCGGCGCCAGGGCCGCCGGCAGCGACGGCGTGGCGGGCAACGGGGGCGGTGTCATCGCGGAGCGGTTGGTGTGCTAGATTGCCCGCCGCCAGGCGGGCACCGGGGTGCGCGCGCGTGCGCGCCGCGTGGGGCCGAGCGAACTGCCGCGCGGCTGGCGAGTCGACATGCCGTTGCCTGCCTCCCGTCTCGATCTCGATTCCGACCTGCCGCCGCCGCCGCGCGCCACGTGGGGACGTGTCGTCGCGCGCCTCGCGTTCGGGGTCGTGTTTGGCGCGTGGAGCTTATTGCTCATCGCATGGGTCACGTTGTACTGGGGGATTTTGCCCAATGCGCGCGCGTGGCTGCCGCAGATCGAGCAGCAGGCCGGCCGCGCGATTGGCGCCGTGGTGCGCATCGGCGACCTCCGCGTGCAGTCCGGCGGCTGGGTGCCCACCGTCGAGCTGACCGACGTCGTGCTGCTCGACCGTGCCCAGCGCGAGGTGCTGCGGCTGCCGCGCGTGGCCGCGGCGCCGGCGGTGCGCTCGCTGCTGGCGTTCGAGCTGCAGTTCCAGCAGCTGCTGATCGACGGCGCGCAGCTCGAGCTGCGGCGCGACGCGCTCGGGCGCGTCCACGTCGCCGGCTTCGAGCTCGACGCCGAGGCCTCGACCGCCGTCGACGGCAAGGCACTCGAGTGGCTGCTGCACCAGCGCGAGCTCGTCGTGCGCTCGGGGCGGCTGCGCTGGGTCGACGAGCAGCGCCTGGCGCCGCCGCTGGAGCTCGACGCGGTCGACGTCGTCGTGCGCAACCTCGGCCGGCGCCACGAGCTGCGCGTCGACGCGACGCCGCCGCCCGAATGGGGCGACCGCTTCTCGCTGCGCGCCAGGCTGGCCGCGCCGCTGCTCGCGGCGGGCGACGACTGGCGGCGCTTCGGCGGCGAGGTGTTTGCCGATGCGCCGCGCATCGACGGTGGCGAGCTGCACCGCTACGTCGACCTGCCGTTCGAGTGGAGCGAAGGCCGCGGCGCGCTGCGCGCGTGGGGACAGCTCGAGCGCGGTCGTCTCGTCGGCGCGACCGCCGACGTCGCGCTCGAGTCGGTGTCGCTGCGCCTCGCGCCGGCACTGCTGCCGCTGCAGCTGCAGCAGGTGCGCGGGCGGCTGTCGGCGCAGCGCGACGCGCGCAGCTGGACGCTCGCGGCGCGCGACTTCGCGTTCACCGACGGCGACGGCGGCGCCTGGCCGGCGAGCGACCTGCGCCTGGTGCTGCAGCAGCGCGACGACGTGCGTGGCGTCGCGCAGCCGGTGACGGGCGGCGAGCTGCGCGCCGACCGCCTCGACCTCGCGCTGATGGCCGCT
>JBBION010000290.1:0-4209 GCA_037443345.1 Rubrivivax sp. | reverse complement strand
CGGCTCATACTACCTCGCGTTCAAAGATATAGAAGTTATCCAGGCGAACCCGGTCATCGACTGGGTCCGAACTGGCTCTGCTTCGAGCGCGACGAGGCCCGCTGTCAGCGCGCGCTCGACCGCGTCGAGGTCGGCGAAGACGTGGTTGGCGATGCAGTCCTCGCGCAACGCCTCCCATAGGTGTTCGGCTGGGTTCAGCTCCGAGCTGTACGGCGGCAGGAACATCAATCGCATGTTGGTCGGCACCTCGAGCTCCCCGGCGAGGTGCCAGCCGGCCTGGTCCATGACCATGAAGACGAACTCGTCGGCGTGGCGCTGGGCGACCTCGGCCAGGAACATCGACATCGTCTGGGCGTTGACCCACGGCAGCACCAGGCTGTCCAGCACGCCGTCGTGCGGGCTGACGGCGCTGAAGGCATAGAGGTACTTGCGCTCCAGCCGCGCGCCGACGACCGGGCGCACGCCCGTGGGCGCCCAGCAGCGCCGCGGCGTGCCCAGCAGTCCGAAGCGCCCTTCGTCCTGGAACATCAGCCGCACCCGGCGCCCCTGCTCAGCCTGGCGCGAGACCTCTTGGCGTACCGCGCGGCGAAGTTTTTTTAAAGGCGGACTGGGCCGCGACATCCGTCTTCAGATGCCTGGGACGCGGCACCACCTTGCGCCAGCCGTGGCGTGCCAGCAGCCGATACACCGTCGAGGGCGCTACGGCCTTGCCGGTTTGTTCCCGGTAAGCCTGCTGGATGTCGGCCACCGTCAGCATGCCGCCGGCCTCGGCGCGCTCGACGAACGGCGCCAGCAACGCCTTCTCCTGTTCGTCAGTGAGGTACTGGTGACGCCGGCCCCCGCGACCGCGCACATCGAAGATCGCCTCGCCCTCCTTCGCCCAGCGCGAGTGCATCACATGCACGGTCGCCGTCGACCAACCAAGCAGTTGCGCGATCTGCGCTGCCGAGCTGCCCAGCGTGGCTCGTATCAGCACGCACTGGATGCGCTGGTACTCCGAGTGGCTCGAGGCCGACTTGAGCCTCTCGGCCAGCCGCTGCACGGTGGGCTTGTCGCCCACGATCAGACTCTTCATCCACGGCTCCTTGAAGTCCGTGGATCGCTATAATATCTAAACTATTGAACGCGACTTGGTATCAGCCACCCCGCCGCGCGAGCCGCTCGCTCTTCCAGTACACGTCGTCGCCGCCCAGGCCGTCGAGGTTGGCGCGGTTGAGCACGCGCGCCAGCACGAACAGCAGGTCCGACAGCCGGTTCAGGTACTGGCGCGGCGCGTCGTTGACCGGCTCAGCCAGCGCCAGGTGCACCAGCGAGCGCTCGGCGCGGCGCGCGATCGTGCGGCTGACATGCGCCAGCGCCGCGCTGCGCGTGCCCGCCGGCAGGATGAACTCCGCCAGCCGCGGCAGCGTCGCGTTGTAGTGCGCGAGCGCCTCGTCCAGCCGCAGCACGGCCTCGCTCTTCAGCAGCTCGAAGCCGGGGATCGACAGTTCGCCGCCGAGGTTGAACAGCTCGTGCTGGATTGTCACCAGCAGCTCGCGCACGTCGCCCGGCAGCGGCTCGGCCAGCAGCACGCCGAGCGAGGAGTTCAGCTCGTCGACGTCGCCCATCGCCATCACGCGCAGGTGGTCCTTCGGCACCCGGCTGCCGTCGCCGAGGCCGGTGGTGCCGTCGTCGCCGGTGCGGGTGGCGATCTGGGTCAGCCGGTTGGACATGCCGGGGATCGTAGCAGTGCCCTCGGCACCGGCCCCGCGGCGCGGCCGTCGCGCGGCAGGCGCGGCGGCCGCTTCGCGTCGCCGGGTTGCCGTCTCAGCGCGGCACCAGCGACCAGGTCACCGCGGTACGGATCTCCTCGCGCACGCCGTAGTTGCGCAGATCGGCCGCCGAGGACGCGAACACGAACTCGCGCGAGCCGCTCGTGCTGCCGTCCGCGAGCGCCGCGGACAGCGCCTGCGTGTTGAGGTAGGGCGTGCCGTCCTCGATGAAGGTGTTCTCGATCCTCGCGGTGCCGACCGCGCTCTCGCAGCCGCTGCCGTTGAACTGCAGGGGAGGCCGCGGCGTGTAGACGACGCGCTGGTTGCCTTCGCCGGTGACGTAGCGGCCGTCCAGCTCGAGATCGACCACCAGGCCGCCGTCGCTGCCGACCGAGACGCGCCCGAACGCCGGGTTGGCGCCGAAGTGCGGCTTGTCGAGGATGGGCACCGAGCGCGTGCCGGCCACGTCGTACTCGACCGTGCAGGTGCGCCCCGCCACCGCCACCGCACCGCGCGCGATCCCGGTCCAGGACTCCTGGAAGCTGCCGCTCACGGTCCGGCCCCGCACCTCGAAGCGCGCGACCTCGCCGGGCCGCGGCACGGTCAGCGTCACGCTCAACGTCACCTGCGACTGCGCCTCGCGCCGTCCCGTGCCCGGACTCTGCCGCGTCAGCAGGCCGAGCGAGCGGTCGGCATTCATCGTCTGCACCGTGTTCAGCACGATTTGCCCCTGCAGCACGAGCGGCTCCACCTCGAGCTCGCGCACCAGCCGCACCGTCTGGCCGTCGGCATCGCGAACCTCGACCGCGATCGGGTGGCGGCCGATCGCGTCGGGCGACACGAGTCCGGAGATCAGCCCGCTGGCGGCATCGAGCGCCAGCCCGGCCGGCAGCCCGCTGGCGGCCCAGGTCAGCGGTGCCCGGCCCCCCGTGGCACGCAGGCGCGCCGCGTAGCCGCGCCGGGCCGTCGCGATCGGCAGCGCACCGGTCTCGGGCCGCAGCGAGCCGAAGTCCAGCTCCACCGTGTACAGCTTCAGCTCGTCGGCCTCGACGGCGATCGTCCCGCCGGAGGCATCGGTGCAGGCCAGCGGTGGCACGCGCTCGCGCCAGATCGACAGCTCGATCGACGCCATCGACTCCGGCGGGCGTCCGAGCGTCTCGAGGAGGTGACGGATGCTGAACTGCACCTCGCGCGAGTCACGGCGGTCGCCCCGGGACTGCGCATTGAGGTCGATGGTGCCCAGACGCGTCGCCCCGAGGCGAACGCTCACCGCCTCGACCGCCTGCGGCGTGCCGATCACGCGCGAGCAGCGCGTGGACTCGCCGCCCACCGCGATCGCAATCAGGCTGTCGTGCGCCACCGCGACGGTGCGGGTCAGCGTGCGATCGGCGCCGTCGAAGGTGCCCGGCCCGTAGACACGCGGCTCGCCGCGCTGCTCGCTGCCGTCGTCGCCGCGCCGCACCGCGGCCACCGAGGCGCCGATGCCGCAGTAGGCCATCGCGCGCTGCACGGCCTGGACGCTGCGGCTGCTGAAGCCGCCCTGCTCGACGTAGACGCGCCACTCGAACAGCTCGCCGTGGCTGCACTGGTCGTACGCCCGGTCCATCAGCCGGTCGGCGACGTAGGCCACCGACTCGCGCAGCTCGGCTTCGGTGGCCCCGAGGCCCATCAGTCCGGCCTCGGCCGGCAGCGGCAGCAGGCGATCGAACAGCGGGCGCAGCCGGTTCGCGTACTGCGCCTCGTTCGACGCGGCGACGAAACCGAAGCTCAGCTCCTCGAACTCGGCCGCGATGTCCTCGCCGACCGGGCACACCAGTTCGACGCCCAGCTCCTGCGCCGCGGCGCACAGTGCCAGCAGCCGGCGCAGGCCGCGCTCGAAGTGCAGCAGCTCGGTCTCGATCACGAGGTAGTTCCGCCCCTTCCAGGCCGCCAGCGCGTCGGCGTAGAGGCGCGGCAGCTGCTGCCCGAGGGCCTGCAGCGCCTGGGTGGCACGCAGCAGCGCCGCCTCGTCGAGCGCGCCGGGCTGCACGCAGCGATCGGCCACCAGCGCGAGCGTCGTCAGCGCGATGTTGACCGCGCGGGCCGACGACGCGCCGTCGATCACCCGCATCGCGTCGGCGACGACGGCCGGTGCGGACTCGCAACTGGCGAGGAAACCGGTGCCGGCGACAGTTGCGCCGGCACCGCCCGCTGCCGCGCCGTCGGCCAGCCCCCGTGACACCGCCAGCGCCTGCATGCGTCCGGGCACGGCGTTCGCCGCGCCGACGCCCGCGTCGAGCCGCCCGAGGGACGGGGCGATCCGCGTCTCGAGCTGGCCGTCGGCTCTGGCGCGAGTGCGCAGCGGCAGAGGCCCGTCCGGCGTCAGCAGCTGCAGCACGGGCAGCTGTCGGGCGTCCACGCCGGGCCCGGGTCGCACCAGCAGGGTCAGCGGCCCGCCGAGCGTGGCGCAGTTCCGGAA
>JBBION010000289.1:0-4210 GCA_037443345.1 Rubrivivax sp. | reverse complement strand
CATATTCCGACCGGCGCAGTCGGTTACACCGCCATACCCACGGATGGGGGACGGATCGTGCGCGTGCGCGCGCGACGGCCCACCCGGACGGGGCTCGCGGAGCACCCTCATGAAAAAAGAAACCGCGCTGGCGCCGCGCCAGCCCGCTCCCACTTTCATCGCGCGCGTGCTGCGCCAGTGGTTGGGGGGAGGGGCCGACTGGTTCCGCCGTGCCCGGCCGGGCCGGCGACGGGCGGCGGCGGAAGCGCCGCGGCGGTATCTCTTCGAGCCGATCGAGCCGCGGCTGCTGCTGTCGGGCGACCCGCTGAACCTGACGCTGGGTGCCGGCAACAACACGCTGTCGCTGACGCAGACGGGCCTCGGCGCGTTCACGGTGACGATCGACGGCGGTGCCGCCACGGCCTACACCGGCATCGGCGACATCACGATCGACGGCCTGGGTGGAGCGGACAGCTTCAGCTTCAGTTTCGATGGCTCGCAATTCGGGGCTGCCTTCGGCGGCAACCTGACGATCCTCGGCGGTGCCGGCGACGACTCCATCTCGTTCTCGGGCAGCCTGCTGCTGGCCGGTGGTGCCCTCGATGCCCAGGCCGAGGTCATCACGAGCAGCGCGACGATCACCGGCGCGTCTGGCGTGCGGTTGCTCGCGGTGGACCAGGGGCCCGGCAGCCTCACGGCCGTCACCGGCAACGACCTGACGGCCAGCGTCACCGTCACCGGCTCGATCACGGCCACGGGCGCCGTGGTGCTGTCCGCGCGGGCTGCACAAAACGTCGTCGACCCGGCGCTCGCGCTCGGTAGCTACGCCGGCTCGGTCGCCGCGTCGGTCGCGGTCAGCGGCTCCGGCGTCGCGATCCAGGGTGGCAGCGTCCAGATCCGGGCCGAGACCGACGTGCAGCTCGACCTCGAGGCGACGACTGGCGTGGCCGGCGCGCTGAACCTGTCGCGCGAGCACACCACCTCGGCTACCGTGGCGGGCGGCGCCAGCGTCACCGCCACCGGAGGCGATGCCAGCATCGTCGCCATCGACCGGTCGCGCACCGACGCGGTGCTCGCGTCGACCGGCGCGCTCGGGCTGGACTTCGGCGCGCTGTTCGGCCAGAACGCGCTGACGCGCACGACGACCGCGGCCTTCGACGGCACCGGGACGAGCGCGCTCGGTGCCACCGACACGGTGATCGTCGAGGCGAGCAACGAGGGCGGCCTGGCCACCTCGGTGACCAACGGCCAGGTCGGCACGGCGCTCAACACCGCCACCGACACCGCCACGGCGCGCATCTCTGGCGCCGCCGTCGGCAGCACGGGCGCGCCCGCGGCGAGCCTGACCGTGCGCGCCACCAACGCCGGCAGCTTCGCCGCCGATGCCAAGGTCGCGAGCAACACCCTTGGCGGCGGCACCTCGGCCTCGCTGACGGGCAGCGAGGTGCACACCGCAGGCGCGGCGGGCATCACCGTGGCCGCGCTCGACCGCGCCACTGCGACGGCCACCGCCACCCCGGTCGGGATCGACCTCGCCACGCTAACGTCGTCGTTCAGCCTCGACCTGATCAGCGCCCGCAACGTCGTCGCGCGCAGCACCACGGCCCTCGTCGACGACGCCGTCGTCGATGGCCCGGCGGCAGCGGCGGCATCACCGTGCAGGCCGACAGCGAGCGGCGCCTCGCGACCCTGGCGCAGGCGGCCGCCATCACCGGCACCTCGCTGCTGCCCACCTTCGTGGCCGGCGGCTTCGCCGGCGTGTTCAGCGAGAACCGCGTGCGCGGCGACGTCACCGCCGCCGTCGACGACAGCACGCTGGTTGCCGGCGGCGACATCGACGTCGCGGCCGCCGACCGTTCGTCGATCGATGCCAAGAGCGAACTCGCGGCAAGCGCCGCGACGAGCGAGCTGACGCTCGCCGGCGGCGCCGGTGCCGGCGGCGTCTCGATCGCGCTCAACGCGATCGGCTGGGACACCTCGTCGATCGCCGGCGCGATCGGCAGCGACCTGCTCACCGCGCTGCTCGGCACCGACTTCGGGGTCGGCAGCGCCGACCGCCTCGACGTCGAGGCGCGCCTCGTCCGCAGCAGCGCGGACACCGCGGGCAGCCTCACGGTGCAGGCGACCTCGGCCCCGGTGATCGATGCCACCGTCAGCAACGCGGCCGAGAGCACGGCGTCTTCGCTGTACGGCGCCAGCGGCGGCGCGGCCGGTGCCGTCGTCGCCAGCAACCGGTTGAACGCGGCCGCGACGGCGGCCGTCGCCGATGCCGCGCTCGACGTCGACGGCACGCTCACCGTGCAGGCCGAGAACCTGGCCGGCGTCTACGCCAACGCCAAGGTCGTCTCCAGTTCGATCACCACCAACGACGGTGGCGCCGAGTTCTTGCGCAGCGTGGCCGGCGCGCTGGCGCACGACTTCGACTCCGACGACGTCGCCAGCGTGGCCTTCGGCGAGCGCGTGCTGGTGCTCGACAGCCACACCGGCGGTGGAACGGCCGACCGCGTGTACCGCTACCTCGGCGCCAGCCCGGTCGCCATCGATGCCGACACGGACTACGCCGACCTCGACTTCTGGAAGGAGGAACTCTCCACCCGCCTGATCCCGGCCGGCTTCAACGTCAGCCAGAGCAACTCGGTGGCGGTCGGCGGCGTGGTCGTGTTCAACGACGTGCGCAGCGACGCCACCGCCAAGCTCGAGCGCGCCACGGTCGACGCCGGTGCGGTGTCGGTGCGCGCCGTGGCCGAAGGCGTGGTGCGGGCGGCGGCCGACAACACCAGCGAATCGTCGGGCGGCAGCTCGTTCAACGGCGGCGGCACCTCGGTGGCCGCCAACGGCACGATCGCGGTCAACAACGTGCTGGGCAGCGCGACGGCGCGGTTGCAGGACAGCAGCGTGCTCGCCGCCGGCGACGTCGCGGTCGAGGCGAGCAACGCATCGCAGATCTTCGCCGAGGTGCAAAGCGCGGTGTCGTCGGCCGGCGACTCGGTCGGCATCCTGATCGCATTCAACGCCGTCGGCTACGAGCCGACGAACCTGCTGTTCAACAGCCTCGAGGCGATCATCGGCCTGCCGCTCGGCGACGAGAATCCGGCGCAGGCCAGCGCGAGGATCGTGAACTCGGCGGTCGACGCCGACGGCAGCGTCACGGTCACCGCGCTGAACGCCGGCGCGATCGAGGCCGTGATTGGCAACGAGGCCACGTCGCTGTCGGAGGCGCTGTTCGGCGCCTCGGCGATGAGCGCCAGCGGCGTGCTGGCGTCGAACAAGGTCAGCACCCGCACCAAGGCGGCGATCGAGGACGTGGCCGGCTCGGGCCGCAACGTCGATGCCGGCGGCGGCGTGACCGTCGACGCCCGCGACGCCGCGACGATCGATGCCAGCACCAGCGTCGGCACCAGCGCCAAGAAGGGCAACGACCTCGGCGCGGGGCTGCTCAACAGCGTCGTCGACTCGCTGCTGCGCGAGTACCGCTACACCAGCCAGTCGGGCGTGCAGGACCTGCAGTTCGGCGACATGGTGCGCATCGCCAGCGACTACGCCGACGCGGACCTGCGGGGCCGCATCGTGCAGTACATGGGCACGGCCGCCTCGGGTGCTGCCACCGACCTCGGCAACGAGAACTACGCCGACTTCGAGTTCTGGAAGCTGCTCGACGACACCAACGTCGTGCCCAAGTCGGTGGCCACGGCGCTGATCAAGAGCTTCGGCCTCGACACCGGCAAGTCCAAGGCCTACTACGGCCTGGTCACGCGCAACGAGGTGGTCGCGGCGGTCGAGGCCGGTCTCGAGACGGTCACCGTCGCTGCCGGCGGCGATGTCGCCGTCCGCGCCGCCGAAGAGGCGCGCATCCGCGCCGACGACTCGAGCGTCGTCAAATCGCAGTCGGGCAACCTGGGCGGCGTGCTCGTCAACAACCTGGTGCTCGCCGAGGCGCGCGCGCGGGTCAATGCGAGCGGCGTGACGACGATGGCCGACGGCAGCGTCGTCGTCGACGCCACCAACGCCGCGAGCGTCGACGCCGTGGCCGACACCCGGTCGTCGTCGTCGTCCGACACCGTCGGCGTCGTCGTCGCCTTCAATACGGTCGGCTGGCAGAAGGCCGACCTGCTGACGCAGGCCATCGACTCGCTGCTCGGCGATGTGCTGTTCACCACCGCGCAGCCGGCGGTGGCGAGCGCGCGCATCGCCGATTCGGCGATCGTCGCCGACGGCGACGTCGCCGTCACGG
>JBBION010000288.1:0-4217 GCA_037443345.1 Rubrivivax sp. | reverse complement strand
CCGCGACTCGGCGGCGGTGACGGGGCCTTGTCACTCAACCCGCCATCCATGGCTGATCGACTTCGCGACTCCGCAGGCAGCGTGCGTCGCGATGCCCGCCGCGGATGGAGTGGCGAAAGGCGTACCCTGCTCGCTGATCCAAAGCCCGCCAGCGCACGAAAAAGTGGGGAGACCTCAGGACAGGACGCAGCGTCCGAAGCGGGGTCGTCAGTGACCCGGGCGATACGCCTCAGCCGACCGGCAGCCAGACCGTGAACAGCGCGCCGCCGCCCTCGCGGTTCGCGGCCTCGACCCGGCCGCCGTGCTCCTCGGCGACCTTCCGCACCACGGCAAGCCCAAGGCCCGTGCCCTTGGCCTTGCCGGTGCGGTAGGGCTCGAACCAGCCGGCGTCGAAGTCCGCCGGCAGGCCCGAGCCGCGGTCGGCGACCGCCAGCAGGAGCCCGTCGCCGTCGCGCGCCAGGCGGAGCTCGATCTCGGGCACGCCGGTCGAGGCCTCGATCGCGTTCTTGACCAGGTTGTGCAGCAGCTGGCGCAGGCGCCCGGCGTCGCCGCGGATCGGCGGCAGGTCCGGATCGAAGCGGCGCAGCACGCGGCAGCGCGCCGGATCGTCGTAGAGGTCGAGCACCTCGCCGACCAGCCGGTCGAGCGCCACCGGCGCCAGGCTGACCTGCGGCGCGCGGGCATAGTCGGCAAACGCGTCGACCATGCCCTTCAGCGCCTCGACCTGGGCGACGATGGTGCGCGTCGACTTCGCCAGCACCTCGGCGTCGCGGCCGTCGAGCTTGCCGTCGAGGCGGTGCGCGAGGCGCTCGGTCGCGAGCTGGATCGGCGTCAGCGGGTTCTTGACCTCGTGCGCGAGGCGCTGCGCGACCTCGAGCCACGCGGTCTCGCGCTGCGCGCGCGCCAGCTCGGTCTGGTCGTCGAAGACGATCACCGAGGCCGCGGCCTGGCCGGGTGCGACCGGCAGCGAGGCCGCGCGCAGCATCAGCAGCTGCGCCCTGCCCGGTTGCGCGGTCGGCAACGCGACCTCGGCGCGCCACTCGCGAACGCCGGCCGCCACCTGGCGCGCGACGATCTCGACGAAGGCGTCCAGTCGCGCCGCCACCTCGGTCAGCGCGCGCAGCGGCGCGTCGCGCAGGCGGGACATCTCGACGCCGAGGATCGAGCCGGCGGCCTCGTTGGCGGTCCGCAGCGTCCCGGACTCGTCCACGGTGACGACGCCCGACGACAGGCGCCCGAGCACGGCCTCGAGGTAGGCGCGCTGGCGCTCGGTGTCGGCCTGGCTCGCGCGAGCCGCGGCGCTGGCCTCGGCCAGGTCCGCCGCCATGCGGTTGAACGACGCGGTCAGGAAGCCGAGCTCGTCGTCGCCGCCGGCCGGCAGCCGTGCCTCGAAATCGCCGGACGCGATCCGGCGCGTGCCGTCGGCGAGCCGCGCGATCGGCGCGACCTGCCGCTTCGCCACCGCGAGCGCGGCGAGGATCGCCAGCAGCGCCGCCAGCAGCAGCACCGCGGTGAGGATCAGGGTGAAGGTCAGCTTCAGCGAGCCGCGCAGCAGTGCCAGCCGCTGGTAGTCGAACCAGCTCTGCTCGATGTTGCGCGCCAGCGGCTGCACGCGCGGCGGCAGCTCCCAGATGCCCTGCAGCACCGCGCTGCCCGCGGCGCGACGGATGCGGACCACGAGTTCCTCGCCCAGCGGCTCGGCCACGGCATCGACCGCGCCATCGCGGATCGCCAGCAGCACGCCCGAGTCCGGCGGCGCCGGCAGCAGCAGGCGGGCGTCGTCGGCGGCCACGGCCAGCACCTGGCCGTTGAGGCCGAACAGCGCCAGCTGGCGCGCCTCGCCGGCGTCGAGTTCGGACTCGAGGATCTCCTGCCAGTCGTCGTCGGGCGCGAGCTCGATGCGATCGGCCAGCAGCTCGGCGGCGCGCAGGGCCCGCGCGCGCTCGGCGTCGAGGAAGTCGCGGCCCAGCGCCAGCGCGTCGTCGAGCGCGCGCTCGATGCGCACGTTGAACCAGGCGTCGACGCTGTCGTGCAGGAAGCGCAGCGCGAAGCCGTAGACCAGCACGATCGGCGGCACCGCGACCAGCATCAGCGACAGGGCCCAGCGTGAGGCCAGCCGCGCACCCGGCGCACGTGCGCGTCGCTGGCGCAGCAGTTCGACCACGCGCCAGCCGATCGCGGCGACCAGGACCGCGACCGCGACCAGCGCCGCGCCGGCCAGCCACGGCGCGAAGCGTCCGAGGCGGCTGACGTCCTGCTCGAGGTCGCCGGCCAGCAGCACCGTGGCCGCGAGCAGCGTCGCCAGCGCCAGCGCCGGCAGCGCGATCGAGGCGCCGCGGATCAGGGTGCGGAGGTCCACCGGTGCTCCGAGCCGGCGAGTTGCCACTCGCGGTCCACCAGGGCCGGCAGCCGCAGGGCGGCCGGCAGGGTGCTGCGGTCGAGCGCGACCGAGAGCACGAGATCGTCCGGTGCCTTGGCCCAGTCGGCGCCGAGCGGCAGGCGCACGCGATCGAGGCCGGCCAGCAGTTGCGCGCGGCGCGCGAAGGTGCGGCCGTCGCCGCGCTCGACGTCGTAGGCCTGGTACTGGTCGACCAGCGGCAGGTAGCGCAGGCGCAGATGGCGCTCGGTGCCCTGCCCGCCCGCGTCGATCCGGAAGCGGATCGTCAGCGGCACGCCGCGGTCGAGGGCTTCGATGAGCCGGGACGAGAGCGCGAGGTCGAGGTCGACCTCGAGCGTCGGCTCGCCGTCGCGTTTCAGGCTGGCGGCGTCGATGCGCAGCGTCGACGCCGGTTGGCCGCAGGCCGCGAGCGCCAGGGCGAGTCCGGCCAGCGCGAGGCGGGCCACGGCCGCCCGGCGCACCGGGGCCCGTAGGAGCGACCGCCGGTCGCGACCCGAACGGCCGGACCCGTCGTCAGGTCGCACGCTTGCCGAGCACCGCGGCGTAGAAGCCATCGCCGCCGTGCTCCCCGGGCAGTCGTTGCCGTCCGACGGCGACCGCGCGCCCGAAGGCCGGCGGCACGGCGTCGACGACCACGGCATCGGGCGTGCGCGAGAGGAAGGCGGTGACGCGCTCGGCATTCTCCGCGGCCAGGACCGAACAGGTGGCATAGACTAGTCGGCCACCCGGCGCGAGCAAGGGCCACAGCGCATCGAGCAGCGCGTCCTGGCGCGCCGCGAGCGCGGCCACGTCGCCGGGACGGCGCAGCAGCCGGATGTCCGGATGGCGTCGGATCACGCCGGTGCCGGTGCATGGCGCATCGACCAGGATGCGGTCGAAGGGCGTGCCGTCCCACCACTCGGCCGGATGCGTCGCATCGGCGGTGCGGGTCGTCGCCGCAAGCCCCAGCCGCGCGAGCGCCGCCTCGATGCGCGCCACCCGTGCCGGATCGATGTCGAGCGCGACCAGGGCCGCCAGGGCCGGCTCGCGCTCGGCGATGTGGCAGGTCTTGCCGCCGGGCGCGGCGCAGGCGTCGAGCACGCGCAGGCCGGGTGTCGCGTCCAGCAGCTCGACGATCCACTGCGCGCTCGCGTCCTGCACCGAGACGCGGCCCTCGACGAAGGCCGGCAGCGTCGACGGCGGCAGGCGCCCGTCGACGCGGATCGCATCGGGCAGGACCGGATCGGCGACGGCCGCGATCCCGGCGGCGGCGAACTCGGCCAGCACCGCCTCGCGGGTCGCGCGACGGCGGTTGACGCGCAGCCACAGTGGCGCCGGGGCGTCGTTGGCGGCGAGGATCGCCGCCCAGTCCTGCGGCCAGTCGCGGCGCAGCGCCTCGATCAGCCAGCGCGGATGCTGGAAGCGCTGCTCGTCGTCGTCCGGCAGCGCGGCGAGCAGCGCCTCGCGCTCGCGCAGGAAGCGCCGCAGCACCGCGTTCGCGACCGGCACCAGCCGCGACTCGCCGAGCGCGGCGAGCGCCCCGACCGAGCCGTCGACGATCGCGTGCACCGGGCCGAGTTCGTCCTCGATCTGTACCAGGCCCGCGACGATCGCGGCTTCGAGCAGCGGCTTCGGTCGCCCGCGCGCCAGCAGCCGTGCCGCCAGCGCGCGGTGGCGGTACGGGCGCCGCAACGCGGCATACGCGATCGCGCGGACCAAAGCGCGGTCGCGCGGATCGGCGAGCCGCGCATCGGACTCGGGCAGGACCGCGTCGAGGCTCTCGCCGGCCAGCACCCGCGCCAGCACGCGCACCGCCTCGGTGCGCGCGGTCGCGGCCGCG
>JBBION010000287.1:0-4223 GCA_037443345.1 Rubrivivax sp. | reverse complement strand
TCGATGCGCTGCCATGCGGTAATGGCGGCCTGGCGGTTGCCAAGATCGCGTTCGAGGTCGCCCAGCAGGATGTTGGCGCGCACGCACAGCCGGTAGTGAGCCAGCGCCGCGGTCAGGTGCGGCCGCGCCTCGGCCGGCCGCGACGCGGTGCTCGCCGTCAAGGAGGACTGGTGATGCGAAGGCGTACGCTGCTGCTCGCGCTGCCGGCGACCGCGTTCGGGCCGGCGCTCGCCACGCCCACCGTGCCGCGCGTCGAGCGGCGCGCGCTCGTGTTCCCGCGCGACTTCGGCGCCCACCCCGAATTCCGCACCGAGTGGTGGTACGCCACCGGCGTGCTCGACGCCGACGGCGCCGCGCCCGGCGCGCTGCCGTTCGGCTTCCAGTTGACGTTCTTCCGCTCGCGCGCCGACGACGCCGGCCGCTGGGCCGGCAGCACGAGCCGTTTCGCACCGCGCCAGCTGCTGTTCGCGCACGCCGCCGTCACCGACGTCGGCGCCGGCCGGCTGCGCCACGCGCAGCGCATCGCGCGCTGGTCGGGCGACCCCGGCGCAGCGCCGGCCGCCGCGGCGCTCGACGACACGCGCGTGCACCTGGGCGACTGGCGCTTCGTTCGCGAGACGGCGAACGGTGCGGCCCACGAGCGCAGCCGTTACCAAGCGCGTCTGGGCGACGCCGACGCCGGCTTCGCGTTCGAGCTCGAACTGGCCACCACGCAGCCTGTGCTGCTGCAAGGCGACGCCGGCGTCAGCCGCAAGGGCCCGGCACCCGAGCAGGCCAGCCACTACTACAGCCAGCCGCAGCTCGCCGTCACCGGCACGCTGCAGCTCGACGGCACGCGCCGCACGGTGCGCGGGCGCGCGTGGCTCGATCACGAGTGGAGCGAGACGCTGATGCATCCGCAGGCGGTCGGCTGGGACTGGATCGGCATGAACCTGGACGACGGCGGCGCGCTCACCGCGTTCCAGCTGCGCCGCGCCGACGGCGGCGCGGTGTGGGCCGGCGGCAGCTTCCGCCCCGCCGGCGGTGCCGTGCGCGACTTCGCGCCCGACGCGGTGCGCTTCACGCCGACGCGCCACTGGACGAGCGCCGCGTCGCAGGCGCGCTACCCGGTGCAGTGGCAGGTCGACACGCCGGCCGGGCGCTTCGAGGTCGCCGCGCGCCTCGACGCGCAGGAGCTCGACAGCCGCAGTTCGACCGGCGCGATCTATTGGGAGGGCCTGAGCGACCTGCGCGACGCCGCCGGACGGCGCGTCGGCATCGGCTACCTCGAGATGACGGGCTACGCCGGGCGGCTGCGCCTGTAGCCTGCGGCCCCCGGCGGGGCGACGCGCGTTGTGCGAGACACTACCGGTGCACCAAGACGAAGCACGACGCTGCCGCCCGCAATGACTGCCTGCCTGCTGACCGCCGCCGAACTGGCCACCCGCTGCGACCCCGCCCGCCTCCAGCCCGCCCTCGCGGCGATGGCACCGCCGGCGGCCGCGCGCACCATCGTCGGCCAGGAACGCGCGCGCGCGGCGGTCGAGTTCGGCATCGCCGCGTCCCACCCGTCGTTCCACCTGTTCGTGATGGGCCCGCCGGGCTCGGGGCGGCGCAGCCTGGCGCGGCGCGTCATCGAGGCCCGCGTGGCCAGCGACGGCGCCCCGCGCAGCGACTGGGTCTACGTCAACAACTTCGCGCACCCGCACCAGCCGGTGGCGCTGCAGCTGCCGGCCGGGCGCGGCACGCAGCTGCGCGACGACATGCGCGCGCTGGTGCGCGACCTGCGCACGCTGATCCCGGCGGTGTTCGACTCGGAGGAGTACGCGACGCAGGTCGAGCGCATCAACGACGAGTTCAAGCAGCGCGCCGAGCAGGCCCTGGCCGAAGTCGTCGACGAGGCACAGCGCCGCGGGCTGGCGATGATCCGCACGCCGGTGGGGTTCACGTTCGCGCCGCAGAAGGACGGCGAGGTGATGTCGACCGAGGCCTTCGGGGCGCTGCCCGAGGCGCGCCGCGATGAGCTGAAGAAGGGCATCGGCGAGGTGCAGGACCAGCTGCTGCGCGTGCTGCGCTCGCACATGCGCATGCGCAAGGAGCACGCCGACCGCGTGCGCACGCTCGACCGCTCGATGACGCTGCTGGCCGTCGAGCACGCCGTCGACGAGCTGAAGGCGCGCTACGGTGACCTGCCCAAGGTCGGTGCGTATCTCGACGCGGTGCGCGCCGACGTGATCGACAACGCCGGCGACTTCCGCGCCCACGAGGAGGACGACGGCGAGACCCACGGCGAGTCCCGCGGCGAGAAGCAAGCCGAGCTGGCGCGCTACGAGGTCAACGTCGTGCTCGACGCCGCCGCCAGCCCGCAGGCGCCCATCGTCGAGGCCGACCTGCCGTCGGTGCCCAACCTCGTCGGCCGCGTCGACCACATCGCGCGCTTCGGCGCGCTGCTCACCGACTTCCGCCTGATCAAGGGCGGCGCGCTGCACCGCGCCAACGGCGGCTACCTGCTGATCGACGCGGTCAAGCTGCTGCAGCAGCCGTTCGCGTGGCAGGCGCTCAAGCGCGCACTGCTCAAGCGCGAGATCCGCATCGAGTCGCTCGGCGAGATGTTCAGCGTGATCTCGACGGTGCAGCTCGAGCCCGAGCCGATCCCGCTTGCCGTCAAGGTCGTGCTGGTGGGCGAGCGGTGGGTATGCCACCTGCTGCAGGCCGCCGACCCCGAGTTCGACGAGCTGTTCCGCGTGCTCGCCGACCTCGACGACGACATGCCGCGCGCCGAGGGCACCGAGCTCGAGCTCGCTCGGCTGCTGGCCGAGCAGGCGCAGGCCCAGCAGGGACTGCCGCCCAGCCCTGCCGCGCTGGCACGCCTGATCGACCACGGCGTGCGCCTGGCCGGCGACACGAAGCGCATCACGGCGCAGGTGCGCCAGCTGCTCGACGTGATGGTCGAGGCCGAGCACGTCGCGCGCTCGCGCCAGCGCGCGCACGTCGAGGGCGACGACGTCGACAGCGCGATCGCCGCACGGCGCGAGCGCGCCGCGCGCGTCGACGCGCGGCTGCGCGACGCGGTGCAGCGCGACATCCTGCGCGTGGCCACCGCCGGCGAGCGCGTCGGCCAGGTCAACGGACTGTCGGTCTACGAGGTCGGCCACGAGATGTTCGGCATGGCCACGCGCATCAGCGCCACCTCGCGCCTGGGCGACGGCGAGGTGATCGACGTGCAGCGCGAGACGCACCTCGGCGGCCCGGTGCACGCCAAGGGCGTGCTGATCCTGTCGTCCTTCCTCGCCTCGCGCTACACGCGGCTGCAGCCGCACTCGATCGTCGCGAGCCTCGTGTTCGAGCAGACCTACGGCCTCGTCGAGGGCGACAGCGCGTCGCTCGGCGAGCTCGTCGCGCTGCTGTCGTCGATCGCCGACGTGCCGGTGCGGCAGTGCTTCGCCGTCACCGGCTCGGTCGACCAGTTCGGCGACGTGCAGGCCATCGGCGGGGTCAACGAGAAGATCGAGGGCTTCTTCGACGTCTGCGCCGCGCGCGGGCTCGACGGCACGCACGGCGTGCTGATCCCGCAGGCGAACGTGTCGCACCTGATGCTGCGCGACGACGTCGTCGCCGCGGTGGCCGCCGGCCGCTTCGCGATCCACGCGGTGTCGCACGTCGACGACGCGCTCGCGCTGATGACGGGTCTTCCCGCCGGCGACCCGACGCATCCGGACGCCGACACCGTCAACGGCCGCATCGCGCGCCGGCTGCGCGACTACGCGCGCATCCGCACGGGGCAGGCGCGCGTGCGCAAGCGGGGCGCGCAGATGGAGATCCGCCAGATCGTCGAAACCGACGAGGACGACGAATGAGCGCCGCGCCGCCGCGCCACGTGCTCGCGCTGCTCGACGACGCCGCGGCCGCTGCCGACGTGATCGAGCTGTCGTCGGCGCTGGCGCACCAGCTGCAGCGCCCGCTGGAGGTCGTCTACGTCGAGAGCCTGCCGGCGCTGGTGGCCGCGGCGCTGCCCTTCACGCAGGTGCTGCCCGCCACGCAGGCCCTGGCCGAAGGCCGCGCGCAGTGGAGCGCGTTCGCGCCGCACGATGTCGAGAGCGGCTACCGCGCGCAGGCGGCGCGGCTGCGCGAGATCGCGGCGCGCGTGACGACGCGGCGCGCGGTGCGCTGGTCGCTGCGCACGGTGCGCGGCGCGCTCGCGCAGGCCGTCGTCGAGCTGCACGCCGAGTCGGACCTGATGGTGG
>JBBION010000286.1:0-4226 GCA_037443345.1 Rubrivivax sp. | reverse complement strand
TCGTGGATCTTGTCGAGGTCGAAGATGTGCGACGGCCGTCCGTACTCGAACATCACGTAGTTCGAGATGTCGACCAGCGCGGTGACGCTGCGCTGGCCGCAGCGCGCGAGGCGCTCGACCATCCACGCCGGCGTCTTCGCCGTCGTGTCGACGTGGCGCACGACGCGGCCCGAGAAGCGCCCGCACAGGTCCGGCGCCTCGACGCTTACAGGCAGCTTGGCGTCGTGTACCGGCTTCACGGGCGCGATGGCCGGCGTGCACAACGGTGCGCCGGTCAGCGCCGACACCTCGCGCGCGATGCCGTACACGCTCAGGCAGTGCGCGAGGTTCGGCGTGAGCTTGAGCGTGAACAGCGTGTCGTCGAGATTCAGCGCCGCGCGCAGGTCGGCACCGACCGGCGCGTCGTGCGCGAGCTCGAGCAGCCCGCCGTGGTCGTCGGAGAGCTTGAGCTCGCGCGCCGAGCACAGCATGCCGAAGCTCTCGACGCCGCGCAGCTTGCCGACCTTGATCTCGAACGGCGCGCCGCCCTCCTCGGCCGGCGGCAGCTGCGCGCCGACGAGCGCGAGCGGCGCCTTCAGGCCCGCGCGCGCGTTCGGCGCGCCGCAGACGACCTGCAGCAGCCCGTCCCTCGTGTGCTCGCCGGCGGCCACCTTGCACACGCGCAGGCGGTCGGCGTTGGGGTGCTGCACGGCCTCGACGATCTCGCCGACGACGATCCGCGTAAATGGCGGCGCCACGGGCCGCAGCTCCTCGACCTCGAGTCCGGCCATCGTCAGCAGGTCGGCCAGTTGCTGCGTCGTCAGCGGCGGGTTGCAGAACTCGCGCAGCCAGGATTCCGGGAATTGCATGACTCGTCTCGCGCCTTACTGGAACTGGCTCAGGAAGCGCAGGTCGTTGTCGAAGAACAGGCGCAGGTCGCCGACGCCGTAGCGAAGCATCGTCAGGCGGTCCGGGCCCATGCCGAACGCGAAGCCGATGTGGCGCTCGGGGTCGAGGCCGAAGTTGCGCACGACGTTCGGGTGCACCTGCCCCGAACCGGCCACCTCGAGCCAGCGGCCTTTCAGCGGCCCCAACGTGAACGCGATGTCGACCTCGGCCGACGGTTCGGTGAACGGGAAGAAGCTGGGCCGAAAGCGCAGCGTGAGCGCGTCGGTCTCGAAGAAGCGGCGGAAGAAGTCGGCGAACACCGCCTTCAGGTCCTTGAAGCTGATGTTCTCGCCGATCCACAGGCCTTCGCACTGGTGGAACATCGGCGAGTGCGTCGCGTCGCTGTCGACGCGGTACGTGCGCCCCGGCGCGATGACGCGGATCTCCGGCATCGGGTCGGTGCCGGCGTGGCGCTTGACGTGCTGCACCGCGTGGCGCACCTGCATCGGACTGGTGTGCGTGCGCAGCAGGTAGCCGCCCTCGACGTAGAACGTGTCGTGCATCGAGCGCGCCGGGTGATCCTCGGGCGTGTTCAGCGCGGTGAAGTTGAACCAGTCGTTCTCGATCTCGGGCCCTTCGGCGACGTCGAAGCCCATCGAGCCGAAGATGGCCTCGATGCGCTCCATCGTGCGGCTCACCGGGTGCAGCCCGCCCGTGCCGCGGCGACGGCCGGGCAGCGTCACGTCGAGCGCTTCGGCGCGCAGCTGGGCCTCGAGCTCGGCGTCGGCCAGCGCCTGGCGGCGCGCCTGCAGCGCGGCCTCGATGCGCTGCTTGGCGGCGTTGATCTCGGCGCCGCGCGTGCGCTTGTCGTCAGCCGACAGCGCGGCGAGCGACTTCAGCTGCTCGGTCACGCGGCCCGTCTTGCCGAGGAAGCGCGCCTTGGCGTTCTCGAGCTCGGCCGGCGTCGCGGCGGCGGCGAACTCGGATTGCGCCGCCGCCACCAGGGAATCGAGGTCGTTCATGGATGCGTACAGAACGAAAAAAGGCCGCCACCGAAGGTGACGGCCTCGAGGCTTGCAGCGCCCCGGCCGCCTCGCGGCCGCCGGGGTGGCGACATCAAGCGAGCTGGGCCTTCACCTTCTCGACGATGCTGCCGAACGCCGCCGGGTCGTTGACGGCCAGATCGGCGAGCACCTTGCGGTCGATGTCGATCTGCGCCTTCTTCAGGCCGGCCATGAACTTGCTGTAGGTCACGCCGAGTTCGCGGCTGGCCGCGTTGATGCGGGCGATCCACAGCTGGCGGAACACGCGCTTGCGTGCACGGCGGTCGCGGTAGGCGTACTGGCCCGCCTTCATCACCGCCTGCTTGGCGATGCGGAAGACGTTCTTGCGGCGGCCGCGGAAGCCCTTGGCGAGGGCCAGCACCTTCTTGTGGCGCGCGCGGGCGGTGACACCACGTTTGACGCGAGGCATTTCGGTTCTCCTTCTGTCTCAGCGGGTCACAGGCCGGCGAACGGCATCATCGCCGCGATGTGGCCGACGTCGCGCTCGTTCACGTTGGCGCTGCCGCGCAGCTGGCGCTTGCGCGTGGTGCTCTTCTTCGTGAGGATGTGGCGCTTGAAGGCCTGACCGCGCTTGACGGTGCCCCCCGGACGCACGCGGAACCGCTTGGCCGCGCTCTTCTTGGTCTTCATCTTGGGCATGACTGCTCCTTGTCGTTGACCCTTGCAGGCGACGCCGGAACCCGGCGTGCTTGTCGGCCTGCAACGGCTTCTCTTCGACCCCCGCGGCGACCAGACCGCGGCGGCGAATTCTTCGTCGCTCTCGCCCGCGCCTTACTTGCGCTTGGGCGCCAGCACCATGATCATCTGCCGGCCTTCGAGCTTGGGCATGTGCTCGACCACCGCCACGTCGGCCAGTTCGTCGCGGATTCGCTCGAGCAGCCGCATGCCGATGTCCTGGTGCGTGATCTCGCGACCGCGGAAGCGCAGCGTCACCTTGCCCTTGTCGCCGTCCTCGGCGATGAAGCGGCGCAGGTTGCGCATCTTGATCGCATAGTCGCCCTCGTCGGTGCCGGGACGGAACTTGACTTCCTTGACCTCGATGACCTTCTGCTTGGACTTGGCCTCCGCCGCCTTCTTCTGTTCCTGGTACTTGAACTTGCCGTAGTCCATCAGCCGGCACACCGGCGGATCGGCCTGCGCGGCGATCTCGACCAGATCGACGTCGTACTCGCCGGCCAGCCGCAAGGCTTCCTGGATCGGCACGATGCCCAACGGTTCGTTGTCCGGCCCGTTGAGCCGTACCTGCGGCGCCATGATCTCCCGGTTCAACCGGTGCTTGCGGATGTCGTTCGGAGTACGACGGTCGAAGAAAGTAGCGATGGTTCCAGCCTCGTCAGGGCCACCGGCAAGTCACGGCCCGAAACACAAAACGAAAGGCGCGCCCCGGCGTCAGGCCTTGGCGGCGATGTCGCCGGCGAGCTTCGCAACGAAGTCGTCCAGCGGAATCACACCGAGATCCCGATTGCCCCGGGCGCGCACCGCGACGGTGCCGCTTGCCTTCTCCTTGTCGCCGACGACGAGGAGGTACGGCACCTTCTGCAACGAATGCGCGCGGATTTTATACGTGATCTTGTCGGCACGCAAATCCGCCTCGACTCTAACTCCTTGTTTTTGCAGTGCTTTCGCCACTTCGGCGGCGTAGTCGGCCTGCCCTTCCGAAATGGAGCACACCACCACCTGCACCGGTGCGAGCCACGCCGGCAGCGCGCCCGCGTGCTGCTCGATCAGGATGCCGATGAAACGCTCGAGGCTGCCGACGATCGCGCGGTGCAGCATCACCGGGTGCTTGCGGCTGCCGTCCTCGGCGACATACTCGGCGTCGAGGCGCTGCGCCATCGAGAAGTCGACCTGCATCGTGCCGCACTGCCACTCGCGGCCGAGCGCGTCCTTCAGCGTGTACTCGATCTTCGGCCCGTAGAAGGCGCCGTCGCCCGGCGCGACGACGAACTCGCAGCCCGACGCGTGCAGGCTCTCCATCAGCGCCTGCTCGGCCTGGTCCCAGATCTCGTCGCTGCCGATGCGCTGCTCGGGGCGCGTCGCGACCTTGTAGAGGATCTCGGTGAAGCCGAAGTCGGCGTAGACCTTCTGCAGCAGCGCCGTGTAGGCCACGCACTCGGGCAGGATGTGGTCCTCGGTGCAGAAGATGTGGCCGTCGTCCTGCGTGAAGCCGCGCACGCGCATGATGCCGTGCAGCCCACCGGTAGGCTCGTTGCGGTGGCAGGCGCCGAACTCGCCGAAGCGCAGCGGCAGGTCGCGGTAGCTCTTGACGCCCTGCTTGAAGATCAGGATGTGGCC
>JBBION010000285.1:0-4237 GCA_037443345.1 Rubrivivax sp. | reverse complement strand
TCGTCGGCGACGTAGTGGCCGAACAGGATCGACACCAGCGTGCTCTTGCCGGCGCCGTTCTCGCCGAGCAGCGCCAGCACCTCGCCGGCGTCGAGGTCCAGCGAGATGCCGTCGTTGGCCACGAGCGGCCCGAAACGCTTGGTGATGTTCGACAGGCGCAGCACGGGCATGGCGGGAGCATTCTCGGCGATAGCCCGCACGCGGCCGGGCCCGGGTTCTGCGATGCTTGGCACGATGCGTGCCAACCCGCCTCCGGCGCCTGCCCCGTGCTGCTGACGCTGCGGCGCCACGCCGCGCGGCGCGCGGCCTTCGCCGCCGGCGCGCGCGCCGTCGTGCCGAGCCTGCCGGCCATGGCGGCGTGGGGTGTGGTCACCGGCATCGCGATGACCAAGCTCGGCCTTCACCTGGCGACGATGCTCGGCCTGACCTTCGTCGTCTACTCGGGCACCTCGCAGCTCGCGGTGCTGCCGCTGATGGCGGGCTCCACCGCCGTGCTGACGATGGTCGCGGCGGCGGCGGTGGCCAACCTTCGCTTCGTCGTCTACAGCGCGGTGCTGTCGCGCCACCTGCGCCGCGTGCCGCTGGCGCTGCGGCTGGCCACCGGCTTCTGGACCATCGACGGCCCGCTCGCTGCCTTGCTGCAGCGCCAGCGCGAGGGGCGGCTGGTGCAGCGCGTGGCGTTCCTCAACGGCGCCAACGCCATCACCGCGGTCGTGTGGTGCGCCAGCTCGCTGCTCGGCATCGCGCTGGCGGCGGCGCTGCCGTTCGGCCCCGAGCTGGCGTTCGTCGGCGTGCTCGCGCTGTTCGGCATCACGGTGCCGATGCTCGTGGGCCGCCCGGCGTGGGCCGCGGCCGTCGCAAGCGTGGCGGTGGCGATCGCCGGCACGGGCTGGCCGCACCGACTCGGCACCTTCGCCGCGGTGGTCGCCGGCGTCGCGGCCGCACTGCTGGCCGCCCGCCTGGGGCGGCGGGGCGAGGCGCGATGACCTACGGCGCCGGCGACCTCGTGCTGCTCGTCGTGCTGCTCGCCGGCGTGACGCTCGCCGCACGCAACTTCTTCCTCGTGCTGCCGAAGCGCTGGCAGCCGCGCGGCACGGTGGCCGAGGCGCTGCGCGTCGCGCCGCTGGCGGCGCTGCTGGCGATCACGGTGCCCGAGATCGTGCGCGACGTGCCGCCGCTCGTCGATGCCGCGGCCTGGACGGCGCTCGCGACCGACGCGCGGGTCGCCTCGGCCGTGGTGCTGGCGCTGGTGACGCGGTGGACGCGCCACGCGCTGTGGGGTTTGGCGGCTGGCGCGGTGGTCTACCTCGCGGGGGTGGGCGGCGTGGTGTGAGGCGCTCGCGCGCCCGCGCGCTGCGGGCTATGCTGCAGTCCGGCCCCGAACCTTGCCGCCGCGATGACCGGATCCCTCCTGCGACGACGGTTTGCCGTGGCGCTGCTGGCCGGCCTGGCGCTGGCCGCGCTGCCGGGCTGGGCCGCCGACCGGTTCACGCCGATCATCGAGGGGGCGGGCGAGTCCACCGTCAACGCGGGCGGCTTCGTCGTCAATGCCAAGCGGGTCGCCGTGCAGCGCGAACTCGCCCGGCGCCCGCCCACGGCGGCCGAGCTGGGCCTGCAGCTTCCGCCGCGCTCGGTGCTGGACCTCGAGAACACGGCGCGCCAGATCGCGCAGTACCACCCGCGTTGGAGGATCTACCAGTACCGCGTCGACCTCCCGCGCGAGGACTTCGTGCGGCACTTCGAGGCGCAGGGGCTGCGCCTCCACGGCAGCCGGCTGCTCGTCACCGACTGGGAGGGGGACTTCATCGACGGCTTCGGGCTCGACCCCGTCACCGGCCGGGTGGCGGGGTTTCGCGTCTGGCGCAAGCCGGCGCCCTGAGGCGCCGGGGGCGGGCGGCGCCTTCGCCGCAGGCTCAGGCCGATTCACCGCGGCTGCAACTGCCAGGGGCGACCCTCGAGGTGGGCGCGGATCAGCACGTCGGGGGTGGCGCGGATGTGGGCCTCGAGCGCGAGCGCCGCGCGCGCCTCGTGGCCCGCCATCGCGGCCTCGTAGATCTGGCGGTGCTCGGCGTGCACGTCGCGCCCGCTGCCGGGCAGGTTCATCGCGTAGCGGCGGTAGCGCTCGCCGTGGCGCGCGAGCAGGCGCAGCACCTTGAGCGTCCACGGCGATGCGTGCGCCGCAATCAGCGCCTCGTGGAAGCGCGTGTTGAGCATCTCCCAGCGCCGGCGGTGGTCGGGGCGAATCGGCTGCTCGACGGCGCTCAGCTCGTCGTAGGCGCGCTGCAGTTCGGCGCGCCAGGCGTCGCCGCCGTGGCGGATCGACTGCCGCAGCGCGTCGATCTCGATGTGCAGGCGCAGCCGCGTCAGGTCGTCGAGGTCGTCGATCGCGATCGGCGCGACGCGAAAGCCCCGCTGCCCCTCGGCGACGACGAGCGCGTCGCTGACCAGGCGCGTGATCGCCTCGCGCAGCGTGCCGGCGCCGACACCGTAGCGGTCCTTCAGGTGCTCGACACGAAGCTTCTCGCCCGGCGCCAGGCGGCCTTCGACGATGTCGTCGCGCAGCCGCGCGTAGGCGCGCTCGATCAGCGTGCGCGCCCCGGCGTCGTCGTCGGGGGCGTCGGCGGCGCCGTCGGCGTCGACCAGGCTCAGCAGCGCGCGCTTGGCCATCGCCTCACTGCTGCGAGCGCTCGCGCAGCCGTCCCAGCCGGTAGCTCAGCTGTGGGCGCGTCATGCCCAGCGCGCGCGCGGCGCCGGCGAGGTTGCCGCCGGCGCGCGCGACCGCTTCCTGGATCAGCGCGTCCTCCAGCGCTTCCAGGCTCAGGCCGCGGCGCTGGACGTCGTCGTACAGCGTCGCGGCGTCGCTGCAGGGGCGGCGCTCCAGGTCGCCCTGTGCGTTGACGATCACCGGCGCCGGCGCCTGCAGCGTCGGGAACAGCTCCTCGACGTCGATCGGCGTGCCGGCGTTGGCCAGGATCACGCCGCGCTCGATCAGGTTCTCGAGCTCTCTCACGTTGCCCGGCCACGCGTGGTGGCGCATCGCGTCGAGCGCGCGGTCGCTGAAGCCGGCCACGCGCTTGCCGTGCAGCGCGACGAAGCGCTGCAGCAGGTGGGTGGCCAGCGGCTCGATGTCCTCGGGACGCTCGCGCAGCGGCGGGATGCGGATCGGGTAGACGTTGAGCCGGTACATCAGGTCGCGCCGGAACCGGCCGGCCGCCACCGCCGCCTCGAGGTCGACGTTGGTGGCGGCGACGACGCGCACGTCGACCTTGCGCACCGTGGTGCCCCCCAGCCGCTCGACCTCGCCGCTTTGCAGCACGCGCAGCAGCTTCGCCTGCGCCGGCAGCGGCAGCTCGCCGAGCTCGTCGAGCATCAGCGTGCCCCCGTCGGCGCGCTCGAAGCGCCCGGGCCGCGCGGCGGCGGCGCCGGTGTAGGCGCCCTTCTCGGCGCCGAAGAGTTCGCTCTCGATCAGCTCGCCCGGCAGGGCGGCGCAGTTGACGGCGACGAAGGGGCCGCGCGAGCGCGGGCTCATCGCGTGCAGCGCGCGCGCGAAGCGCTCCTTGCCCACGCCCGTCTCGCCGGTCAGCAGCACCGTGACCTGGGTGCCCGCGGCCTTGCGCAGCAGGTCGACGGCGGAGGCGAAGGCGCGCGAGACGCCCACCAGCGGCCCCTCCTCGTCGGCTGGCTCGAGCGTCGAGCGCAGCGTCTCGACCTGCTGCTGCAGGTCCTCGAGCCGCACCAGCATCGAGTCGGCGGCGTAGTCCTCGGCCATCGCCGCGCCGTCGGGCCAGGCCGCGAGCGGCCGGCCCTCGATGCGGCAGTGCGGCGCGCCGCAGGCGGCGCAGGCCACCTCCTTGTACAGGATCGGCTGGCCGAAGAAGCGGCTGGTGTAGCCCGACGCGTAGCCCAGCAGCATCCCGCACACGGGCTCGGACTGCGGGCCGAAGTCGCGCACGTGCGTCTCGACCTCCCAGCTGTGGTCCCAGCGGTACACGCCCAGGTAGTGGCCGCGCTCGAGGTCGGCCTCGAAGCGCTCGGGCGTCACCTGCACGGCGCCTTCGAGCATGTGCAGCTGTGGGCCGACCGAGAACGTCTCGAACAGGCTCGCGTGGGGGCGCACCTGCCGCGCCAGGCCGGCGTCGCGCTCGCCGGCGGCGTAGCCGGCGCGCAGCAGCAGCCGGCGCGTGCCGTCGCGCCCGAGCGTGGCCATCAGCTCGCGCCGCAGCGCGGCGAGCGCGGC
>JBBION010000284.1:0-4246 GCA_037443345.1 Rubrivivax sp. | reverse complement strand
GGCGCAACCGCCCGGCCTGCTCCCCGATCAGGGGCTGGGCGCTGGCGCTCACGCCGTAGAGCTGCAGCACCCCTTCCAGCCGGTACAGCTCGGGCAGACGCGAGTCGAGCATCTGGTCGAAGTCCAGCGCGTCGAGCAGCCCGAGCGCGGGGCGGATGTGCTCGAGCACCACGGGCATGCGAGCGTCCACCGGCTGCGTGTAGTCGTCGGGCGCGCCGGCGCAGCCCGCCAGCGGTGGCACCAGCTGCGCGATCACGGGCTGCATCTGCGTCGCCGGCTGGCCCCAGATGAGCGCGTCGCGCACCAGGCGCTCGATCACGTTCACCGCCACGCCGTCGTAGCGGTCGAACTCGCTGACGGCGAAGCTGCGCTGGGTGCAGACGAACGTGCGCCACGACTGGGCCAGCGTGCGCACCCGGGCGTCGGTGTCGGCGCCGGCCCAGTGCAGGATCGACTCGAAAGCGGCCTGCGCCACGATCGCGTTGTCCTTGCTGCCCTGCTGCTGGGTCAGCACCGTCACCACCCGGGTCAGCGTGTCGAGCTGCTGCTGGTAGCTCGCCCGCACCAGCTCGGCGACGACGGCCGGGTCTTCCTCTGCCTCGGTCTGCGGGCGCGGCGCCCGTGGGCCAGCGCCCGCTTGCGATCGGCCGCCTGCGCACCAGCGGCGTCCGACGGCGCACCCAGGTGACGCAGCACCGCGCGCAGCGTGCGTGTCGCCGGGTCGGGCCGGCCGCTCACTGGAACGCGTTCGTCGCCGGCGACGACGACGAGCGTCAGGTCCGGGTCCGGCGTGCCGGCCGCCGCCGGCAGCGTGATCGTCAGCGTCACCGGCTGGCGCAGCATCAGGCCGGCCGGCCGGATGCGAAAGTGCCCCTGCGTGCCGGACGCGGCCGGCTCGGGGTCGATGCGGAAGTCGACCGCCTCGGCCAGCGCCTGCGGCGGCACTTCGAGCAGCACCTTGGTGCCGCCTTCGAGCACGGCCTCGAGCTCGCCGCCGGCGGCGTCGATCGTCGCGGCGGCGGCCTGGGCCGCCACCGGCGGTGGAGTGGCCTCCGTGCCCGCGTCGTTGCTGCTGCCTCCTCCGCCGCAGGCGAGCAGTAGCACTGCGGTAGCTGACAGCGCCAGCGCGCGCCGCAAGAGTTGCAGGCAAGTCGGTCTGGAGTTCATCGTGCAAGGCATCGTCGTCATGGTCTGTCTCGATGTGCGAGCGCGTTGAGGTGTCCGATCGTCAGCAGGTCTCCTGCACGCGGACGACGCCGAGCAACACCTGGCCGTCGTCTTGCAGCAGGAGCTTGCCGGCCCCGCAAGGATCAGGGCTCGAGCGCGAGCCGGCCGGAAACGCTCACGCTCGTCTGGCCAGAGGTCTGCGTGACGCCCCACTCCAGCGCGGTGACCCGACCGGTGTCGTTGCGCGTCACCCCGGGCCTGACGTCGCTGGCAGAGCCGGCCAGGGATTGGATCGCCACCGTGAACGGTGCGACCGCCTCGGTGCCCGGCCGGCGTGCGCAACCTTCGTGGTCGACGCGCGTGCCGCTGACGGAGCCCACGGCCCTGAAGAAGCCGGTCGCCGGGTCACCGTCGGCCAAGCCGTCGTAGGAGACGATCGTCAGCTGGCCGCTGAGCGTCACCGTGGTCTTGCGACAGAACGTGGTGCCGTCGATGTGGCTCTCGCCCCACGACTCGTAGCGGTCGAGGTAGTCGACACTGCCACTGGCCTCCTCCCCGCTGAGGTCCTCCGGCCGCGTCGTGCTGACGCGGGCGGACCAGACCGCACGCAGCACGTCGCTGCGGCCGGGCCGCAGGTCGCGTCGCTCCTCGGTGATCGTGCCGGAGAACCAGCGCGTGCCCGTGTCCTCGACGGTGGGCGGGCCCAGCTCGATGCGCGTGGGCAGCAGCCGCGTCTTGACGAAGGCGACGAAGCCGTGGCGTGCCGCCGGGCCACTGCCTTGGACGACCTCGCCCTCCACGGTGGCCACCCACGGCAGCTCGAACCGCGTCTGTCCTGCCGTGGCCGGCACCTCGGCGGCGAGGATCAGCGAGGTGCCTTCGCCGCTGTCTTCCTTGCGGTAGACGCGCACGGACTCGACGTTGTAGCCGAAGAGCGGGAAGTCGGTGCCGGAGAGGTCCACCGTGAAGGTCACCGTGTCGCCGACGCGGAAGCTGCCGCGGTCGGTCGTCAGCTTGGTGGGCGTGGGCGACCCGCCCAGAGGCTTCGGGAACGACAGTTCCAGTTCGGTGACCAGGATCTCCAGCGCATCGAGCGCATCCTGCAGGTCGTCGCCGGTGCCGAAGGCGAACTTGAATGCGAGCTCGTAGGCCGCGGCGAATGCCGGGTCGGCGGCCTGGGTCTGTTCGGACGCCAGCTTGCCCTGCAGCACCAGCGCCGCCTTCGACGTCACGAGCTTGAGGTCGGCGGCCCGCACGCCGAACACGCGGCTGGCCAACCGGCCGAAGGCGCGCGCGCCGACGTGGATGTCGGCGAAGGCGAAGGCGGTCGCTTCGGCCTCGAGCTTGACGCCGGTGGGCAGCGAAGGCTCGATCCACTTGAAGCTGGAAGCGGTCGAGCTGCGGGTGAACTCGTGCGCCAGACTGCAGTCGGGGTTGCACGCGACGCCGGCGCGTATGTCGTAGCCGTACTCGGCGCCGGACTCGAATCCCACCCCTCCCACCGGCAGTGCGCCTTCGACGCCGAAGCCGGCGCCGATGGGCACGCTGGCGCCGACGAGTGCACCGACGATCGAGGGTGCCGGCAAGGGAATCGTGAGGAACGTGAGCTTGCACTCGACCTCGCCCGTCAGCCCGGCGACGAAGACCGGCTTGAACTCGAACTTGAACGTCGGCTCACCCACCAGCAACAGACGCCGATCGCCGCGCTCCCATTCGAACTCGAAGCGCAACGCGGAGGTGTCGACCTCGATCTTGGAGGACTCGAGCTCGAAGTCCGCCAGGCCCCCCTCCGCCGTGCAGTTCATCGGTCCAACCTTGAATTCGCGCTCGGCGGCACGGCCGGCTCGCAGGGCGCGCGGTCTGGCGGCCAGGCGGATCGGCCGGTCGGCCTTCTGCCGGAACGCGTAGCGGCCGCCGCCGAGCGGTGTGACGTCGAAGTAGTCGGCGACTGTCGTCGAGATCTCCGCCGGCAGGTCCGCCAGCCGGAAGGTCTCGCGGATCCGCAGGTCGGTGAACAACCGCCCGAGCGGCAGCACTTCGAGCGTGACACGTGTGGATTGCGCTCCCGCGTCGACGGCGACGACGCGACCGCCCACCGGCAGCGTCTCCCGGCCGAGCAGGATGGCGCCCAGCGCCGGGGGCACCGTCCCCGCCAGCGTCACCACGTATCGGTAGCCGACACCGAAGGTCGCATCGGCGTCGACGGCGTCGATGCGCAACACGTCGCTGTCGCCCACGGTCACGGCACCCGGAACCGACCGGGCGACGACGACGACAGCCGTCGCCTGCAGATCACCCATCCGCGCGACCACCTGCGCCGAACCGACCGTGGCTTGCGCGGTGGCCTCGCCGGTGCTGGCGACCGCCAGCACGCCCGCGTTAGACGACGACCAGGTCACGCGCGCCGGAACCTCGTTGCCTTGCGCGTCGTAGGCCTTGGCCGCCAGCGCACGGCGCTCGCCTGCCTGCGTCAGCAGCAGCGCGCCGGGGTCGATCTCCAATCGAACCGCCGGGCGGGGCTGATCCGGCTCCTGCGCGCCCGGGCCTCCGCCACCGCAGGCGGACAGCGACAGCATCAACGATGCCAGCAGCCACCACAACACCAGTGGCAGGGGATCTCGATCGCGATGCATGCTCACCTCCGTCGCTGCCGTGTCCCACATCCGCTCGTCATGCGACCGTCACCCGGCTCGTCGGGCGCCGTCTCGGCGCCCTGTGCGTCGGTGTCGGCAGGCGTGACGGCCTGGCGCAGGAACTCCCCCACCTGCTCGGGCGCGGTGAACAGGCGCGGTTCGTCGGCACCGGCGCCGCGCACGGCGGCGCGGAACTCGCGCTGCTGACGCCACACCCGCACCAGGAACAACTGGATCTCGCCCATCACCGGCCCCAAGCCTCGTGGCCGGACTGTAGCGCGGGGGGCGTTTGTCGAGCGTTTGCCGGATGCTTGTCGGCCGCCGGCCGCCCGCGGGTCAGCCGTGCGGCGGCTCGGCGGCCGGCGCGGCCGACGCCGCCGACGCATCAGCGGTTTCCTTCGGTTGAAACCGCTCCGTCCGTGACCGATATCTTCACATTTTCCGTG
>JBBION010000283.1:2144-4277 GCA_037443345.1 Rubrivivax sp. | reverse complement strand
ATCGTTCGATGCGGGTTGATCAGTTGCTCGTCGCGCAAGGCCTGGCACCGACGCGATCGGCCGCGCAGCGGCTGGTGGCCGGCGGGGCCGTGCGCTGGCGCGCGCATCGCGGCGGCGCATGGACGACGCCGCGCAAGGCCGGCGACGAGCTGCCCGCCGGCTGCGAGCTCGAGATCGTCGACGACGCCGAACTGCGCTGGGCCTCGCGCGGCGGGCTCAAGCTCGACGGCGCGCTCGCGGCCACCGGCCTCGACGTGCGCGGCCTCACCTGCCTCGACGTCGGCCAGAGCACCGGCGGCTTCACCGACGTGCTGCTCGCGCGCGGTGCGGCGCGGGTGGTCGGCGTCGACGTCGGCCACGGCCAGCTGCACCCGCGCCTGCGCGACGACCCGCGTGTGGTCGCGCTCGAAGGCGTCAACGCGCGCCACCTCGACCCCGCGGCGCTCGGCGGCGCGATGCCCGCCGGCGGCTTCGGCCTCGTCGTCGGCGACCTGTCGTTCATCTCGCTGGCGCTCGTGCTGCCGGCGCTCGCGCCGCTGGTGGCCGCCGACGGCGACCTGCTGCTGCTCGTCAAGCCGCAGTTCGAGCTGCAGCCGTCGCAGCTCGGCAAGGGCGGCGTCGTGAAGGACGCGGCCCTGCACGACACCGTGCGCGAGCGCGTCGAAGCCGCCTGCCGAGACAGCGGCCTGGCGGTGCAGCGCTGGCTCGCGAGCCCGGTGGCGGGCGGCGACGGCAACGCCGAGTTCTTCGTCTGGGCGCGCCCCGCGCGCCGGCCGCAGGAGTGACCCATGCCCAACAAGACCCCGATCAGCCTCGAGTTCTTCCCGCCCAAGACGCCCGACGGCGCGGCCAGGCTCGCCGCCGCACGCAAGGAGCTGTACGGGCTCGCGCCCGAGTTCTGCTCGGTGACCTACGGTGCCGGCGGCTCGACGCAGGAAGGCACGCTGCAGACGGTGCGCGACATCCTCGCCGAGGGCGTCGACGCGGCGCCGCACTTCAGCTGCGTCGGTGCCAGCCGCGAGTCGATCCGCGACAAGCTCGCGCAGTTCGACGCCGCCGGCGTGCGCCGCCTCGTCGCGCTGCGTGGCGACCTGCCCAGCGGCTTCGGCGCCGGGGCGCTGGGCGAGTTCCGCTACGCGTCGGACCTGGTCGCGTTCATCCGCGCCGAGACGGGCCGGCGCTTCCGCGTCGAGGTCGGCGCCTACCCCGAGATGCACCCGCAGGCACGCACGCCGGCCGACGACCTGAAGGCCTTCGCGGCCAAGGTGCGCGCCGGCGCCGACGGCGCGATCACGCAGATGTTCTTCAACAGCGACGCGTACTTCCGCTTCGTCGACGACGCGCACGCGCTGGGCATCGACATCCCGATCGTCCCCGGCATCATGCCGATCACGAACGCCAGCGGCATCATCCGCTTCGCCGACAACTGCGGCACCGAGATCCCGCGCTGGATCCGGCTGCGGCTGCAGGGCTTCGGCGACGACTCGGCCTCGATCCGCGCGTTCGGCCTCGACGTCGTGACCGACCTCGTCGACCAGCTCACGACCGCCGGCGTGCCGGGGCTGCACTTCTACACGATGAACCAGGCCGCACCGACGCTGGAGATCTGCCGCCGGCTCGGGCTGTAGCGTCGCACGCGAGCCACAGCGGCGATGCAGCGTTGACGAAGCGCAAGGCGCCCGCCTCGGGGGGCGGCTCCAATGGCCAGCGAGCCATCCGGCCACATCCCCCCACTTCACGAACGAGGAACGCCATGAGTAAAGCCACTGCGCGCGCCGTCGCCATCGCTGCCGCCATCGCCGCCACCGCCGCCGTCGCGCCCGTGCAGGCGCAAGACAGCGGCAGCTGGATCGTGCGGGCGCGCGCGCTGCACCTGAGCCCGGCCAACAAGGACAACATCGACGTCGCCGACGTCAGCGTCAACAGCAAGACCTTCCCCGAAGTCGACATCACGTACTTCTTCACGCCCAACCTCGCCGCCGAGCTGATCCTGACCTACCCGCAGTCGCACAGCGTGCGCGCCGGCGACACCAAGATCGGCAAGATCAGCCACCTGCCACCGACGCTGTCGCTGCAGTACCACTTCACCGGCATGGGCTGGCGGCCCTACGTCGGGCTGGGCGTCAACTACAC
>JBBION010000283.1:0-2044 GCA_037443345.1 Rubrivivax sp. | reverse complement strand
TCGGCATCGGCAAGCGCTTCTGACGCCGCACCGCGGCGGCGCGGCGGGGTCTACTCGTCGCGCTGCCAGGCGACGCCTTCCTCGGTGAGGATCGCGTCGAGCGGCACGTCGTGCGGCTCGGCGAGCAGCCACGGGATGAAGCCGTGGCTGTAGCCGACGCCGACCGTGAACGGGCGCGGCGCCAGCGCCGCGAGCGTGCGGTCGTAGAAACCGCCGCCGTAGCCCAGCCGCACGCCGCGCGGCCCGAAGCCCACGCAAGGCACCAGCAGCAGCGACGGCTCGAAGGCCTCGGTGTCCTTGGGCTTCGGGATGCCGTAGGCGTCGTCCTCCATCGGGCAGCCGGGGTACCAGACGTGGAAGCGCAGGTGCTTCGTCGCGCGGTCGACCACCGGCAGGCCGATGCGCCGCCCGGGCTCGGCCTCGCTCCAGCGGTACAGCGCCGGCAGCGCGTCGAACTCGCCCTTGATCGGCCAGTACGCGCCGATCGCCATCTCGGGGCGCTGGATCAGCCACACGCGCAGCACCTCCTGCAGGTGCGCGGCGCGCTGGTGACGATCGAGCAGCGCCTGGCGCTCGGCCTGCAGCTGGCGGCGCAGCAGCGCCTTGTCGCGCGACGGCTCGAGCGACGGCAGCGGTCGGGAATCACCGGGGGAGGGCATGGTGCGCGTATTGTCGCGCGCATGGGCGCCGCCTTCGTCGACCACTGCCTGGAGCTGCTCGGGGCCGTCGGCGCCGCTCGTGCCCGGCGCATGTTCGGCGGCCACGGCCTGTACCTCGACGAGCTGTTCGTCGCGATCGTCGCGGACGACGCGCTGTACCTGAAGGTCGACGCCCTCACCCGTGCCCGGTTCGAGTCCGCGGGCGCACGGCCCTTCGTCTACGAAAGCGCGGGCCGCCGCGTGGCGCTGGGCTTCTGGACCGCGCCTGACGCGGCGATGGACTCGCCGGCCGCGATGGCACCGTGGGTCCGACGGGCGCGGGACGCCGCGGTGCGCGCCCGCGCCCGACCCGCGGATGGGGCGCGCCGACGCGGCATGCGCGGGTGATCGCGGCAACCGGGGCAGCGGCCGCGCGCTTTTCGCCGGTGCGGGTGCGGGCGCGACGAGGTACACCTGCGCATTGAACTCGGCACCGCGGGCCTTCGCCCTGCGTCGGCGTGGCGCGAGGGTCGTGCGTTACATTGGCACAGGAGTCATGCCATGCGAGGGAAGACGTTTCGCCGGTGGTGGGGGCGGGCCGCGGCGGTCGTCGCGTTGTCGGCTTGCGCCACCGCGACGTTCGCCCAGGGCGTCACCCCCGGCGACCGCATCGTGCTCGACGCGCGAGAGGCGCTGCGCAAGGGCGACGCGGGCGCGCTGGCCGAGGCCAGGCGGCGGATCGACCCGCTGAAGCACCCGCTCGCGCCCTGGGTCGACTACTGGGAGCTCAGCCGCCGGCTGCGCGAGGTCACGAGCGACGAGGTCGAGGCCTTCTACGCGCGCTGGCCCGACACCTACGTCGAGGACCGCCTGCGCAACGACTGGCTGCTCGAACTCGGACGCCGCCGCGACTGGGACGACTTTCGCCGCGACCTGCCGCGCTTTCGCATGAACGACGACCGGCAGGTCGCTTGCTACGCACTCGTGGCCGCGCACCTCGAAGGCCGCGACGTGGCCGACGCCGCCCGCGCGGCCTGGCTCGCGCAGCGCGACGCCGACGACGGGTGTCACCTGCTCGCGCGCACGCTGCTGGCCGCCGGCGCGCTCACGCCGACCGACGTGTGGCGCAAGGCGCGGGTGGCCACCGAGCAGCAGCGCGCCGGCGCCGCGCGCCAGGCGCTGACGCTGCTCGCGCCAGCGCCGCGTGGCGTCGACGCCAACTGGTGGGACCAGCCCGAGGCCACGCTCGACCGCACGCCGCTCGGTCGCCGCCCCGACGGACTCGACGCGCTTGCCCTCGCGCGGCTGGCCGCCCTCGACGCCGATCGCGCCGCGCGCCGGCTCGAGGCCGGGCTGGCCGAGCGCCTGGGCGCCGAGGCGGCCGCCTGGGCCTGGGGCCAGACGGC
>JBBION010000282.1:1509-4290 GCA_037443345.1 Rubrivivax sp. | reverse complement strand
ATGAACCAGCTCGACCAGCTCAAGCAGCACACCACCGTCGTCGCCGACACCGGCAACTTCCGCCAGCTCGCGCAGTTCGCGCCGCGCGACGCGACGACCAACCCGTCGCTGATCCTCAAGGCGGTGCAGGACGCGGCCTACGCGCCGCTGCTGGCCGAGGTCGTCGCCACGCAGCGCGGCAAGCCGCTCGACGCGGTGGTCGACGCGCTGCTGGTGCGCTTCGGTGGCGAGATCCTGAAGGTGATCCCCGGGCGCGTCAGCACCGAGGTCGACGCGCGGCTGAGCTTCGACACCGCCGCGACGATCGCGCGCGCGCAGCGCCTCGTGCGGCTGTACGAGCGCGCCGGCGTCGCGCGCGAGCGCGTGCTGATCAAGATCGCCGCGACCTGGGAGGGCATCCAGGCCGCGAAGGCGCTCGAGCACGAAGGCATCCACTGCAACCTGACGCTGCTGTTCTCGCTGCCGCAGGCCGTGGCCTGCGCCGACGCCGGCGTCACGCTGATCTCGCCCTTCGTCGGACGCATCTACGACTGGCACAAGAAGGCCGCCGGCGCGGCGTGGGACGAGGCCGCGCACGCCGGCCCGAACGACCCGGGCGTGCGCTCGGTGACGCAGATCTGGACCTACTACAAGCACTTCGACATCGCCACCGAGGTGATGGGCGCGAGCTTCCGCAACGTCGGCCAGATCGCGGCGCTGGCGGGCTGCGACCTGCTGACGATCAGCCCCGAGCTGCTCGCGCAGCTGCAGGCCGGCGACGCGCCGCTGCCGCGCCGGCTCGACGTCGACGCCGCGCGGCGCGCGCCGCTGCACGCATTGACGTTCAACGAGCCGGCGTTCCGCTGGGCGCTCAACGCCGACGCGATGGCATGCGACAAGCTCGCCGAGGGCATCCGCCTGTTCGCCGCCGACGCCGAGAAGCTCGACGCGATGATCGAAGCCCACCGCCAGTCATGACCCGCTGCGACCGCACGACCGCGTGGGCCGCGCTGGGCGGCCACTACGAGGCGCACGGGCGCGACCTCGACCTGCGCGACGCGTTCGCGCGCGATCCGCAGCGCTTCGAGCGCTTCGCGGTCGCCGCACCCGAGGTCTTCGCCGACCTGTCGAAGAACCGATGGGACCTGGCCACGCGCACGCTGCTGCTCGAGCTCGCGCGCGAGTGCGGCGTGGCCGCGCGGCGCGACGCGATGTTCGCCGGCGCGCCGATCAACGTCACCGAAGGCCGCGCGGTGCTGCACACCGCGCTGCGCGCGCCGAAGGGCGCCGCGACGCCGTTCAACGCCGAGGTGCACGCGGAGCTCGACGCGATGCTCGCGTTCGCCGACGGCGTGCGCCACCCAGAGCGCGGCATCACCGACGTCGTCAACATCGGCATCGGCGGCAGCGACCTGGGGCCCCAGATGGCGGTGCCGGCGCTCGACGCCTTCGTGCACCCGGACATCCGCTTCCACTTCGTCAGCAACGTCGACGGCCACGACATCGAGCCGGTGCTGCGCCGGCTCGACCCGCGGCACACGCTGTTCGTGATCGCGAGCAAGACGTTCACGACGCAGGAGACGATGGCCAACGCGCACGTCGCGCGCGACTGGTTCCTGTCGCAGCACGGCCAGCACCTCGAGCGCCACTTCGTCGCCACCACGACCCACGTCGAGGCGGCCGCGCGCTTCGGCATCGACACCACGTTCGGCTTCTGGGACTGGGTCGGCGGGCGCTACTCGCTGTGGAGCGCCATCGGGCTGCCGCTGGCGATCGCGATCGGCAGCGACGCGTTTCGTGCGCTGCTGGCCGGCGCGCACGCGATGGACCGCCACTTCGCCGAGGCGCCGCCCGAGGCCAACCTGCCGCTGCAACTCGGCCTGCTCGACGTCTGGTACCGCAACTTCCACCGCTTCACGAGCCGCTGCGTCGCGCCGTACCACCAGGGCCTGAAGCGCTTCCCCGCGTACCTGCAGCAGCTCGAGATGGAGAGCAACGGCAAGGGTGTCGACCTCGCCGGCGAGGCGCTGCCGTACGCGACGAGCCCGGTGGTGTGGGGCGAGCCGGGCACCAACGGGCAGCACGCGTTCTTCCAGATGCTGCACCAGGGCAGCGACGTGATCCCGGTCGAGTTCGTCCTCGTCAAGACGCCGAGCCACGGCCACCTCGACCTGCACCGCAAGCTGCTCGCCAACGGGCTGGCGCAGGCGCAGGCGCTGATGCTCGGCAAGACCTTCGACCAGGCGCTGGCCGAGAAGGCGCCCACCGCGTCGCCCGCGCTCGACGCGGCCACCGTCGCGCGCCACCGCAGCTTTCCCGGCAACCGGCCGAGCACGACGCTGCTGCTCGACGCGCTGACGCCGCGCTCGCTCGGCGCGCTGATCGCGCTGTACGAGCACCGCGTGTTCACCAGCGGCGCGGTGTGGGGCCTCAACAGCTTCGACCAGTGGGGCGTCGAACTGGGCAAGGCGCTGGCCGGCGACCTGCTGCCGCGGCTCGAGGGCGGCGGCGACACGACCGGGCTCGACGGCTCGACGGCGGGCCTGCTGCAGCGGCTGGTCGCGAAGCGCTGACCCGGCGCGCGGCGCGTCGCGCCTGACGTTCATCAAGCGGGCTTGGCCGAGGGCAAGCGCGGCGTCGAACTGGCGCGGGTTGGGGGCTCGTTTCCGGCCCCGCGGCTGGAGGAGGTCACTAGGCTCGGGGGACTCTCCTCTCCCGCGCCGTGCCGCCGCACGGCGCGCCCGTCGATGAGCCTCGATCAGACCCCGACCCGATTCGCCGCCGCGCTGGCGCTGGCCCTGG
>JBBION010000282.1:0-1409 GCA_037443345.1 Rubrivivax sp. | reverse complement strand
ATGAGCCTCGATCAGACCCCGACCCGATTCGCCGCCGCGCTGGCGCTGGCCCTGGTGCTGACCGCGTGTGGCGGCGGCGGCGCGAGCACCCCTGCCGCGCCGCCCGCGCCGGTCACCGAGCCGGTTGCCGATCCGGTCGGCGGTGGCGAGGCGCCCGACCACGCGTCGGGCGTGCGCGTCTACACGGCCGCCGGCGCGCCGCTCAAGCTGTCGGCGTGGCAGGTCGTCGCCAGCGACGGCGCGACGCTGACGCTGGGCGAGCGCGTCGTGCCGTACGCGCTGAACACGCCGCTGTTCTCGGACTACGTGCACAAGCTGCGCACGCTGTGGGTCCCGCCCGGCACGCAGATCGCCGAGACGGCGAGCGGGCCACTGCAGTTCCCCGTCGGCGCCGTCGTCACGAAGACGTTCTTCTACCCGAAGGCGGCCGCGCAGACCGCGGGCGCGGTCGGGGCGCGGCGCGTCGAGCAGGTCGAAGGCGGCGAGGCGATCGACCTCGCGACGCACCACCTCGTCGAGACGCGGCTGATGGTGCGCCAGCCCAATGGCACCTGGGGCGCCGTGGCCTACGTCTGGGACGCCGACCAGCGCGACGCGACGCTGGTGCGCAGCGGCACGACGCGCTCGGTCGAGCTCGTCGCCGATGGTGGCGCGCGCACCGTCTTCACGTACCAGGTGCCCACCGACCGCCAGTGCGTCGACTGCCACGCGACGAACGCGACGACGCGCCTGTTCGAGCCGATCGGGCCGCAGGCGCGGCACATGAACCGCCCGTACGCCTACGCCGCCGGCGTCGCGAACCAGCTCGAGCACCTGCGCGGTCTCGGCCTGCTCGCCGGCGAGCCTGGCAGCGCGCCGGCGACGACGGTGTGGAACGACACCGCGGCCACCGTCGAGGCGCGCGCGCGCGCCTACCTCGACGTCAACTGCTCGTCGTGCCACAACCCCGTCGGCCGCTCCGGCAGCACCGGGTTGTGGCTGGGTTCCGACGTCGTCTCGCCGGCCTCGCTGGGCGTGTGCAAGCCGCCGGTCGGCGGCCCGCGGCACAACCGTTTCGCGTACGACGTCAAGCCGGGCGACCCCGAAGCGTCGTTCCTGTACTACCGCCTGACGAACTACCGCCCGAACAGCGGCCCGCCGCGCGTGGCGATGCCCGAACTCGGCCGCCACGTGTTCCACGACGAAGGCAACGCGCTGATCCGCGCCTGGATCGCCGCGATGCCGCCCGCCTGCCCCTGAGGCGCGCGGCCGCCACAATCGGCGGGGCATGACCCCGCCCTGCCACGCCGATCGCCATCGACCACGCAGGCGGCGTGCCGCGCGTGTCGCGCTGCTGGCGCTGGCGCTCTCGGGCGTCACCGGCTGCGCCACGGTCGCGCCGCCGTTGCCGGCCGTCGACCCCTGCGCCG
>JBBION010000281.1:0-4305 GCA_037443345.1 Rubrivivax sp. | reverse complement strand
CCTAGGGTGGCTTGCGCACGACGAACAATGCGCGCGCCGGCTCGACGCCGGCGTGGGCCAGCGTCTGCGCGTCGAGGATCGCGCGCGGCGCCAGGCCCGCAAGCCGCAGCCAGCCGCCCACTTGTGCCACGCCGTACAGGCGCTCCCGCTGCGGCGCGCAAGGCCGGGTCTGCCAGATGGCGCGGCGCGTGATCCACGTGCGCGTGACGATCGCGCGCCCGCCGTCGGCCACTCGCACGCGCTGCCACACGCGGCCCTGCGCCAGGCGCATCCATCGCTCGCGTCGCGGACCCAGCGACCGGGCCGCGGCCGGAGTCAGGAGGTCGAACACGAAGTGGCCGCCCGGTCGCAGCAGGCGCGCGACGGCGCGCAGCACGTCTTGCAGCTGCGCCGGCTCCGACACGTGGTTCAGGGTGTCGAAGTTCGCGGTCACGAGGTCGAAGCGCCACGGCAGCGTCATCGCACGCAGGTCCATCTGCATGAAGCCCACGCGGCAGGATCGGCAGCCGCGCCGCGCCACCGCCAGCATGGCGGGCGCGTTGTCGATGCCCAGCACGGGCACCTTGTAGCGCTCGGCCACGTGGCAGGCGAACAGGCCGGTGCCGCAACCTAGGTCGAGCACGTCGCGAAAGCGCAGGTCGTAGCGGGCGACCAGTTCGTCGAAGGCGCGCTGCAGCGGCCCGAAGAAGGGCCGCCCGACGGCCCGGTCGTAGTGCGACGCGAGGTCCGCGTACGGCGTCATGCGTGCACGAAGAACCGCCGCGAGCTGAACGCCGGTCTCGCGACCCAGTCGGCGGGCCGCTCCTCGAAGCAGATCCGGCCGGCCTGCGTGCTGCGCGGCACGAATGCGCCGGACCTCGTGCGCACCCCCGTCGAGCCCGGAGCCTCGGGGGCGATCAGCGCGATGTGACCCGAGCGCCGCGGGTCGGGATGGGCCCAGGACACGACCGTGGGCAGGCCGAGATTGGCGAACTGCTGGGCGACGTAGGCGTCCTGCGCGAGCAGCCCCGGCTCGGCATGCGTCGCGCGCGCGATGCGCGTGGCGGCTTCGGCCAGCGGCGGGGGCAGTCGCGCCAGCGCCGCGTCGAGCACCCGCCCTGCCGAGACGGGCACGACCCCGCCGTTCGGCCCCCGCCGTTGCGGCAGACCCCGGATCGACGCGATCAGCGCGGCGTCGATCGGATGCCATCCGGCCGACGGCCCGACGCGCGCGAGCCAGCGGAAGGTCGCGCTGGCATTCAGCTCCCGCCATCCGATCGGCCGCGTCGTGCGCTGTTGCTCGTCGCGAACCCAGTGCGGAATGCTCGCCCGCAGCGCGCGGGTCACGTCGTGCGCGAAGATGTTGCAGAAGGTCTTGCCCGGCTCGGGTGCGTACCTCGCGTTGCGGGCGTCGGCGACGTTGAAGTAGCGCAGCACGGCGCGGTACGTCGCCGCGTCGCGCTCGGCGGCGCATGGCAGGTCGGCGTCGACGAGGTCCAGAGAGCGGCCAGCGGCCGGCCAGCACTTGCGCGCGCCCCGGCTGCACGGCTGCCCGGTCGGATGACGCAACTGCGGCAACGGATCCTCGATCGGGCAGGCGCCCGTGACCTGCGGCCGCGACACCTGGGTGGTCCCTGCGGACGCGGTGCGGCGCGGCGACGAGGCAGCGGCCGCGCGCGGCCCATGCAGCCGCGGACGCACCAGGCGCTCGCGCAGCGCACGCCACTCCTGCGCCGCCCCGGCCTCATCCGGCGCGACGCGCCGCCCCTGGCGCTCGGGGTGGCGGGCCAGGAACAGCAGGTCGGTCAGGCGACCTTCGCCGCGCACACCCTCGCGCAGCAGTTGTTCGAGCGCCATCGGTACGCCGCCGCGGCGCAAGGTGTCGCGCAGGCGGGCCATCGCGTCGCTTGGCATCGCAGCGCCCGCGGGGGCCGGCGCAGCATCCTCACCCAGCCGGGTCGCAGGTGCAGGCGCTGCCCGCGGCGACGCTTCGTCGTCGTCGGCATCCGTCTCGTACGATTCACCCAGGCGCTGCGCGCTGCGGCGGCAGGATGCGCAGGGGCACCCGGAGCCGCAGCCCAGGCCGAATCCGCTGCGCCCGGCGTCTAGGTTGTTCCCGTCGATGAAGGCCATGAGTGCCTCGGCTCGTGAAAGGCTCTCGCATCAGCGCCTGCGCCAGGCATGCAGCCAGGCGAGCCCACCGGGACGCGCCCGCACGCGCAGCGCTGCAGGCCACCACGCGCTCGTGGCCCTCGCCGTGGCCGCCGGCAGTGCAGGCATCTGCGCGTGCCGGGTGGACCGCCCCGTGGGTACGCCGCTCGCTCGGGCCCGGAGGATGTCGGCCTGGCGCGCAGCCCGGGTGGCCGCTCCGGTGACGTCGACGAAGCGTATGCCCTGCCGCGCGAGGCGGCTGCCGATGCCGCGCAGGTAGCCCCCGGCGTTGGTGACGATGCGCGAGACGGTCGGCGGAATCGGTCGCCCGCTTCGCACCGCACTGAACGTCGTCGACAGTTGCGCCAGCACGGCTTGCTGATGCGGGAAGGGCGGCATCGCCCGCACTCGCCGCGCCGCGTCGGCCAGGTTCTGCGCCAGGTTGCGCGTGATGGCCGACGCCTCGTAAGCGCGCCCGGTGCCGCCGCTGGCCTTGTTGTCGACGATCCACAGCTGTCCGGTGCGGGGGTTGTAGGCCACGATGTCGAAGCCGCGCTCCGTCAGCCCGTGCCCGCCCGGCCCACCGGGTCCGATGATGATCTCGAACCCGCGCCGCCCCAGTTCGAACGCGGCGTCGCGTTCGCCCATGTCGCCACCGGCGTGCGCCGGCGTCGTCTCGCCCAGTGCAGGTCGCAGATCGAGATAGCTCATCGCGCGTCCTTCATCGGCAGGTGATCACCCGTCGCGGGCTGCAGGCCATCCCGCCAAGGACCGGCCTGCGGCCCAGGCGTGCGGGGGTTCAGGCCACGACGCAAGACCCACCCCTCACGTCTCAGCGCTTGCCCGCCCGCCGGGCCGACGCCGCGGCCGCAGCAGTGCGGCCACCCTCGAGCGTGGTGATCTCCTCGTCGAGCTGCCCCAGCTGCTCCTGGAGCTTGTCGGTCTCGCCGCTGCGGCTCCGGATCTCGGCGTCGATCTTGTCGCGCTGGTTCTTCAGCAGCTTGAGCAGCATGGCGCGGTCGGGCGCGGACTGCTTGAGTTCGTCGAGACGCTTGCCGATCATCCTCCTGACGTTGTCCAGGTGCTCCGCGTTGCGCTTGTTCTGCTCCGCGAGGTTGGCCACCGCCATGGCCCGTTCGGCAAGCTGCGGCACGGCGCCGACGTCGGGCTTGTCGGCTCGCGCCAGCGCCTGAGCGGCCTGATCGGCCAGCGTGCGCTGCGCGTCGGTCAGGGCCTTCGCGCTGGCTGCGTCGAAGGCGTCGATGAGCCGGTCGATCTTGGTCCGCGCCTCGATCAGCTGTGCGGCCAGGGCTTCGGACACGCTGGCAACGGGGGCGGGAACGGCGCTCAGTGCGGTGGCGGTGGCCATGGGGGTCTCCGTTTCTTGCAAGGTGGGTCAGTCGAGCGCGCCGCGGCAACGCCAGAAGATTTCCCATTCGTCGGCCATGCGCTGCGCGTCGTAGCCCGCCAGTCGCAGCGTGCGCTCGACCCACTCGCGCACGCGTTCGTCGCGCAGTCCGTGCTCGGGCGGCGGCACGCCCCACAGCTGCTCGTCGAGCGGACGGCCGGACAGCTGCTGCTGCCACGCGATGCGCGACGCGGCGCTCACGCGGTGTCGCCAGCGCCGCCACCACGCCACGGGCTCGGCGTGCTGCCACTGCGCGACCGCCTGGTCGCGCGAGATGCGCGGCGGCAGCGCGGCCTGCCAGCGCGGCGGGATGCCGCCGCGCGCTGCCGTCGCGGCCTCCTCGGGCGCGGGCTCCGGCGCGGTGGCGGTCGGGTCGGACGCGACGGTCAGCGCGAAGAAGCGCTGGCCCGCACCGATGTGCCCCGGCGCGCACGGTGCCCCCACGCGCTCTCCGGCGCATGCGCCCAGCGTCACGGCCAGGCGCTGCGCGAGCTCGACGCTCCATGGCGCCAGGCGCGCGACGGCCCGTGCATCGCCGAAGACCTGCCGCGCGGCCTCGCCGGGGTCGAGGTCGGCGCTGCAATCGAAGACCTGCAGCCAGGCCCCGATCTCGTAGTCCGGCGCGAGGCGGTCGGGATGCGCCAGCTGCACCTGCAGCAGCGGCCCGAACTCGCCCAGGCGCACCTGCACCCACTTGCCCGGTGCGGGCAGCAATGCCTGCACCGATGGCCGCGGAGACTGCGCAGCAGGGGGCGAGGGCGCGGCGT
>JBBION010000280.1:0-4306 GCA_037443345.1 Rubrivivax sp. | reverse complement strand
TTGCAGCCCTGCACTGCGTAGACCGGCAGCGCATAGGCGGTGTCGATCATGTTGCTGATCCCCATGCCCACGACGAGGCTCGGCAGGCTCTCGCGCCCGTCCGGATCGACGAAGTTGACCGGATCTGCATTGGCATACAGATAGCGGTGCCGCGAGACGGGCGCAGCCGGTCGCCCCTCGAACGGATCGCGGCCGAGGAATCGCCCGAGCGCGGGTGAGTACATGCGCGCGCGCAGGTCGACCAGCCCCGACTCCTCCAGCCGCTCGCCGCGCCAGCGGACCGGGTTGACGGTGGTGCCGGTGGCCGCCTGCAGGTTGCCGTCGGCGTCGTAGCGGTAGGTGTCGGTCACCGCCCCGGCGGGGTCGGCCAGCGCGCGCACGCTGCCGAGCGGGTCGGCCAGCAGGCTGCGCGCCGCGCCGGCGCGGATCATCGTCAGCAGTTCGGTGCCCACCGTGTAGCGCGCGGCGAGGCTGCCGCTGCCGGCGTCGCGCTCCTCGAGCACCTGGGAGTAGCCGCCGGGGTTGCGCGCGTCGACGAGGAAGCGCGTGCTGCCCGCGCCGGTGGTCGTGCGCACGCGCCGGCCGTCGGCGTCGTAGACGTGCTGGACGTTCACCCCCGGCCCGGTGATGCCGACGAGGCGGTCCTCCGCGTCCCACGCGTAGGTGGTGGTGTTCGCGCCCTGCGTGCGGCTGACCAGGTTGCCGTTCGCGTCCCACGCGTAGCTCGCCGTGCCGTCGCCGGTCAGCCGGTCGTTGACGTCGTAGGTGTAGCTGGTCGTCACGCCGTTGCGCACGAGCTGGGTGCGGTTGCCCACCGCGTCGTAGCTCATCGCCAGCGTCAGCGGGCCGGTGCCGGTGCGGGTGACGCCGGTGAGCCGGCCGCGGCTGTCGTAGCTGTAGGCCTCGGCCGACCCGTCGGCCTCGGCGATCGCGGTGCGCCGGCTGGCCGGCGACCAGGTGGTCGCGTAGGACTGCAGCGTCGCGGCACCCAGCGCGTGCGCGAGCGCGACCGGGCGGTTGCGGCTGTCGAAGCTCGCGCTGCTGACGATGCCGTTCGGCCAGGTGCGGCGCAGCCGGTTGCCGACCAGGTCGTAGGCCTGGGCGACGCTGCCCTCCGGCGCGCTCACGCCGGTGAGCCGGTCGAGCGCGTCGTAGCCGAAGGTCTGCGTGGCCGCCGGCGTGGCGAGCGAAGCGAGGTTGCCGTTGGCGTCGTAGGACGCGGTGACCACCTCGCCGGTCGGGTGCGTGACCGAGGCGAGCCGGCCGGCCGAGTCGTAGGCGTAGCTCGTCACGCCGCGCGGGTCGGTCACGGTGGCGCGCTGGCCATCGGGCCGGTAGGTCGTCGTGATCGTGGCGCCGCCCGGCAGCGTCTTGCTCACCGGCCGGTTCATCGCGTCGTAGGCCCAGGCGATCACGCGGCCCAGCCCGTCGGTGCGCGCGACCACGTTGCCGACCGCGTCGTAGGCGAAGCGGGTGGTCTGCCCGCCGGGGTACCGGCGCTCGGTCAGGCGGCCGAGCGCGTCGTACTGGAAGGTGGTGGTGCGCCCGAGCGCGTCGGTCTCGGCGACGAGGTTGCCGACCTCGTCGTACGCGTAGGTCGCGCTGCCCGCGTGACCGGAGACGCCCACGAGCCGGCCCAGCCCGTCGTGGCTGAAGTTCGTGGTCTGCCCTTCCTCGTTGGTCGTCGCGATGCGACGGCCCAGCGCGTCCCAGGCCTGGGTCGTGAAGGTGCCGTCCGGATGCGTGGTCCGGATCAGCCGCCCTTGCGAGTCGTACTGGAAGCCCGTCACGCGGCCGAGCGGATCGGTGCGCGTCAGCGGCAGGCCCAACCCGTCAAGCGTCTGCGCGACGGTCGGGCGCGCCGGCGGCCCGCCCGGCCCGCTGGGCACCGCCGGCGCCTGCGTGGACAGGCGCCGGCCGGCCGCGTCGTAGGCGTAGTCGGTGCGGTTGCCGCGCGCATCGATCGTCGCGAGCACCCGACCGCCGGCCGAGTAGACCGTGCGGCTGACCGCGCCGTCGGGCGCGGTGGTCTGCACGCGGCGGTTGAGCTCGTCGTAGACGTGCGTGGTGGTGCGGCCGGCGCGGTCGGTCTCGGCCACGACGTTGTTCTCGGCGTCGTAGGCCGTCGTCTCGAACGTGCCGTCGGGATGATCGGTGCGCGTCCGGCGGCCCAGCGTGTCGTAGGTGTGCACGGTGCGGCGCCCGAGCGCGTCGGTCTGCGCGGTCAGGCGGCCGGCTGCGTCGTACTCCCAGCGCGTCACGCCGCCGAGCGGATCGGTGCGGCGGATCAGCCGGTTGGCGGCGTCGTAGGCCATCGTCGTGGTCTGCGGCGTGAGCGTGCCGCCGACGGTGCGGTAAAGCGTCTCGGCGGTCTTGTTGCCGTTGCCGTCCCAGGTCCACTCCATCCGGCGCAGCAGCGTGGTGCCGCTGAACACTTCTTCGCGAACCAGGCGGCCGGCGGCGTCGTAGCTCATCGCGGTGCGGGTGCCCAGCGCGTCGATGCGCTGCGTCGGCAGGCCCTGCGCGCTGCTGGCGACCGTGCTGGTGCCGAAGCCGGGCACGGTCGCGGCCGTGACGTTGCCGCTGGCGTCGTAGCTGAAGGCGAACGCGCGCCCACCCGGATCGGCGGCGGCGGTCACGTCGTTGGCGGCGTTGTAGGTGAAGCTGGTGGCGAGGTCCAGCCCCGCCGGGTCGGTGCGCACGGTCAGGGGCAGCAGGCCGCTGTAGGTGCGGTCGATGCGGCGCCCGTCCGGGTCGGTGGTGCGGGTCTCGTTGCCAAGCGCGTCGTACAGGCTGGTGGTCACCGCCAGCACCGCGCCGCCCTCGAGCGTGACGTTGCGTTCCTGGCGCGTGACGTTGCCGTCGCCGTCGTAGACCAGCCGCGTGGCGTTGCCGCGCCGGTCGGTGACGAGCTGCTCGCTGGCCGGGTCGTTGAGCGTGAAGACGATCGGGTTGCCGGCCGCGTCGACCATCCGCACCAGCCGGCCCTGCGCGTCGTACTCGTTGCGCGTCATCGAGGTGCCGAGCGCGTTCTTCAGGTCGATCAGGTTGTGGCGCCGGTCGTACGCATAGGTCGACGCCGCGCCGGTCGCGTCGGTGTGCCGCACCAGGTCGCCGTTGGCGTCGTACGCGTAGGTCTGCACGCCGCCGTTGAGATCCGTGATCGACTGGATGCGCCCGAGCGCGTCGCGCGCGAACACGATGCCCTGCCCGTTGCTGTGCAGGATGCCGTTCGGCCCGTAGGTGATCGCGTGGCCGTTGCGGTCCGTGACCTTCTTCACGCCCTCGAAGCGGTCGATCTCGATCGCCGTGCCGTCCAGCGTGGTGTAGCGGAACCGCCGCGGGTCGTAGGGCTCGAGCGTCACGTCGTCGACCAGCACGTCGCGCGCGCCGTCGTTGACGACCAGCAGGTCGGTGTTGCCCAGCACCTCGAGCCGCCCCTGCGTGCCGGGTCGCGGCGTGAAGCCGGTCACCCGCGTGCTGGTCAGCACGCCCGCCCCGGCGGTCGGCGACAGTGCGAGGTCGAAGGTCTCGACCCGCCCGTCGGGCAGCGTGACGGTCGCGAAGTGCGGACCGTTGGGCGCGAGGCTCGAGCTGATGCCCGACTGGTTGCGCGTCCACGCGGTGCCCAGCACGCGGTTGGTGCGCACGCGCAGCGTGTTCAGCCCCAGCCGCCAGCCGATGCCGAAGTCGCCCTGGGTCTTGTCGCGGCTGTCGTAGGTGCGCGTGACCGTGATCGGCACGCCGGTCAGCGCGACGTTGAGATCCGTGAACGTGAGCGCAAACAGCCCGACCTTGCGCTCGCCGCGCACGATCACGCTCGAACTCGCCTCGCTCACGTTGCCGCCGCGGTCGAACACGCGCAGCCGCAGCGTGTAGGTGTCGTTGACCAGCGTGGTCGCGTCCAGCGTGCCGAGCGCGCCGCCGCTCACCGGGCTCGTGCCCTCGCCGATCACGCTCCACGCCTCGGCGCCGGCCGGACCGAGCGCCAGTTCGTAGCGCGCGAAGTTGGCGTCGGTGGCCGTGCCTATCACGGTGGTGCGGCCGTTGACCTCGCCGCCGTCGGCCGGCGCAGTGATCAGCGCCACCGGGGCGGTCGTGTCCGTGCTCGCACGGCCGAGCACCGTGAGCGCCACGGAGCCCGACACCGCGCCGATCGTGGCCGTGATGCTGGCCGCGCCCGCGGCGAGTGCGGTTGCGCGGCCGTCGGCGCCGACGCTGGCCACCCCCGGCGCACTCGTGTTCCACACGGCGTTGAGCGTCACGTCGGCGCTGGTGCCGTTGGCGTACACGGCGGTCGCGCGGT
>JBBION010000279.1:0-4314 GCA_037443345.1 Rubrivivax sp. | reverse complement strand
GGGCCTGCTGCAGCCGGGCGCGAAGGCGCCGGCGGCGGCGGACAGCTGACGCGCCCGGGCGATGCGGCGCGCGTCGGTCCTTCTCGCGACGTGGCTCGGCGCGCTGGCCGTCGTGCTCGCGACGCTGCTGCCGGCGGCCGCGCACGCCGACGACGGCGACGCCGGCTGGACGCATGGCTACGCCGCGTTCGGCGCGCCGAAGTACCCGCGCGGCTTCACGCACTTCGAGTACGTCGAGCCGAACGCGCCCAAGGGCGGCACGCTGAACCTGCGCAACCCCGACCGCCGCACGAGCTTCGACAAGTTCAACCCCTTCACGACGCGCGGCAACGCGCCGGCGGGGCTGTCGATCTTCATGTTCGAGCCGCTCGCCGTGATGGCCGGCGACGAGCCGCAGACGATGTACGGCCTGCTCGCGCAGGCGATGCGCGTCGCGCCCGACCGTTCGTCGGTCACGTTGCGCCTGCACCCGCAGGCACGCTTCACGAACGGCGACCCGGTGACGGCGGCCGACGTGCAGCACAGCTTCGCGATGCAGTCGGGGCCGTACGCGGCGCCGGGGCTGCGCGCGGTGCTCGCGGTCGTCGAGCGTGCCGTCGTGCTCGACGAGCGCACGATCCGCTTCGACCTGAAGGAGCGCACGGCCGACGCCGTGTTCACCGTCGGCACGCTGCGCGTGTTCTCGCGCAAGTGGGGGGCTCCGCCCGACGGCAGCGCCCGCCGCTTCGACGAGATCGTCACCGAGCACCCGATCACCAGCGGCCCGTACACGATCGCGCGCGTCGACGGCGGGCGGCGCATCGAGTTCGTGCGCGACCCGAACCACTGGGCGCGCGACCTGCCGGTGCGCCGCGGCTTCTTCAACTTCGACCGCGTCGTCTACCGCTACTACCGCGACGCCGCGATCGCGCGCGAGGCGTTCAAGGCCGGCGAGTTCGACATCCTGCGCGAGTACAGCTCGCGCGCGTGGGTGCGCCAGCACGTCGGCCCGAAGTGGGACGACGCTCGCATCGTCAAGGACCCGTTCGAGACGCAGGTCGGCCAGGGCATGCAGTCGTACCAGCTGAACCTGCGCCGGCCCAAGTTCCAGGACCTGCGCGTGCGCCGCGCGCTCGACCTCACCTACGACTTCGACACGCTCAACCGGCTCAAGGCCTTCCGACGCGTCGAGAGCGTGTTCAGCAACTCCGACTTCGCCGCGCAGGGCGAGCCGGGCGCGGCCGAACTCGCGCTGCTCGAGCCGTTTCGCGCCGAGCTGCCGCCGGAGGTCTTCGGCCCCACGTACCGCGCGCCGACGACCGGCGCGCAGCCGCAGCGGCTGCGCGCCAACCTGCTGCAGGCGCGCACGCTGCTGCAGGAGGCCGGCTGGACGCTGGCACCCGACGGCAAGCTGCGCAACGCCGCGGGCGAGGCCTTCGTGATCGAGTACCTGTCGCCCAGCGAAGGCGCGCGCATCCCCGACTGGGAGCTGAACCTGAAGAAGCTGGGCATCGAGCTGAAGGTGCGCAGCGTCGACTTCGCGCTGTACCGCCGCCGGCTCGAGACCTTCGACTTCGACGTGATCACGATCGTCGAGGGCGACTTCCAGCTGCCCAACGCGTCCGACCTCGTCAACAGCTACGGCAGCAAGGCCGCCGACGAGGAAGGCAGCAGCAATTTCCGCGGCGTGAAGAGCCGCGCCGCCGACGCCGTGCTGCAGGCGATGGGCCGCGCCACCACGCTCGACGAGCTGCGCACCGCCGCGCGCGCGTTCGACCGCATCGTGATGTGGAACGCGTGGCAGGTGCCCGACCTGTACGCCGCCGACGAGAAGGCGAGCCACTGGAACCGCTTCGGCAAGCCCAAGGTGAGGCCGAAGTACTTCACCGTCGAGAGCGCGCTGTCGGACAACCCGGCCTGGGCCGTCACCACCTGGTGGGTCGACGACACGCTGCCCGGGGCCAGGCGCAAGTGAGGACGCGATGCTGGGCTACATCGTCAAGCGCATCCTGCTGATGGTCCCGACGCTGCTCGGGGCGCTGACGATCACGTTCGTCGTGATCCAGTTCGTGCCCGGCGGGCCGATCGAGCAGATCATGGCCGAGGCGCGCACCGCCGGCGGCGGCGAGGGGGGCGTGTACCGCGCCGGGCGCGACAGCGACGCGCGGCAGATCGAGGAGCTGAAGAAGCTGTACGGCTTCGACAAGCCGGCGCACGTGCGCTACGTCGAGATGCTCGGCAGCTTCCTGCGCTTCGACCTCGGCACCAGCTTCCTGCACAACAAGCCGGTGTGGGACCTGATCAAGGAGAAGCTGCCGGTGTCGGTCAGCCTGGGCCTGTGGACCTTCGTGATCTCGTACCTGATCTCGCTGCCGCTGGGCATCGCGAAGGCGGTGCGCGAAGGCACGCGCTTCGACGCGCTGACCTCGCTCGTCGTGCTGGTCGGCTTCGCGATCCCGGGCTTCGTGCTCGGGGTGCTGCTGATCGTGCTGTTCGCCGGCGGCACCTACCTCGAGTGGTTCCCGCTGCGCGGGCTGACGTCGGACCACTGGCACGAGCTGAGTTGGCCGGCGCGCATCGTCGACTACCTGTGGCACCTCGCGCTGCCGCTGACCTGCTTCGTGATCGGCAGCTTCGCGGTGACGACGCTGCTGACGAAGAACACCTTCGTCGAGGAGATGCGCAAGCAGTACGTGCTGGTCGCGCGCGCCAAGGGGCTGTCGGACAAGCGCGTGCTGTGGAAGCACGTGTTCCGCAACGCGCTGATCCCGCTGGTCACCGGCTTCCCGGCCGCCTTCGTCGGTGCGTTCTTCGCCGGCTCGGTGCTGATCGAGACGCTGTTCTCGCTCGACGGCCTGGGCCTGCTCGGCTTCGAGTCGGTGACGCGGCGCGACTACCCGGTCGTGCTCGGCTCGCTGTACCTGTTCACGCTGATCGCGCTGGTGGTCAAGCTGGTGTCGGACATCCTGTACGTCGTGATCGACCCGCGCGTTCAGTTCGGCTCAGTCGGGCGGTGAGGCGATGAGCGCTGTCCTGCCCCCCGTCTCCGCCTCCGAGGCCGGCGCCGCGCCGCTGCCGGCGGTGCGGCCGATGTCGCCGAACCAGCGCGCGTGGGCGCGCTTCCGGCGCAACCGCCTCGGACTGGTGTCGCTGTGGGCCTTCGTCGCGCTGCTCGTCGTCGCGACCTGCGCCGAGCTGATCAGCAACGACCGCCCGCTGGTCGCGCACTACGAGGGCACCACGTACTTCCCACTGTTCAACAACCACCCCGAGACGACGTTCGGCGGCGACTTCGGCACGCCCACCGACTGGACCGACCCGTTCATCGCGCAGCAGTTCGCCCAGCCGGGCCACTGGGCGCTGTTCACGCTCAACCGCCACGGCGCCGACAGCAGCAACTACTTCACGACCAAGATCGACCCGGCGCCGCCGTCAGCCGACAACTGGCTCGGCACCGACGGCAACGGGCGCGACATGGTCGCGCGGCTGCTGTACGGGTTTCGCGTCAGCATCTGGTTCGCGATCGCGCTGACGGTCACCGGCACGCTGCTGGGCATCGCCGCCGGTGCGGTGATGGGCTACTTCGGCGGGCGGCTGGACCTGACGCTGCAGCGGCTGATCGAGATCTGGGCCGCGGTGCCCGAGCTGTACCTGCTGATCATCTTCGCCAGCATCTTCGAGCCGTCGCTGCTGCTGCTGCTCGTGCTGCTGAGCCTGTGGGGCTGGATGGGGCTGAGCGACTACGTGCGCGCCGAGTTCCTGCGCAACCGCTCGCTCGAGTTCGTCAAGGCCGCGCGCGCGCTGGGGCTGACCAGCGGCCAGATCATCTGGCGCCACGTGCTGCCGAACTCGATGACGCCGGTCATCACGTTCCTGCCGTTTCGCATGAGCGGGGCGATCGTCGCGCTGACCTCGCTCGACTTCCTCGGGCTGGGCGTGCCGCCCTCGGTGCCGTCGCTGGGCGACCTGCTGCGCCAGGGCAAGGCCAACCTCGACGCGTGGTGGATCATCGTGCCGACCTTCGTGCTGCTGGTGCTGACGATGCTGCTGCTGACCTTCATCGGCGACGCGCTGCGCGACGCGTTCGACACGCGCAAGTCGTGACGCAGCCCCCGCCGCCAGGCCGCGTGCGCCGGCCGCGCCCGCTCGCATGACGACCGCGCCGCCGGCCGCGGCTGCGCCCGCCGACCGGCTGCTCGCGGTGGCCGGCGTCGCCGCCATCGCGGTGCCGGTGCTGATCGCGTTCAACCTGCCGCCGTCGTCGACGTTCTTCAACCAGGCCGCCGCGTACGGGCTGTGGGGGCTGTTCGTCGCGGCGGCGGCGTGGCGCGTGCG
>JBBION010000278.1:0-4317 GCA_037443345.1 Rubrivivax sp. | reverse complement strand
ACCGACGGCGGCCAAGGACGCTGCGCTGCGCGCGCTGGCGCAGCGGCTGCGCGCCGACGCCGACGCGCTGCGCTCGGCCAACGCCAACGACATCGCCGCGGCCGAAGCCGCCGGCCTGGCCGCGCCGCTCGTCGACCGCCTGCGGCTGACGCCGAAGGTCATCGACACGGTGGCCGAAGGCTGCGAGCAGATCGCCGCGATGCCCGACCCGGTCGGCGAGATCAGCGACGTCAAACGCCGCCCGAGCGGCATCAGCGTCGGGCGCATGCGCGTGCCGATCGGCGTGTTCGGCATGATCTACGAGAGCCGGCCGAACGTGACGATCGAGGCGGCGTCACTGGCGATCAAGAGCGGCAACGCCTGCATCCTGCGCGGCGGCTCCGAGGCGATCCACTCCAACGTCGCGCTGTGGAAGGTGGTGCAGGCCGCCCTGGCCGAGGCCGGCCTGCCGCCCGAAGGCGTGCAGCTCGTCGAGACGACCGACCGTGCCGCGGTGGGCCGCCTGATCGCGACGCCCGAGTTCGTCGACGTCGTCATCCCGCGCGGCGGCAAGAGCCTGATCGAGCGCATCAGCGCCGAGGCCAAGGTGCCCGTCATCAAGCACCTCGACGGCAACTGCCACGTCGTCGTCGACGCCGAGGTCGACCTCGAGCTCGCGGTCAAGGTCACCGACAACGCCAAGACCCAGAAGTACAGCCCGTGCAACGCCGCGGAGTCGCTCCTGGTGCACGCGCGGCAGGCGGCGGCGTTCCTGCCGCGCATCGGCGCCGTCTTCGCGGCCAAGGGCGTCGAGATGCGCTGCTGTCCGCGCAGCAAGGCGCTGCTGCAGATGGTGGCCGGCGCGGCCGTCGTCGACGCGACCGAGCAGGACTGGTACGCGGAGTACCTCGCGCCGATCATCAGTATCAAGGTCGTCGACGCGCTCGAAGAGGCGATCGCGCACGTCAACCGCTACGGCTCGCACCACACCGACGCGATCCTGACGACGAACCACCCGAACGCGATGCGCTTCCTGCGCGAGGTCGACTCGGCCAGCGTGATGGTCAACGCGAGCACGCGTTTCGCCGACGGCTTCGAGTACGGACTGGGCGCCGAGATCGGCATCAGCACCGACAAGCTGCACGCCCGCGGCCCGGTCGGCCTCGAGGGGCTGACCTCGCTCAAGTGGATCGTGCTCGGCCAGGGCGAGGTGCGCGGCTGAGGCGCGCGCGGGCACCATGACGGCGGGCGAGTTGCTGCCGGTCGTCGTCGTCGCGGTGCTGGCGCTGTGGATGTTCGGCGCCTACAACCGCCTCGTGCGGCTGCGCCACGCGATCCACGCCGCGTGGGGCCAGATCGACGATCAGCTGCACCGCCGCCGCGACGCGCTGCCGCGGCTCGTCGACGCGCTGCGCGAACCGCTCGCGGCCGAGGCGCGCGCGCTCGACACCGTCGCCGAGGCGCACGCGCAGGTACAGGCGGCGGCCGAGCGCGTGACCCGCAAGCCTACCGCGGCCGACGCGCTGCCCGCGTTCGCGCGCGGCGACGCGGCGCTGTCGTCGGCGATCGAGCGGCTGCTCGCGCTCGTCGACCAGCAGCCGGCGCTGCGCGAGCACGGCGACGTCGGCGCACTGCTGCGCGAACTGCACGACGCCGACCTGCGCATCGCGTTCGGGCGCACCGCGTTCAACGACGCCGTGGACGCCTACAACGCGGCGATCGCGCAGTTCCCGACGCGGCTGCTGGGGCCCCTGTACGGCTTCGCGCCGGTCTCGCGCTGGTAGGGCTCCGCAGGTGCGGGCGGGCGTCGGGACATTCCCCGATTTCAGGTCGATCTGAGCAAAGATTGTTTGCTTTGCACGCCGCCGCGATGAACAATCCTCGCCGATCGCCGCCGTGCGTCGTGCCGGCGGCGCGAACCCAGGAGACCCCCTTCGTGACACCGACCTCTGCCTTCGCCGCCCGGGCGCGCCGCGCCGGGTGGGTTTTGGGCCTCGCCCTCGGCGTCGCCCCCGCACTGGCGCAGGACGCGCAGGCGCTGTACGTCACGTCGCTGGCCGCGACCTGCGCCAACTGCCACGGCACCTTCGGCCGCGGCATCAACACCGGCGAGGTGCCGGCACTGGCGGGAATGCCCTCCGCGTACATGGTCGCGCAGATGCAGGCCTTCAAGAAGGGCGAGCGTCCGGCCACCGTGATGCACCAACTGGCCAAGGGCTTCAGCGACGAGCAGATCCAGCAGGTCGCCGCGTACTTCGCGGCGCAGAAGAAGTAAAGGGGACCGCGATGCAACGACGCGAATGGCTGGCCGGCGCCACGGCGCTGGGGGGCTTGGGGCTGGCCGGCTGCGCCAGCGTGGGCGTGCCGGGCAGGACGCGCGTGCTCGTCGTCGGCGGCGGCTACGGCGGTGCGACGGCGGCCAAGTACGTGCGGCTGTTCTCGAACTACACCGTCGACGTCGTGCTCGTCGAGCCGAACGAGAACTTCGTCAGCTGCCCGATCAGCAACGTCGTGCTCGGCGGCACGCGCACGATGGCCGACATCACGCGCCCGTACTCGACGCTCGAGAAGAACCACGGCGTGCGCGTTGTGCGCGACATGGTCGCGTCGATCGACCCGGCGAAGAAGGTCGCGACGCTGGCCTCGGGCCCGACGATCGCCTACGACAAGATGATCCTCGCGCCGGGCATCGACCTGCAGCTCGACACCGTCGAGGGGCTGCGCGCGGCCAACGCCGACGGCCGCGTGCTGCACTCGTGGAAGGCCGGTCCCGAGACGGTGGCGCTGCGCCGCCAGCTCGAGGCGATGCCCAACGGCGGCGTCTACGTGCTGTCGATCCCGCTGGCGCCGTACCGCTGCCCGCCGGGGCCGTACGAGCGTGCGTGCCAGGTGGCGAGCTACTTCAAGTCTCACAAGCCGCGCTCGAAGGTGCTGGTGCTCGACGCGAACCCCGACGTGACGTCGAAGGGGCCGCTGTTCAAGAAGGCCTGGGCCGACCTGTACCCCGGCATCGTCGAGTACCGCGGCGGGCAGAAGGTGGTCGGCGTCGACGCGGCGAGGAAGACGCTCAAGCTCGAGGTCGGCGACGACGTGCGCGGCGACGTGCTCAACGTCGTGCCGCAGCAGCGCGCCGGGCTGCTCGCGGTGCAGGCCGGGCTGGCCACCGCCAACGCGCGCTGGTGCCCGGTCGACTACCTGACGTTCGAGTCGACGGTGGCCCGGGACATCCACGTCATCGGCGACTCGATCCTGCTCGCGCCGGCGATGCCCAAGAGCGGCCACATGGCCAACAGCCACGCCAAGGTCGCCGCTGCGGCGATCGTCGCGCGGCTCGCGGGCTGGCCGGTCAACCCCGCGCCGATGCTGACCAACACGTGCTACAGCTTCGTCGACGCGAGCAACGTCGTGCACGTGGCCAGCGTGCACGCGTACGACCCGGTCGACAAGACGTTCAAGACGGTGCCCGGCTCGGGCGGCCTGTCGCCGGCAGCCAACGAGAAGGAAGGCCTGTACGCCTGGAACTGGGCGCGCACGATCTGGTCCGACGCGCTGGTTTGACCACCCCCGAAGCGGCCCAAGGCCGCTTCCCCCTCGAGGGGGCGCCGCCAGCGGACCGGCACAGCCGGATCCGCGGCGGCCGCTCGAAGGCGTCGTGGCCTCGCTGCCCTCGCGCGCCCGCAGGTCGCTTCAGGACTGGCCCATGACGGAGGCGGTCGAGACGAGTTCCTCGAACAGCGCCATCGACACCTTGCCGCTGACGGCGTAAGGGTCGAGCGTCGCGCGCTCGGAGTACTTCAGCAGCAGCGCCGGGTTCAGGCGGTGCATGTTGACCTGGCCCATCGACCAGTTCGCGAAACGCCGCTCGCCGATCTCCTCGTAGCTCAGCAGCACCACGTCGGTGTGGCGCGCGTCGGCGACGATGCGGTTGTACAGCCGGTTGACGGCACGGCGGCCGCCCTCGAGGACCTGGATGAACACCCCCTCGGAGCAGCACAACACCCCGGTGATGCCGTCTTTCGGGTTCTGGGCCTTCGACTGGCGCAGGATCGAGAGCAGCGCATCGTCGTCGACGGCGCCGACGGCGCGGCTGGCATACATCAGGCGCACGAGCATGGTGGCTCCTTCAGGCGGACTTCTTGCTCAGCAGCGACAGGAATTCGCGGCGCAGGTTCGCATCTTTCAGGAACGCGCCACGCATCACGGAGTTGACCATCATCGACTCGTCGTCCTTGACGCCGCGCCAATGCATGCAAAAGTGGTCGGCTTCCATCACGATCGCGAGCCCGTCGGGGCGCACGCGCTCCTGCAGCTCGTTGGCGAGCATCGTCACCGCCTCCT
>JBBION010000277.1:0-4318 GCA_037443345.1 Rubrivivax sp. | reverse complement strand
GATGACCGATGCGGTCGACTGGCGTTCGGCGCCGCTCAAGCCGGGCACGCGGCTGCTGGTCGAGGCCAGCGCCGGCACCGGCAAGACCTGGACCATCGCCGCGCTGTACCTGCGCCTGGTGCTGGAGCGGCGGCTGTCGCCACGCGCGATCGTGGTCGCGACCTTCACCAACAAGGCTGCCGACGAACTGCGCGAGCGCCTGCGCCAGCGCCTGCGTGGCGCGCGCGAGCTGGCGGCCTCCGAGGTCTTGCCCGATCCGGCCGCCGGCCCGGATCTCGCGTGGCTGGCCGGGCGCTGGTCGGACGAAGCCCAGCGAGAGGACGATCGCCGGCGGCTCGAGGTCGCGCTCGGCGACTTCGACCTCGCCCCGATCGGCACCCTGCACCGGCTGGCCGACCGGATCCTGCGCGAGCAGCCCTTCGCGACCGGCGCCGGCCTGCGCAGCGGCGGCCAGGGCGATGGCGCCGAGCTGCGGCAGGAGCTGGCGGGCGATCTCCAGCGCATCCTGCTGCAGGACGCGACGCACGAACTCTCCCGACTGGCCGCGGCGATGGGCGGGGCGCCCGGCGCCAAGGAACTCGCCGACGCGCTGCCCTCGCTGCTCGCGCCCGGCGTCGCCGTGGCCGACGACGATCCCGCGGCCGACGCGCTGCTCCAGGACCCCGAGATGCCGGCGCGGATCCGGCGCGTGCTCGGGCGACGCCAGGATCTGTTCAATGCCGCCGCCGTCGCGGCGCGCGCGCTCGAAGCGCTCGAACCCGTGCTGGCCGGCGCGGCGACCCTCGGCCAGATCGACCTTGACGACACCATCAGCGGACTCGGGAAGTTCGCCACGCGCACCGGCCTCAAGAAGGCGTCCGCGGGCGATCCGGACCTCGAATGGTTCCAGCACCACGCGGCGCAGCTTGCCGCTGCCGTGCGCGAGGTCGGCGCGCATCGGCCGCCGCGTGCGTTCTGGCGGGCGGTCGGCGCGTGGGCCCGTGCCGAGGCCCGGCGTCGCCTCGAGGCCCGCGACCAGGGCAGCTTCGATGCGCTGCTCGAGACCGTCCACGACGCACTCGCGGCCGAGGACGGTGGCGAATCGCGGCCGCTCGCCGACGCGCTGCACGCGCAGTGGCCCGCGGCGCTGGTCGACGAGTTCCAGGACACCGACCCGATCCAGTACGGCATCCTCGATCGCATCTGGCGCTGCGGCGAGGGCCACCCGCGCGGCTGGCTCGCGATCGTCGGCGACCCCAAGCAGGCGATCTACCGCTTCCGCGGCGGCGACATCGAGACCTACCGGCGGGCGCGCGACGACGCCACCGCGCGACTGGCGCTGAGCACCAACCACCGCTCGTCCGCGCGCTTCGTCGCCGCCTGCAATGCCTTCTTCGGCGCCGGCGGCGGGCTGCTGTCGGCGCGCGCCGAGGCCGACATCCGCTACGAGCCGGTCGACGCCGCGCGCGCGCCCGGCGCCGCCCCGGGCCTGCGCATCGACGGCGTCGAGCCCGAACGGCCGTTGCGGATCCGGCGCATCGCCGGCGCGATCGATGGCCTCAAGGCCGACGCGCTGGCCGAACGCGCCATCGAGGCGGCCGCCGACGAGATCGCGGGGATGCTCGGCTCGGATCGATGCACGATCGACGGCAAGCCGCTGGAGCCTTCGCACATCGCGGTGCTGGTGCCCGGCAACGAGCACGTCGCGCGCACGCTCGCCGCGCTCGACGAACGCCGCGTGCCCGCGGTCGGCAGCCGGCAGGCCAGCGTCTTCGAGTCCGACACCGCGCGCGACCTGATCCTGATCCTCGAGGCGCTGATCGATCCTTCCGAGCCGGTGCAACGCGCCGCGCTCGCGACCTCGCTGCTCGGCCTCGGCTGGGAGACGGTGCGCCGGATGGTTGCCGATCCCGCGGTGGTCGCAGCCGGCCACGCGCGGCTCGAACACTGGCGCGACACCTGGCAGCGCCTCGGCGTCGGTGCGGCGGTGCGTGCGCTGGCCGCCGACATCGCGCCGCGCGCGCTCGGCTCGACCGGCGGCGAACGCGTCCTGACCGATCTGCGGCACCTCGGCGAGCTGCTGGAACTCGCCAGCGCCGACCACCACGGCCCGCATGCGCTGATGGCGTGGCTGAAGCGCGAGCGCCAGGTCGGCGGCGGCAGCGAAGCCGATGCCGACGCGCGCCGGTTGCGGCTCGAGTCGGACGCCCGCCGCGTGCAGGTGATGACCGTGCACGCGGCCAAGGGGCTCGAGTTCGGCATCGTGTTCCTGCCGCTCGCGTTCCGCCACGGCCTGAACGACCAGTGGCGTAAGCACCCGCTGGTGCGGGTCCCGGACCCGCATACGAAGCTCGGCCGCCTCGACCTGCCGGAAGCCGTCAAGGCGCGCGCCGAGCAGCTCGAATCCGACGAACGCTTCCGCCTCTTCTATGTCGCCGTCACCCGCGCGGTCCACGCCTGCGTGATCTACGACGCGCCGGCGCCGCAGAAGATGACCGACGTCCCGCTCTCGACGCTGATCGCGCGGCATCGGAACCCGCCGCGGACCGGCGACGCGGCGGCCACGGACGCGGCGGCGACGCCGAAGACCGCCTCGAAACGCCGATCCGCGACGTCGGGCAGCTTCGTGATCACCGGCCCGGAAACGGATCGGGCCGCGCGGGCCTCGGCCGTTCCGGTCGAGGCGCCGGGGGCGGATGCTGCGGTCGATGCTCGCCCCGAAGCGGGCGCGGGTCCGTCGATCGCAGGCGTCGAGTGGCTCGCGGGCCTGCCGCCCGCGGCCTGCCTCGAAGCGCGTGAGGCGGTGGCGGCGGCGCGCAGTGCCCGTCCGATGCCGTCACCCGTGCCCGGGCCACGCCCGGGTCGCCACAGCTTCAGCACGCTGGGCGATGACGCACCGCGCGCGGTGATCGAGACGGTCGCGGTCGAAGCCGCCGCCGAGGACGAAGCCATCGCCGACGCCGACCGCTCGATCGAGGACGCGCCCGACGTCGACGTCGCGCCCGGGGGGGCGCTCGATGCGCCGGTCGAGGCAGCGCATCCGGAACTGGCCGCGCTCGATGGCGCGCGCGGGACCGGATTCGGCAACGCCGTGCACGCGATCATCGAGCGCCGCGTCCATGGCCGGCCCATCGCGAGCCAACTGGACCTGGTGCGGCGCGCGTTGGCCGAGCATGGGGCCGGCGAAGGCGCCGTGGTGGCCGGCATCGAGGCGCGTGTCGCCGCGATGCTGGACCGCGTGCTCGACGTGCCGCTTTGGCCCGGCGGTCCGAGCGCCGGCCAGTTGGCGCCTTGCGACCAGCGTGCCGAGTTCGATTTCCTGCTGCCGCTTCCGCGCCTCCGGATGGCGGCGCTGCGCCGGATCGCCGCCGACCACGGCGAGCCGGACCTGGTGCCGGCCTCCGACCGCGAGGTCGCGGGCCTGCTGCGCGGCAAGATCGACCTCGTGCTCCGCCACGAAGGCCGCTACCGCGCGCTGGACTGGAAGAGCAACCGGCTGGGACTGCGCGTCGACGACTATCTCGGCGCCAGCCTCGACCGCGCGATGGACGGCGGCCGCTACCGCTTCCAGGCGCTGCTCTACACGCTGGCACTCGAACGCCATCTGCGCGCGCGGCTGCCCGGCTACGAGCGCGCCCGTCATCTGGGCGACCCGGTCTACGTCTTCGTCCGCGGCGCCGGTCTCGCCCCCGGCGCCGGACTGTGGTCGAAGCCCTTCGCGCCCTCGCTGCTCGATGCGGTCGACGCGTTGCTCGATGGGCACGAAGCCGCGGAGACGGAGGCATGAGCCTGCGCTACGACGACACCGCCCTCGATCCGCGGCTCGCGTCCCACTCGCCGCTGGCGCGCGCGGTTGCGCGCTTCGTGCGGTCGCGCGGTGGCAGTTGGCGGCTGGCGACGCTGGCGGCCGAGGCGACCGGGCGCGACCTCGAAGGCCACAGTGAACTGGCGATCCAACCGGACGCGGCCGAGGCGATCGCCGGCGAGCCGATGGTCGGCACGCCGGGCACCTTCGACGCCACGCGGCACGCCTTCGTCGTCGACGGCGAGCGCTTCCAGCTCGCCCGCAACCACTGCCACGAGCGCGACATCGCCGACGCGCTGGTAGAGCGGCTGGGCGCTGCGACCCCGGTCGCGCCGCTCACCGATGCCGACCTCGCGGCGCTGTTCGGCGGCGCGCCGAGCCCGGAGGCCGCGCGCCAGGCCGAGGCGGTGCGACGCGTCGTCGGGCGCCGCCTGTTCGTGCTGACCGGCGGACCCGGAACCGGCAAGACCACGACCGTGGTGCGGATGCTGGCTGCGCTCGCGCGCGAGCACGCGGCGCGAACGCAGGGCGCGG
>JBBION010000276.1:0-4320 GCA_037443345.1 Rubrivivax sp. | reverse complement strand
GTCGAGGTGCCGGGTGCGCCGGCAGTCGCTGCGCGTGCGGCGGAGGTCGCGGTCGGGCCCTTGGTGCGGCATGACGTGCCGCTGACTCACCTGCGCGCGCCAGGGCTGAAGCGCGCGCTGGCCGGCGACGTCGGCGCGCTCGCCGGCGTCGCGCTGTTCGACGGCGCCGCACTGCAACTGCGCCTCGGCGAGCGGCTGCTGTGCGTCGAGGCGCACGCGCGGCGGCTGCCGGGCGGGTTCGGCCTCGGGCTCAATGCCGACGGCGGCGGCCTGTTCGTCGACGGCGTCTACGACGGCAGCCCCGCCGCCGCGGCCGGCCTGCGTGCCGGCGACCGCGTGCGCCTGTGGAACGGGCACCGGCCACCATCGATCACCGCCGCGTGGGCCGCCGTGCACGACCGCGACGAGCTGACGCTGGTCGTCGAGCGCGACGGGGCGTCGCGCGAGGTGGTGCTCGCGCGCGCATGGTTTCTGCCGCCGCTGCGCTGAGCGCGCCTCAGGGGCACGCGTCGACGACGCTCGCCAGGCGCCGCAGCCGCACCTTGGCGCCGCCGGCGGCGTCGAACTCGAACGTCGCGCCGTCGAGCATCACGCCGTGGGTGTACAGCGTGACGCCATCGCGCTTCAGCTCGGCCATGCGCGGCGGCGTGCCCGGCGTCGGAAAGCCGGCCGGCACCAGGCCCTGCAGCGTGCCGGTGATCGGCTCGAACGCCGATCCGGCAGCAACGTCGCAGCCCGTGACATCGGCGGTGTCGCCGTTGTCGACCGAGGTCGGCGCGGTGAACTTGATGCGCCGCGTGCCGTCGTCGCTGACCCACACGCCGATCGGCAACTGCACGTCGACGCGCGAGTTGCGGTAGACGCGGTCGTCGTCGGCGCGGAACGTCGCCAGGTCGGTGAAGGTGCCGCGCAGGCAGACGGTGGCCGGGTCGGCGGCGGCGCGAAGCACGAGGTCGCCGTCGTCGGCGCTGCCCTCCACCGCGGTGTCCGCCGCGCCGGCGCATTGCGTCGCCGCCGTGTCGCTGCGATAGGTGCCGGTCACCTGCAGCGGGCTGTCGAGCATGTACGGCTGGCCGGCCTTCGGGTTGATGTTGAAGGACTCGTCGCCGGCGGCGAAGTCGGTGACGGCCGTCGACGGCACGGTGTCGAGGCTCCAGGAGCCGCCGACCGGCGTCACGAACGGCAGCAGCGCGACGACGCCGCCCCCGCAGCCCACGACGGCGCTGGCGGCCACGATCACGGCGAACCGGTACCCGGGCTTGCTGAAGCGGTCCATCGTCACTCTCCCCGTGGCCGTCGGCGGCGGCTCACAGCGCCGTCAGGTCCTCGACGCCGGCCATGTCGGCCAGCGCCCGCGTGTACTGCACGAGCTGCGCGCGCAGGTCGTCGAGCTCGCGCCGGAACGCGGCGCGCTGCGCCGGGTCGTCGAACGCGCCGGCCTGCGACAGCAGGTGCCACTTCGTCGTGAACGGGCGGATCACCTGGTTGAGCACGACGACGGCCAGCCGCGTGAACTCGCCGGCGCCGCGGCCGTGGCGGCGCAGCACGTCGCGCGTCGTCGCGAACAGCGAGTGCACGCTGTCGAGCGCAGCCTTCTCGACGCCGGCCGTGTCGGGCAGCGCGTGCGACGTCACGCGTGTCAGCAGCTCGACGTACATGTCCCACGCCGCGGCGCGGTCGGCGTCGCCCGGCGCCCACTGCATCTCGAGGAACGGCAGCCTGATGCTCAGCGAGCGCAGGTTCCACCGTTCGAGCCAATCCGCCCAGCGCATCGCGCGATCCCCGGCCTTGACGTCAGCACGGTCTACGCCGGCGCGTGCACGGCGGCAACCCCTACCTTGAACCGCCCGGGCGCGTCAGTCGGCGTCGACGGCCTCGGCGAGGCTGCGCGTGACCACCGGCGGCACGGGTCCTCGATGCAGCGCGTTGCGGCGCTCGCGCAGCGCGTGGTCGGCCGCCGTCATGCGGTCGAAGCGGCGCAGGTGCTCGACCCACGACTCGTCGACGAAGTACTCGACGTAGCGCCCGGGCTGCGTCGCGTCGCGGAACAGCCACCACGACAGCACGCCCTGGCGCAGCCGCGCGCGGCGCGTGTCGCGCATCACGGCGCGGAAGGCGGCCTCGTCGGCAGGATCGATCAGGTACTCGATGCTCACCAGCACGGGGCCTTCGTGCGGGTCGCTCGGCCCGGCCATCGCCGGCGGCGCCAGCGGCGCCGGCGTCAGGTCCTCGCCGGCGCGCGCCTCGATGCTGAGGCGCCGCGTCGCGAGCACGATGACCAGCCCGGTGGCCGCCGACAGCAGCAGCGCGCTGCGCAGGCTCGTCGCCGTCGCGACCTGGCCCCACAGCGCCGCGCCCACCGCCGCGCCGCCCATCAGCGCCATCTGGTAGATCGACATGCCGCGCGCGCGCACCCAGTCGGGCAGCGCGAACTGGGCCGACAGCGTCAGCGAGTTGGCCACCGAGATCCACGCCATGCCGGCCACCAGCATGCCCGGCGCGGCGACCGACACCGTCGGCGCGAGCGCGACGGTGCTCATCGCCACGACCTGCAGCAGCGAGCCCCAGCGCAGCATCCGGTCGTAGTCCAGGTGCCGTCGCAGCCACTGCATCTGCGACGCCGCGAGCACGGCGCCCGCGCCCATGCACGCCAGCAGCAGCGTGAAGCTGCCCGCGCCGCCACCCTCGAGGCCCTGCGCGACGAGCGGCAGCAGCGCGAGCAAGGCGGTCGACTGCATGAAGAACAGCGCCACGCGCAGCAGCACGACGTGCATGCGCTGGCTCTGGCGCACGTACTGCAGGCCGACGCGGATCGCGCCGACGAAACGCTCGGCCGGCAGCGCCTTGGCCTGCACCTCGCGCTTCCAGCGCCAGATCGCCACCGCGGCGCCGACCGACAGCACCGCGTTGAGCACGAACACCCACAGCGTGCCGGCGCCGGCGATGATCGCGCCGGCGGCCACCGGGCCGATGATGCGCGACGTGTTCATCGCGATGCCGTTGAGCGCCAGCGCCGGCGACAGCTGCGCCTTCGGCACGACCTCGGGCACCAGCGCGGCGAACACGGGCCAGCGCATCGCCAGCCCGATGCCGTTGGCGAACGTCAGCGCCAGCAGCAGCGGCGGCGTCATCACGCCGGCCAGCAGCACCAGGCACACCAGCGTGGCCACCGCGGCGACCCACACCTGCGTGACCATCAGGTAACGCCGCCGGTCGACGATGTCGGCCAGCGCGCCGCTGGCCAGCCCGAGCAGGAACACCGGCAGCGTCGAGGCGGTCTGCACCAGCGCGACCCATCCCGGCGTGCCGGCGAGCTGCGTCATCAGCCAGGCCGCCGCGACGTCGTTCATCCACATGCACGCGTTGGCGGTGACCCACACACCCCACAGCATGCGAAACACCGGCAGCGACAGCGGCGACCACGCCGTCACGCGCGGCGCGGTGGCGGCAGGCGGTGCGTCGCTCGGGCCCGTCATGGGCGCACGTTAGCACCGCGTGCCGCCGGCGACGGCCGGCGACAATGCCGTGATGGCCCTCGGCGAGTTCGACCTCATCGCGAAGTATTTCGGCCGCCCGGCGCGGCGCTCGCCGCTGGGCGTCGGCGACGACTGCGCACTGCTCGCGCCCGCGGCGGGCATGCAGCTCGCGGTGTCGAGCGACCTGCTCGTCGAGGGCCGGCACTTCCTGTCCACCGTGGCGCCCGAGCGCCTGGGCCACAAGGCGCTCGCGGTCAACCTGAGCGACCTCGCCGCGTGCGGCGCGCAGCCGCTGGCGTTCACGCTCGCGCTCGCGATGCCGCGCGTCGACGAGGCCTTCCTCGACGGCTTCGCGCGCGGGCTGTACGCGCTGGCCGACGTGCACGGCATCGAGCTCGTCGGCGGCGACACGACCGCCGGGCCGCTGGCGATCTGCATCACGGTGTTCGGCGAGGTTCCCGCCGGGCAGGCGCTGCTGCGCAGCGGCGCGCGCGCCGGCGACGAACTGTGGGTCAGCCACCCGGCCGGCGGCGGCCTCGGCGACGCGCGGCTCGCGCTCGAGATGTTCCGCGGCACGGTGGCCGTCACGCCCGACTTCGAGCGGCTGCGCCTGGCGATGGAGTGCCCGCAGCCGCGCGTGGCGCTCGGCTGCGCGCTGCGCGGCGTGGCCACGAGCGCGATCGACCTCAGCGACGGGCTGGTGGGCGACCTCGGCCACATCCGCGAGCGCTCACGCGTCGGCGCCGTCGTCGACGTCGACGCGCTGCCGCGCAGCGCCGCGCTGGCCGCGCAGCCGCGCGCGCGCCAGCTCGAGTGCATGGTCTCGGGCGGCGACGACTACGAG
>JBBION010000275.1:0-4329 GCA_037443345.1 Rubrivivax sp. | reverse complement strand
TCGGCGCCGTCGTCGACCGCACGGTGCCGCGGCCCGTCGTCGACGTCGCGCGCGGCGCCACCGCGTTCGGCGCCGCGGTCGGCAGCGCGGTGGGCAAGACGCTGGGCAACACCGACGCGATGCGGCTGCTCGGGCGCATGGTGCCCGGTGTCGCCGCCAAGACGGTCGGCAGCGTCGTCGGCACGGTGCGCGACTCTGTCTCGAAGGCGACAGGCAAGCCTAGGGCAAGCGCTCCAGCCAAGGCGCGGCGCCGTCGGTAGGATCGCACCACCCGCCACCCCCGCAGGCCTGCGACCCCTGGCCCGATGCCGGTTCACCGCCGACCCCCCGCGGCACGCCCCGCGCCGCCGCCCCTGCCCACCGACGACGAACGTCCCGACCTGCAGCCCCCCGGCCCCTGGCTGATGCTGCTCGAAGGCCGTGCGCCGTGGGAGCTGGCCGCGCTGCTCGCCGCGATGCCGTGGCTGCGTCGACTGCCGCCGGGCGACGGCCACCCGGTGCTGGTGTTCCCGGGCCTCGGCGCGTCCGACGTCAGCACGCTGCCGCTGCGCAACTTCCTGCGCGCCAGCGGCTACACGCCGTACCCGTGGCGGCAGGGCTTCAACTTCGGCCCGCGCCACGGCCTGTTCGCCGCCACGCGCGAGACGGTGGTGCAGCTGGCCGAGCGCCATCGCGAGCCGGTCAGCCTGATCGGCTGGAGCCTGGGCGGCGTCTACGCGCGCGAGATCGCCAAGGAGCTGAGCGCGCAGGTGCGCTGCGTGATCACGCTGGGCACGCCGTTCTCGGGCCACCCGCGGGCCACCAACGCGTGGCGCTTGTACGAACTCGTCAGCGGCCAGCAGGCAGACGACGACGAGCTGCTCGCGCTGATCCGCCAGCCGCCGCCGGTGCCGACGACGTCGATCTACAGCAAGACCGACGGCGTCGTCGCGTGGCAGTGCAGCCTCAACGACCCGCAGCACCCGCGGGCCGAGAACATCGAGGTGCACGCGAGCCACATCGGCATGGGCATGAACCCGCTGGCGCTCTACGCGATCGCCGACCGGCTGGCGCAGGACCCCAAGCGGTGGCGGCGCTTCGACGCGCAGGGCGCGCGGCGCTGGTTCTACCGCACCGCGCACGAGGGGCCGCTGGCCGCCAGCAAGGGCTGAGAGGCGAGCCTCCAGACCATGCGCGTCGTCGCCAACGGCATCGGCATCGAGGTCGACGACGCGGGGCCGGCCGACGGCGCGCCGGTGCTGCTCGTGATGGGCCTGGCGATGCAGCTCGTCGCGTGGCCCGACGAACTGCTCGCCGAACTGCGACAGCGCGGCCTGCGCCCGATCCGCTTCGACAACCGCGACATCGGCCGGAGCCAGTGGCTCGACCACCTCGGCGTGCCCAGCGTCGCCTGGGCCGGGCTTCGCTACGGGCTGCGGCTGCCGGTGCGCGCGCCGTACACGCTGGCCGACATGGCCGCCGACACGGTGGGCGTGATCGACGCGCTGGGCCTGCAGCGCGTGCACCTGTGCGGCGTGTCGATGGGCGGCATGATCGCGCAGCACGTCGCCGCGGCGCACCCGCAGCGCGTCGCGAGCCTGACGCTGGTGATGACGACCTCGGGCGCGCGCGCGCTGCCGCCCCCGGCGCCGGCGGTGCGCCGCGCGCTGCTGCAGCGTCCGCGTCCTGGCGACCCGGACGGTGCGCTCGAGCTGATGCAGCAGCTGCTCACACTGATTGCGAGCCCCGCCTACCCGCCGGATCCGGTGGCGCTGCGCCAGCGCATCGCGGCGTCGATCGAGCGCGCGTTCCACCCGGCCGGCGCGACGCGCCAGTTGCTGGCCGTGATCGCCGACGGCGACCGCACGCCGCTGCTGCCTCGCATCGTCGCGCCGACGCTGGTGATGCACGGACGCGACGATCCGCTGGTGCGCGTGGCCGCGGCCCACGACCTGGTGAGCAAGATCGCCGGGGCCCGCATCGAGGTCGTGCCCGGCTGGGGGCACGACCTGCCGCCGGCGCTGATGCCGCGGCTGGCCGACGCGATCGCCGCCCACGCCGCGCGCGCCGGCGCCTGAGCCCTCCGCGCGCGGGAGTCGACGTGCCGCGATGGCACACTGCGCGCCTTTCGCGTTTCCCGCTCACTGCCTTGAACAAGATCCTGCTGCAGCTCGCCGACGAGCTGAAGGTGCGCCCGGCGCAGGTCGCCGCCGCGGTCGACCTGCTCGACGGCGGCGCCACCGTGCCTTTCATCGCCCGCTACCGCAAGGAGGCCACCGGCGGCCTCGACGACGTGCACCTGCGCGAGCTCGAGGCGCGCCTGGCCTACCTGCGCGAACTCGAGGACCGGCGTGCCGCGGTGCTCAGGAGCATCGACGAGCAGGGCAAGCTCACGCCCGCCCTGCGCGCGGCCGTCGAGGCCGCGGCGACCAAGCAGGACCTCGAGGACCTGTACCTGCCGTACAAGCCCAAGCGCCGCACCAAGGGCACGATCGCGCGCGAGGCCGGCCTCGAGCCGCTGGCCGACCGACTGTTCACCGACCCGACGCTCGAGCCGCTGGCCGAGGCGGTGGCCTTCCTGAACCCCGACGCGGGCTTCGCCGACGCGCACGCCGTGCTCGACGGCGTGCGCGACCTGCTCGCCGAGCGGTGGGCCGAGGATGCGGCGCTGGTCGGCCGCCTGCGCGAGTGGCTGTGGGAAGCCGGCTTCCTGCGCTCGACGCTGGCCGCCGGCAAGGACGACGCGAACCCCGACGTCGCCAAGTTCCGCGACTACTTCGACTACCGCGAGCCGATCGCGAAGGTGCCGTCGCACCGCGCGCTGGCCGTCTTCCGCGGCCGCACGCTCGAGATCCTCGACGCGCGGCTGGTGCTCGACGAGGAGCCCGCTGCGGGCCAGCCGTCGCTGGCCGAAGGGCACATCGCGCACCACCTCGGCTGGCGCCACGCCGGGCGGCCCGGCGACGAGCTGATCCGCAAGACGGTCGCGTGGACGTGGAAGGTCAAGCTCGGCCTGTCGCTCGAGCGCGACCTGTTCGCGCGGCTGCGCGAGGCCGCCGAGGCGGTGGCGATCAAGGTCTTCGCCGAGAACGTGCGCGACCTGCTGCTCGCCGCGCCGGCGGGCCCGCGCGTCGTGATGGGGCTCGACCCCGGCATCCGCACCGGCGTGAAGGTCGCCGTCGTCTCGGCCACCGGCAAGGTGCTCGACACCGCCACGGTCTACCCGCACGAGCCGCGGCGCGACTGGGACGGCGCGTTGCACACGCTCGGGCGGCTGGTGGCCACCCACGGCGTGAGCCTGATCGCGATCGGCAACGGCACCGCCAGCCGCGAGACCGACCGCCTCGCGGCCGACCTCGTCAAGCGCGTGCGGCAGCTCGCGCCGCAGGCCGTGCTCGACAAGGTCGTCGTCAGCGAGGCGGGCGCCTCGGTGTACTCGGCCAGCGAGGTCGCCAGCCGCGAACTGCCCGAGCTCGACGTGAGCCTGCGCGGCGCGGTGAGCATCGCGCGGCGCGTGCAGGACCCGCTGGCCGAACTGGTCAAGATCGACCCGAAGAGCATCGGCGTCGGCCAGTACCAGCACGACGTCAACCAGAGCGAGCTCGCGCGCTCGCTCGACGCCGTCGTCGAGGACTGCGTCAACAAGGTCGGCGTCGACCTGAACACCGCCTCCGTGCCGCTGCTGGCGCGGGTGTCGGGCCTGAGCCCGTCGGTGGCGGCGGCGATCGTGCGCTGGCGCGACGCGCAGGGGGCGTTCCGCAGCCGCCGGCAGCTGCTCGACGTGACCGGCCTCGGGCCGAAGACCTTCGAGCAGGCGGCCGGCTTCCTGCGCATCCGCGACGGCGACAACCCGCTGGACATGACGGGCGTGCACCCCGAGAGCTACCCGGTGGTCGACAAGCTGCTCGCCGCCACCGGACGGCCGATCGGCGAGCTGATGGGGCGCGCCGACGTGCTGAAGTCGCTGAAGCCCGAGGCGTATGCCGACGAGCGCTTCGGCGCGATCACGGTGAAGGACATCCTCGCCGAGCTCGAGAAGCCCGGGCGCGACCCGCGGCCGCACTTCCAGGTGGCGCGCTTCAGCGAAGGCGTCGAGGACCTCGGGGACCTGAAGCCCGGGATGGTGCTCGAAGGCACCGTCAGCAACGTCGCGCAGTTCGGCGCCTTCGTCGACCTCGGCGTGCACCAGGACGGGCTGGTGCACGTGAGCCAGCTCGCCAACACGTTCGTGCGCGACGCGCGCGAAGTCGTCAAGGCGGGCGACGTCGTCAAGGTGAAGGTGCTCGAGGTCGACCTGGCACGCAGCCGCATCGCGCTGACGATGCGGCTCGACGCCGTGCCGACGCCGCG
>JBBION010000274.1:0-4362 GCA_037443345.1 Rubrivivax sp. | reverse complement strand
TCGCGCAACTCGGCCATGTGCCTGGCGTCCATCGTCGCGTGCGACGCGATGAACGACACGCCGCGCTCGCCGTCGAGCAGCAGCGACTCCTGGATCGCCGACGCGAACGGGCCGCCGTAGACCGAGGCGATCACCTCCAGCGCATACAGCATGCCGAGCACCGACGCCGGGTGGCGGCGCTCGGCGGCCCAGTAGTTGTAGCCCACCAGCCCGAGCGTCCACGGCGACGGCGCGTGCGCGCGCGCCTGAGGCTCGGACACGCCGACGGCGTCGAGGTCGTTGAGCACCCACTGCTCGTGCCCCTGCTCCTCGTGCATGTGGTCGTAGAGGAAGTAGCGCACGTCGCGCAGGCCGTCGTCGAGCCGGCTCGCCGCGGCGGCGCAGACCGGGTTGAAGTGCCACACGACGTGGTACAGCTCGAGCAGGAACTGGCGGTAGCGCTCGACGCTCATGCCGCGCGCGACGGCGTCCATCACGTTCGGGTGCGTCTCGAAGGCGCGCCGCGCCTCGTCGGTGCGCATCACCAACTGCCCAAAGAATGCGTTCATCGGCTCTCCAACGACGTCGTGATCGCCCCGCGGCGTGCGTCGCGCCGTCGGTGGCCGGGATACGGGTCGGTACAGGTCAATTCTGTGGTGCGGCGTGTGACGGGAACACTGTCAGTTCTGACGTGTGGCGCGCCTCGTCGCGGGGCGCCACGACGGTGTACGACGGCGCCAGCGCGCGCAGCCAGCGCTGCGCGAGCGCGGTGTCGCCCGCACCGGGATGGAAGTCGGCGCGCAGGTAGGCACGCCACGGCCCGAAGCCGCGCCGCACCAGCCCGTCGCGACCGAACAGGAACGAGGCGGCGCTGCGCCACGTCGACGCTCGCCACCACGTGCCGTCGTGCCACAGGTTGGCCAGCGTCTGGCGCAGCAGGTCGGTGACGAAGTAGACCGAGACGACGCGAAACCAGCGCCGCCGCCACGCGAGGTTGCCGCCGAGCGCGACGTAGACGTCGAACGCGGTGCTGCGGTGTTCCGACTCCTCGGCGCAGTGCCACATCCACAGCGTGCGCAGGCGCGGCTCGGTGCCGTCGAGCCACTGCGGGCGAGCGAGCAGGTGGTCGGCGAAGATGGCCGTGAAGTGCTCGGTGGCGGCCGTGATCGCGACGCGGTGGCGCACGTCGACGCCGGCCAGCGCCTGCGTGCGCTCGCCGATGCGCGCCTCCCAGCGGTTGGCCAGCCCCTGCTGCGCCAGGTGGGCGTTGAAGCGCGCGTGCAGGTGGCGGTGCGTCGCCTCCTGGCCGACGAAGCCGCGAACCTCGTCGGCAAAGCGCGCCTGCGCGTCGGCCGGCAATGCCTTGACGCCGTCGCGCACCGCGTCGATGAAGAACTGCTCGCCGAGCGGGAAGCTCATCGACAGCGCGTCGAAGAACGCGGTGCGGAACGCGTCGCCGCCCGCCCAGTGCCGCGCCAGGGGCGCGTCGAGGTCGATCAACAGCCGTCGAACGACGAGTTCACTCATGGGATGGACAGGGTCGAGCGTGAATGTTCTCACAGGGGCCCGGTTTGTCCATCGGGTCGTGCACCCCCAGCCGCCGCCCGGCCCGTTTTGACCTTGCTCAAGCGGGCATTCGTTGGACGCGCCCAACATCGGGGCATGGACGAGCAGCCCGCGGCCCGCCGGATCGCGCTGATCCAGGGCCACCCCGACGCGACGCAGCCCCACTTCGCCCACGCGCTGGCCGCGGCCTACGCCGACGGCGCGCGGGCCGGCGGCCACGCCTTGCGCGAGATCGACGTCGCGCGGCTCGAGTTCCCGCTGCTGCGCAGTGCGCGCGACTGGGAGCAAGGCCGCCTGCCGGCCGCGCTGGCCGACGCGCAGGCCGCGATCGGCTGGGCCGACCACCTCGTGCTCGTGTTCCCGCTGTGGCTCGGCGACATGCCGGCGCTGCTGAAGGGCTTCCTCGAGCAGGTCGCGCGGCCGGGCTTCGCCTTCGGCGCCGAAGGCGACAACCCGTTCGACAAGAAGGCACTGGGCGGCCGCTCGGCGCGCGTCGTCGTCACGATGGGCATGCCGGCCGCGGTCTACCGTTACTGGTACCGCGCGCACAGCGTGAAGTCGCTCGACCGCAACATCCTCGGCTTCGTCGGCATCGCGCCGGTGCGCGAGACGCTGATCGGCGGCGTCGGCGCGCTGTCGCCCGACGACGCGCGCGGCTGGCTCGAGCGCCTGCGCCGGCTCGGCCGGCGCGCCGAGTGACGCGCCGCCCGGCTACACCCGCTCGACGACGAGCGCGATGCCCTGCCCGACGCCGATGCACATCGTGGCGAGCGCGTAGCGCCCGCCGGTGCGGTGCAACTGGTTGACCGCCGTCGTCACGAGCCGCGCGCCGCTGGCGCCCAGCGGGTGCCCGAGCGCGATCGCACCGCCGTTGGGGTTGACGCGCGGATCGTCGTCGGCCAGCCCGAGCTGGCGCAGCACGGCCAGCCCCTGGGCGGCAAAGGCCTCGTTGAGCTCGATGACGTCGATCTGCGCGAGGCTCAAGCCCGTGTTCTCGAGCACCTTGCGCGTCGCCGGCGCCGGGCCGATGCCCATGATGCGCGGCGGCACGCCGGCGGTGGCCATGCCGACCACGCGCGCGCGCGGCGTCAGGCCGTGGCGCGCGGCGGCCTTCTCGCTGGCCAGCAGCAGCGCGCAGGACCCGTCGTTGACGCCGCTGGCGTTGCCGGCGGTCACGCTGCCGTCGGGGCGCACGACGCCCTTGAGCTTGGCCAGCGCCTCCAGGCTCGTGTCGCGCGGATGCTCGTCCTTCGCCACCACCACAGCCTCGCCCTTCTTCGCGGCAATCGTCACCGGCGTGATCTCGCCGTCGAAGAAGCCCGACTGCTGCGCCTTGACGGCGTTGAGCTGCGAGCGCAGCGCCATGCGGTCCTGCGCCTCGCGCTCGATGCCGAAGTCCTGCGCGACGTTCTCGGCCGTCTCGGGCATCGAGTCGACGCCGTACATCTGCTTCATCAGCGGGTTGACGAAGCGCCAGCCGATCGTCGTGTCGTAGACGGCGTTGGCGCGACTGAACGCCGTCTCGGCCTTCGGCATCACGAACGGGGCGCGGCTCATGCTCTCGACGCCGCCGGCGATCATCAGGCTCGCCTCGCCACTGCGGATCGCGCGCGCCGCGGTGCCCACCGCGTCCATCCCCGAGCCGCACAGGCGGTTGACCGTCGCACCGGGCACCTCCTGCGGCAACCCGGCCAGCAGCGCGGCCATGCGCGCGACGTTGCGGTTGTCTTCGCCGGCCTGGTTCGCGCAGCCGTAGATCACGTCGTCGACCGCGGCCCAGTCGAGGTTCGGGTGCCGCGCCATCAGCGCCTTGATCGGGATCGCGGCGAGGTCGTCGGTGCGCACGCTGCTGAGCGCGCCGCCGTAGCGGCCGATCGGGGTGCGCAGCGCGTCGCAGATGAAGGCGTCGGTCATCGTCGTGTCTCCGGAAGTCGTCGAGGGCGTCGCGCGCGATTCTGGCGCGACGCGGTCAGCGTGCGCGCCAGGCCTGGCGACGCAGCCACGGGCTCACGCGGTAGCGCTCGCCGCGGTAGGCGGCGTCGAGCGCCTCGATCACCGCGACGACGCCGGCCACGTCCCAGCGCGCAAGCCACTCGAAGGGCCCCGCCGGGTAGTTGACGCCGAGCTTCATCGCCGCGTCGGCACCGTCGGGAGTACACACGCCCTGCTGCACCGCGTCCGCGGCCTCGTTGACCAGCATCGCCACCGTGCGCGCGACGACCAGCCCCGGCGCGTCGGCCAGCGGCAGCGGCGAGAAGCCCAGCGCCGCGAGCCACGCCGGCGCCTGCGTGCGCCAGCCGTCGCTGCCGCCGTCGGCCACCGTGTACGCGAGCGCGGCGCCGAGCGCGGCCGGCAGCACGAGCGGGCGGTCGAACAGCGCGACGTCGGCCACGCCGGTGGCCGCGGCCACGTCGCCCGCCGTGCGGCCATCGGTCAGCATCAGCCGCGCGCCGTCGACGTCGATGCCGGTCCAGCCGCTGCCGCGCTGGCGCGCCGGGCCCCAGCCCTGCGCCGCGAGCGCCTTCGTCGCGGCCGCTTCGAGCGCGTCGGCGATCGCGCCGTCGCCGTGGACGACGACTTCGCGGGCCGTCGCGGGCGCCTCGTGCACCGCCACCGGCAGCGCCGGTGCGCCGTCGGGATACGCGTAGAAGCCGCGGCCGCTCTTGCGGCCGAGCAGGCCGCCCGCGACCATCTCGGCCTGCACCAGCGACGGCACGTAGCGCTTGTCGTAGAAGTTGGCTTCGTACACCGAGCGCGTGACGGCGAAGTTGGTGTCGTGGCCGATCAGGTCCATCAGCTCGCACGGGCCCATGCGGA
>JBBION010000273.1:0-4368 GCA_037443345.1 Rubrivivax sp. | reverse complement strand
TGCGTCGCGGTCACGACGCCGAGCTCGGGCAGCACGCCGATCTCGCGCAGCAGCACGAGCTCGAACGCGCGCAGCGCGGCCTGCGCGGCAACCTCGTCGCCGGCCAGCGCCGGCAGCGTGGCGGCGTAGGCGTCGAACAGCGCCGCGTGGGCATCGTGGCGCGCGAGCAGCCGCAGCAGCAGCTCGTTGAGGTACAGCCCCGCCAGCAGCGCCGCGCCGCCGACCAGCGGCGTGCCGCCGGCCCATTCGGCGCCGCGCAGCGGCTGGATCTCGGCCGCGGCGTCGTCGCCGGCGCGTCCGAGCGTGACCTGCAGGCGCTGGAACGGCAGCAGCACCGGGCGCAGCTGCGACGTCGGCCGCTTGGCGCCCTTGGCCACCGCGACGACGCGACCGAGCTCGCGCGTGAACAGCTCGACGATCAGGCTCGACTCGCTCCAGTCCCAGCGGTGCAGCACGTAGGCCGCCAGCGGCGCCGGCGCGGCGCGGCGTGCTCGCGTCATGCCGCGCTCACTCGTAGCCGTAGCTGCGCAGGTGGTCCTCGCGATCGGCCCAGCCGGAACGCACCTTGACCCACAGCTCGAGGAAGACCTTGGCGTCGAGCAGGCGCTCGAGGTCCTGCCGCGCCTCGGTGCCGATGCGCTTGAGCCGCTCGCCACCCTCGCCGATGACGATCGCCTTGTGCGCGTCGCGGTCGACGACGATCGCCGCGGCGATGCGGCGCAGGTTGCCCTCCTCTTCCCACTTCTCGACGACGACGGTCGAGGCATACGGCAACTCGTCGCCGGTCAGGCGGAACAGCTTCTCGCGCACGATCTCGCTGGCGAGGAAGCGCTCGCTGCGGTCGGTCAGCGCGTCGGCGTCGTAGAACCACGCCTGCTCGGGCAGGTAGGGCCGCACGATGCCCAGCAGCCGCTCGACGTCGGCGGGCTTCTTCGCCGACAGCGGCACGTACTCGGCGAAGGCGTGGCGCTCGCCCATGCCCTTGAGCCACGGCAGCAGATCGGACCTGCGCGGGACCGCGTCGACCTTGTTGGCCACCAGCAGCACCGGCTTGTCCTTCATCGCGTCGCCCTGCAGCAGCGCGAGCACCTTGGCGTCGTCGAGCCCGAACTTGCCGGCCTCGACGACGAACAGCACGACGTCGACGTCGGCCAGCGACGCGACGACGGTGCGGTTGAGCGTGCGGTTCAGCGCCGAGCCGTGCCGCGTCTGGAAGCCCGGCGTGTCGACGAACACGAACTGCGAGTCGCCCTCGGTGCGCACGCCGACGATGCGGTGGCGCGTGGTCTGCGCCTTGCGCGACGTGATGCTGATCTTCTGGCCGACGAGCGCGTTGACCAGCGTCGACTTGCCGACGTTCGGGCGGCCGACGATGGCGATCAGACCGCAGCGCGTCGGCGCCGCGGGTTCACCGGTCGAGGTCATGCGCGGGTCCGGCCTCGCCGGTCTGCGGCATGCGCCCGCTCGGGGGGCAGCGGCCGGAGGAAGCGTGCGGGCTCACGATCTCAGCGGCCCGCCGGGGCGGTCGCTGGCCTTGAGCGTGTCGAGCATGCGCCGCGCGGCCTCCTGCTCGGCGGCGCGGCGCGACCGGCCCTCGCCCTGCTCGCGCAGGCCGAGCGCGGCGACGGCGCACTCGACGTGGAAGGTCTGCGCGTGCGCCTGGCCGCGCGTGGCGACGATGCTGTACGCAGGCACCGGCAGCTTGCGCCCCTGCAGCCACTCCTGCAGTTCGGTCTTGGCGTCCTTGCTCCAGCTGTCGGCGTCGGTGCCGGCGATCACGTCGGCGAACAGCCGCCGCACGAGCGCCTGCGCCGGCTCGAAGCCGCCGTCGAGGAACACGCCGCCGATCACCGCCTCGAGCGCGTCGGCGAGGATCGACGGGCGCTGCGACCCGCCGCCGCGCGATTCGCCCTCCGACAGGCGCAGCACGTCGGGCAGGCCGAGGCCGAGCGCGAGGCGGTGCAGGCTGTCCTCGCGCACGAGGTGCGCACGCACCCGGGTGAGGTCGCCCTCGTCGGAGCCGGCGAAGCGCTCGTACAGCAGCGCCGAGATCGCGGCGCTGAGCACCGCGTCGCCGAGGAATTCGAGCCGTTCGTTGTGGTCGGCGCCAAAGCTGCGGTGCGTCAGCGCACGTTGCAGAAGGCGCGGCTGGCAGAAGCGGTACCCCAGCCGCTGCTGCAGGGCGTCGAGCCGCGGATCGCGCCCGTCCATCGCCGTCCGCTAGCGCGCCCGGCCCTCCCCCTGGTACTTGATCAGCAAGTACACGGGGGCGAGGAGTTCGATCTCCTTGTCGTACGCGAAGCGCACGACGACGCGCTCGTTCTCCTTCGTGATCTCGAGGTCGCGGCCGCTGATCGTGGTGATCGAGTACTCGATCTCCTTCTGCCGGTCGAAGGCGGCACGGATCTCGGCGACCGTGCTGCCGCCTTCGGTGGCGATCTTGTTGACCGTGCGCTGGATCGTGAAGTACTCGTTGACCGACGGGAACACGCGCAGGCCGATCAGGGCGACGAAGCCGATCACGATGGCCCACGCGAGCAGCCCCAGCAGCGTGAAGCCCCGCTGCACCGACCCTGCGCGACGCCGCAATTGCATTCCCGATCTCCCGCTGTGCGTCAATGAAAGCGCCCGATGCGCCCGAGGTTACCGAAATTCATCCACACGAAGAAGGCCTTGCCGACGATGTTCTGGTCCGGCACGAAGCCCCAGAAGCGCGAATCCTGCGAATTGTCACGGTTGTCGCCGAGCACGAAGTAGTGCCCCGGCGGCACCTTGCAGACGACGCCCTCGGCGCTGTAGCGGCACGCGTCGCGGTGGGGGAACGACGCGACGGCGGGGATGAAGCCGGGGCGGTCGCGGTCGACGAGGATGCGGTGCTCGACCTCGCCGAGCTTCTCCGAGAACTGCAGCGCGTAGCGCAGGCTGTCGTCGTCGTAGTAGTCGGGCAGCGGCGTCAGCGGCACTTCCTGCCCATTGATGGCCAGGCGCTTGTTGAGGTAGCTGACCTCGTCGCCGGGCAGCGCGGCGATGCGCTTGATGTAGTCGACGCGCGGATCGACCGGGTAGCGGAACACGATCACGTCGCCACGCTGGGGCTCGTTCAAGTCGACGACCTTCGTGTTGATCACCGGCAGCCGGATGCCGTAGTGGTACTTGTTGACCAGGATGAGGTCGCCGACGACCAGCGTCGGGATCATCGAGCCGGACGGGATCTTGAACGGCTCGAACAGGAACGAGCGCAGCAGGAACACGGCGACGATCACCGGGAACAGGCCGGCCGTCCAGTCCAGCCACCACGGCTGCGCGAGGATCTGCTGCCTGGCCTGCGCGAGGTCTCCGTCGACGCGGTCGATGCCCGCCTTCTTCAGCTGCTCGCGCCGCTCGCGGTCCTGCTGCTCGAGGCGCGCCGCGGCGGCGACTCGCTGCGGCTTGAAGTACAGCTTCTCGGCCAGCCAATAGGCGAATGTGACGACCGACAGCAGGAACAGCAGCAACGCGAAGTTGCCCATCCAGTAGCCCATGAACCAGCCGCCGAGATAGATCGCCAGCGCACCGTACAGCACCGCGGTGAGTGAACTCATCGATCGTCGACCTGGAGAATGGCGAGGAAGGCTTCCTGCGGCACCTCGACGGTGCCGATCTGCTTCATGCGCTTCTTGCCGGCCTTCTGCTTCTCCAGCAGCTTGCGCTTGCGGGTGATGTCCCCCCCATAGCATTTTGCCAGCACGTTCTTGCGCAGCGCCTTGATGTTCTCGCGCGCGACGATGTTCGCGCCGATCGCGGCCTGGATCGCGACGTCGTACATCTGGCGGGGGATGATCTCGCGCATCTTGGCCGCCACTTCGCGTCCGCGGTGTTGCGCCTGCGTGCGGTGCACGATGATCGACAGCGCGTCGATGCGCTCGCCGTTGATCAGCATGTCGACCTTGACGACGTCGGCGGCGCGGTATTCCTTGAACTCGTAGTCCATGCTCGCGTAGCCGCGGCTGACCGACTTCAGCTTGTCGAAGAAGTCGAGCACGATCTCGGCCAGCGGCAGCTCGTACGTCAGGTGCACCTGGCGGCCGTGGTAGGCCATGTTCAGCTGCACGCCTCGCTTCAGGTTGGCCAGCGTCATCACCGGGCCGACGTACTCCTGCGGCATGTACAACTGCACCGTGACGATCGGCTCGCGGATCTCGCGGATGCGACCGACGTCGGGCATCTTGCTCGGGTTCTCGACCTGGATCACGCTGCCGTCGCCGAGCTCGACCTCGTAGACCACGCTCGGCGCCGTCGTGATCAGGTCCTGGTCGAACTCGCGCTCGAGGCGTTCCTGCACGATCTCCATGTGCAGCAGGCCGAGGAAGCCGCAGCGGAAGCCGAAGC
>JBBION010000272.1:3475-4395 GCA_037443345.1 Rubrivivax sp. | reverse complement strand
AGGTCGAGCTGCAGGCCCGGCCGCAGCAGGTCGGCGTCCACCAGCGGTTGCAGGCCATTGTTCGGGTCGAGGTCGACGTCGAGCAGCGCCGCGCTCGAGGCGATGAAGCGGTAGACCGCTCCTTCCACCCCGCCACCGGCATAGCCCGGGCCGACCCGGATCAGCTGCGCCGCGAACCCCGCCGGCACCGGCGAGCCGGGCGAGGGCTCGATCGTCTGCACGCCCGACTTCGTCGTGAAGTCGACGTCGCCGATCGACAGCACGCCGAGCACCGCCTCGGCCTGGTCGACCACGCCCGACAGCGTGTTGGTCGAGATCGCGCGCTGCACCAGCATCGCGTCGGACTGGATGCCGGCGTTGTCTTCGGCGGCCACGGTCAGCGTGCCGCCGACGGTCATCGCGCCGCGCGAGCCGGTGTGGTCGATCCAGGCCTTGGCCAGGCTCGAGACCTTGTTGCTGGCGAGGATGCCACCGCCGGCCACCGACGAGGCGCCTTCCATCACCGACGGGATGGCGATGTCGACCTCGGCCTCGGCGTCGTTCTGGTTGCCGATCACCGCGGTGATCTGGGCCTCGGAGTACGCGGTGACCGAGACGTCGCCCGCGACGTCGATCGCCGAGTCGACGATGAAGGCCTGCACCGCGGCCGGCCGCTCGCCGCCGAAGCTCTCCGACAGCAGCGGATCGCCGATCAGCGTGTCCAGCGCGTTGAAGAAGACGTTCTGCGCCTGCCAGCCGATGGCGTTGAAGGCGACGACGCCGGTGTAGGCCTCCCAGGCCTCGATCTGGCTGGTGGCGGTGGCCTCGATGCGCGAGAAGTTCTGCGCGTCGACGGCGAGACTGGCGCCCGCGGTCGTCGTGACGGTGCTGCCGGCGACGAAGGCGTTGATGCCGCGCTCCTCCAGCAGGTACAGCGCTGG
>JBBION010000272.1:436-3465 GCA_037443345.1 Rubrivivax sp. | reverse complement strand
CGACAGCACGTTGTTCGTCGTGATGACGCCGCCGAAGCCCTCCCAGGGCACGATCGTCGACTCGTCGAAGGCCAGGATGGTCGCCGACTCGAGCGCCTGCACGGTGACGTCGCCGGCGGCCGCGACCGTCGTGGCGCGCAGCGCGGCCTCGACGGCGCTGCGCACGTCGTTGCGGTCGACGAGGCCGTAGAAGCTCTTCGAATCGCCGGTGAGGTTCTTGTCCTGCTTGGTTCCGATGATGTCGAGCGCGGCGTAGACGGTGGAGTCGGTGATCAGGCTGGTCGGCGTCAGCCGCTTCCACAGACCGTAGTCGGCGAAGTCGGCCGCGCCCAGGTCGAACCCGACGCCGAGCGCGTCGGCGCCCATGAACTGGTAGGTGCCCCCGACCTCGACCCAGCGGTTGGCGTCGTTGAAGTCCTCGACGCCGATGTTCACGTCGCCCGCCGGCGTGGCGCCGACGACCAGGCCGTAGTCGCCCTCGTAGTCGTCGCTGAGCGCGACCACCGTCACACCCTGGACGAGCGTCGCGAGCTGGTCGTCGCCGTTGGTCTCGAAATCGGGCGCGAACACGTCGTCGGTGACGAGCACGCGGTCGCCGAACTTCAGGTCGCGCACGCCCGACTGGCTGGTGTAGCGGTAGTCGTCGAGCACCTGCGACGCGAACTTGTTCAGCAGCCCGGCGCCGGCGTCGTTGGTCGGCGACACCTCGGCGTACATGGTCGTCGTCGCGTCGATGCCGGCGGCGTCCTCGGCGCGCACCGTCACCTCGGCGCCGGCCGCGACCGAGCCGCCGTCGATCGTGGCGCTGGCGCGGCTCGACACCATGTTGCTCGACAGGATCGCGCCCACGCTCATGCCGGCGGCGCCGAAGAAGGCGGCCGGGAACGAGGTGGCGTCGTTGCTCACCTGGGCGTTGATCTGCGCCGCGCCGGCCGCGGTGACGCTGACCGAACCGTCGGCAACGAGCGTGCTGTTGTCGACCGCGGCGCGCACCACCGCCGGCACCTCGCTGCCGAACAGGTCGACACCGAGCAGCGCGTCCAGCGTGTTGAACAGCAGGTTCTGCGCCCGGTAGCCGACGGTGTTGAAGGCGAGCAGCACCGAGATCGAGTTCTCGCCCGAGGTGGCGGTGCTGCGCGTCTGGGCGTCGATCTGCGACAGGTTGACCGCGTCGACGACGATCGCGCCGGCGCCGCCGGGCGCGACCGCGGTGGCGGTGATGGCGCTGTCGGTGACGGTGGCCTCGGCGCGGCTCTGCACGAGGTTGGTCGCGACGACCGCGTTGACGGCGAGCGACTTGCCCTTGCCGAACACGCTGCCGCCCGAGGACGAGGTGGCGCCATCCGTCTCGGCGCGGATCACCGCGTTCTCGAGCGCCTGCACGGTGACGGTGTCGCCCGCTTCGACGCGGGCGTCGTCGACGAACGCCTCGACGCCGCTGCGCACGTCGTTGAGCACGACCAGCGCGCCGACCGCCATCGAGTTGGACTTGGTGAAGTTCAGGCCCTGCGGGATGACGTTGCTCGTCAGCTCGAGCTTCCACAGGCCCGGGTCGGCGTAGTCGGCCGTCGACAGGTCGACATCGACGCTGTCCTCGCCCATCCAGACGAAGACGTTGCCGGCCGCGCCGGCGAGCTCGAGCCACAGGCTGGTGTCGGAGTAGTCTTGCAGGTTCAGGTCGACGCCCGTCGCATCGGGACCGACATAGAGGTAGACGGAGCCTTCGTTGCCGCCGATGCGCGCCCAGCGCGCGGCGTCGTTGTAGTCCTCGGTCGACAGGTTCGTGCGCTCGCCGCGGCCGCCGGGGCCGATGTAGCGGAACAGCGCCCCGGCCTCGCCGCGCGAGGGGTCGTGGTTGTCGGACACCTCGACCACATCGCCGGCGCGCAGCAGGCGCACGCCGGCGTTGCTGGCGAAGTCGACCTTGGCGTAGTCGCGGTCGACCTCGACCTTCTGCCCTGCTGTCAGATCGACCACGCCGTCGCCGCTGGCGAAGTCGGCATCGTCGTAGCCGTCGGCCAGCGCGACGCGGTCGCCGAAGGTCAGCGTGCGCGTGCCGTCGTCCGAATACCAGGTCGGCGCCGCGATCCTGTTGACGCCCTTCTGCAGCAGGTCGGCGGCGACGCCGAGGCCGCCGTCGTTGCTGGTGGCCGACGAGCTGACGACCTTGGTGTTGGCATAGACGCCGGCGTTGTCGCTGGCGACGACGCTGACGCTGCCGCCGGCGCTCACGTCGACGGTGGCGTCGATCGCGTCGGTGAAGTCGATCCACGCCTCGGCGCCGCTCGCGACCTTGTTGCTCGCCAGGATGCCGCCGAAGGCCTTGCCGTTGGCGTTGACGAGGGCGCCGGCCGCCGAGTCGGCGGCGTTGCTCATCGTCGCGTTGATCAGCGCCTCGTTGTCGGCGCGCACGGTCACGTCGCCGCCGGCGACGATCGGCGTGTCGAGCACGGTCGCGCTGACACGGGCGCCGGTGGGCTGGCCGTAGGGGTCGAGCGGCTCGAGCCACTTCGTGGCGTCGGTGTAGTTCTGCAATGCGAGGTCGACGACGCCGGTGATCGCGTCGCCGACGTAGCGGAAGACCTTGCCGTTCGTGTTCTTGACCCGATCGCCAAAGGCCAGGCCGTCGGTCAGGGTTTCGGTGACCAGGTGGTCGAAGTCGTCCAGCGGCCGCCCGATCAGCGCGTCGAGCGCGCTGAGCAGGATGTTCTGCGCCTCCCAGCCGACGCTGTTGAAGGCGAGCGTGACCGCGCCCGCGGTATCGCCGCTGCTGGCCGACGTGAGCACGGTGGCGTCGATCAGCGAGGTGTTCGTGGCCACGACGTTCACGTCGCGACCGGCGTTCAGGGCGGCGTCGGCGACCGCGGCGTCGACCGTGGTCTGCACGCGGTTGGTGACGGCCTGGCCGCCGCCGGCGATGACGGTGCCGCTGCCCCAGGCGCTGCCGCCCGAGGCCTCGACGTTGACGAGCGCATGCGCGTACAGCGTCGACTCGCCGCTGGCAGTGACGCCGATGTCGCGGCCGGCGT
>JBBION010000272.1:0-409 GCA_037443345.1 Rubrivivax sp. | reverse complement strand
GCACGCACCGCGCTGCGCACGTCGTTGAGCACCACCAGCGCGGCGAAGGCGCGGGCGTTGGAGTCGGACAGGTTGCCGACGTTCGGGAAGTCGGCCAGCAGGCCGGCATCGTCCTTCGCGACCAGGCGCCAGGCCGAGCCGGTGTAGTCGGTCGCGCCGAGATCGACCAGCCCGGCCGAGCCGATGAACTCATAGACCCGCCCGCCCAGGCCGCCGCCGGCGTAGGCGTCGCCCAGCCGCACGCGCAACCCGACGCCGAGCAGTTGCGTGCCCGATGCGGTCGTGTACTGGTAGCCCTGGTCGATGACCCCCTTCAGGATCTCCTTGACCGCGTCGAAGTTGTTGGTCGACGTCGCGCTCGCCACCAGGCTGCTGTGGGCGTCGATCAGCGCCGCGTCCTCGGCGTGCA
>JBBION010000271.1:0-4438 GCA_037443345.1 Rubrivivax sp. | reverse complement strand
GACGCCGGCGACGCCGTGTCGCCGGCGCGCTGCCGATTCCGCTACGCGTGGCCGCGCGCCCTCGCGGCGCTGCGCGCCGCGGCGCCGGGCGAGGATGGCAGCCGCTGGCTGCGCTACGTCGACCCGCAAGGCGTCGGTGCCGTCACGCCGACGATCGACTGCTACCTGCACCAGCCGTCGCGGCAGGCGCCGGCGGCGCGCCGGCGCAGCACGTCCAGCGCGGTGTGCGTCGTCGCCCAGGGCGAGGGCGTCAGCCGCGTCGGCGGGCGCGAGGTCGCGTGGCAGCGCCACGACGTGTTCACGCTGCCGCACTGGACCTGGGTCACGCACCAGGCGCTCAGCGACGATGCGGTGCTTTTCCTGATGACCGATCGCGAGCTGCTCGCCACCATGGGCTACTTGCGCGAGCATCAGGAGACGGTGTCGTGAGGCTGTGCCGGTTCGATGGCGGTCGGCTCGGCGTGGTCGAGGGCGACGAGGTGCTCGACGTGAGCGCCGCGCTCGACGCGCTGCCCGCCGTGCGCTACCCGCTGCCGTCGCACGACCTGCTGGTCGAGGCACTGCCGCGCCTGTGCCCGGTCATCGAGTCGCTGCGCGCCACCGCGCGGCGCCGGCCGCTCGCCGCGGTGCGCCTCGAGCCGCCGGTGGCGAACCCGGGCAAGATCATCGGCGCGCCGATCAACTACCACGCGCACGCCGCCGAGAGCGCGGCCGACAGCGGCATCGCGTACGGGCGGCAGATCACGTCGATCGGCGAGTGGGGGCTGTTCCTGAAGGCGCGCACCGCGCTGACCGGGCCCGGCGAGCCGATCCGTCTGCGCTTTCCGCAGCGGCGCAACGACCACGAGGTCGAGCTCGGCGTCGTCATCGGGCGCACCGCCCGCCACGTGCGGCGCGACGACGCGCTGCGGCACGTCGCAGGCTACCTCGTCGCACTCGACATCACGCTGCGCGGGCCCGAGTTCGTGTGCTTTCGCAAGTCGATCGACACCTACGCCGTGATCGGGCCGTGGCTCGTCACCGCCGAAGAGGTGCCCGACCCCGGCCGCCTCGACCTGTGGCTCGAGGTCAACGGCGAGCCGCGCCAGCGGTCGAACACGCGGCACCTGATCTACGACGTGCCGCGGCTGATCGAGTTCGCGTCGTCGTTCTGCACGCTGCAGCCCGGCGACATCCTGATGACGGGCACGCCCGAGGGCGTGGGGCCGCTGCAGCCCGGCGACCGCATCGAGGCCGGCGTGCAGGGCCTGGGCGTGCTCGCCGTGCGCGTGGCCGACGCCTGCGACACGCCCGATGCCGCGATCGCCTGAGTTCGCTCGCCTGCCACCCCATACCACGAAGGAGACACGCGCCATGACGCACCGACTGCTGAAGACCCTGAAGCTGGCGCTGGCCGGCACGCTGGTGGCCGCCGCCACGGCGGCGACGGCGCAGGAGCCGATCCGCCTGGGCCTGATCACCGACCGCGTCGGCCCGGCCAAGCCCTACGCCGACCCGGTGACGCAGGGTGCGGTCTACGCGGTGCGCGAGCTCAACGCCAAGGGCGGCATCCTCGGCCGGCGCGTCGAGCTGCTGACCGAGGACGACCAGGGCCGGCCCGACATCTCGGCCACCGCGGCGCGCAAGCTGGTCGACGCCAACGTCGCGTTCATCCTGTCGGTGTCGCTGACGCCGGCCACGCTGCAGGCGCAGTCGGTCACCAAGGAGACGCGCACGCCGCACATGACGCCGTCCAACAGCGGCGACACGCTGACCACCGCGCTCGACAACCCCAACTTCTGGCAGACCGGCCCGCTGGGCTCGACGCAGATCGCGACGCTGCTGGCGTACGCGCGGGACAAGAAGTTCCAGCGCGTCGCGCTGGTGACCGACAACTCCGACCTTGGCCAGCTGACCAACCGTTTCTTCAAGGCTGCGCTGGAGAAGGCCAACATCCAGATCGTCGCCGAGGAGGTCGTGCCGCGCGGCTCGACCACCGCCGACCCGCAGATGCAGAAGGTGCGCGCCGCCAGCCCCGAGGCGCTGTTCATGACCGGCGTGCTGACGCCCGAGAACACGCTGATCCTGCGTTCGATCCGCCAGCTCGGCCTGCGCGTGCCGGTGCTGGGCAACTACAACATGTCGGTGCCGCAGTACACGCAGGTCGCGCGCGGGCTGCTCGACGGCATCGTCTTCGTCGACGCGTTCGACCCGGCCAAGCCCGAGGTCAAGGCCTTCGTCGAGGGCTTCCGCAAGGAGATGGCCGCCGAGCCGTACAACCTCAACGGCTACGGCTACGACGGCGTGATGCTGGTGGCCGACGCGATCCGCCGTGCCGGCGGCACCGACAAGGACAAGGTGCGCGAGGCGATGCAGGCCACGCGCGGCTTCGTCGGCGTGATGGGCGCGGTGGGCTCGAGCTACGGCTTCGCCGAAGGCCGGCGCACCGGCTTCGACCCCAACGGCATGGTCGTGCGTGTCTATGAGGGCGACCAGCAGGGCCGCGTCGTGCACGTCGGCGCGCGCTGACGCGCGCCGGCACGCAAGGGTCCGCGCCGCGCCGTGGGGGACTTCCTCGAACTCGTCGTCTCCGCGAGCGCCACCGGCTGCATCTACGCGCTGGTGGCGCTGGCCTACCTGCTGATGATCCGGCCCACCGGCGTCATCAACTTCGCGGTCGGCGAGTGGGCGATGCTCGCGGCGTTCGGCGGCTTCGTGTTCCTGTTCACGCTCGACCTTCCGTACGCGCTGGGCGTGGCCGCAGTGGTGGCGCTGATGGCGCTGGTGGGTTGGGCCACCGAGCGCCTCGCGGTGCGCCCGCTGGTCGAGAAGGGCGCGCCGCCGCTGGCGCCGATCCTCGCGCTGCTGGGCATGCTCGTGGTGCTGCGCGAGGTCGTCTCGGTGGGCTTCGGGCCCGACCCGCAGCCGGTGCCGCCGGCCCTGGGCTTCGGGCGGCTCGAGCTGGGCCTGCTGGCCGGGTCGACCCAGAGCTTCTTCATCATCGGCGTCACGCTCGTCGTGTTTGCCGCCGCGTGGGTCTTCTTCGAGCGCACGCTGGCCGGCAAGACCTTCGAGGCGGTGGCGATCGACCGCAAGGCCGCGGCGCTGATGGGCATCAACCTGTCGCGCGTGACGTCGCTCGCGTTCGCGGCCGGCGCCGCGGTGGCCGGGCTGGCCGGCGTGCTGGTGGCGCCCAACGTCTCGGCGCACTGGATGATGGGGCTGCCGCTGGCGATCCAGGGCTTCACCGCGCTCGTGATCGGCGGCGTCGGCCGCGTCGAGGGCGCGCTGCTCGGCGGGCTGATCCTCGCCTTCGCCGAGCAGTTCACGGTGCGCTACGCGCCAGTGCCGCCGGGGCTCGCGATGGGCGTGCCGCTGGTGCTGCTGATCGTGTTCCTGCTCGTGCGGCCCACCGGGCTGCTGCGCGCGCGCGAGGCGCGGGCGTGAGGCCGTTCCCGTGAAGGCGACCCCGTGAAAGCATTCGCCGGCTACCTCGTCGCCGCGGTCGTGCTGTCGGCCGTCGCCTTCGTGCTCAGCCCGTACCAGACCGACGTCTACCGCAAGCTGCTGCTGTGGATCACGCTGGCGCTGGGCTACAACTTCCTGTTCGGCGTCGCCGGGCAGGTGGCGTTCTCGCACTTCACGTTCTACGGCATCGGCGCCTACGCCATCGTCATCCTGCTGTTCCAGGTCGGGCTGCCGCTGCCGCTGGCCATCGTCGCCGGCGTCGCGCTGTGCGCGGTGCTCGCGCTGGTGGTCGCGTTTCCCGCCACGCGGCTCGAGGGCTTCTACCTCGCGCTGGCCACGCTGGCCTTCGCGCAGTTGTTCATCGTCGTGCTCAACGAAGGCGGTGCCGTCACCGGCGGCACCGGCGGGCTGACTGGCTACCGCCTGCCCGAGGTGTTCGGCGTGCGCGTCACGGGGCCCTGGTACACGGTGGTCATCGTGCTGCTGATGCTCGGCACGCTGGCCGTGCTGTGGCGCCTGGACCGCTCGCACTTCGGTCGCGCGTGCCGCGCGGTGCGCGACGACGCGCAGGCCGCCGCGGCGATGGGCATCGACGTGCGGCGCACCAAGGTCGTCGCGTTCTCGCTGACCAGCGCGCTCGCCGGCCTGGCCGGCATGGTCTACGCGTTCGTCGACAACACCGTCAACCCGCCGATCTTCGGGCTCGAGAACGCGTTCCTGCTGCTGTTCATGGTCATCGTCGGCGGGGCCGGGCGCCACGCCGGCGCGATCGTCGGTGCGACGCTGCTCTTCCTGCTGCCGTTCGTGCTGTCGCCACTGATCGGGCACCACCACCCGCTCGTGTTCGGCCTCGTGATGATCGCCGTCGTGCTGTTCCAGCCCAAGGGGCTGATCGGCCTGTGGGACCGTCTCGTCGCCCGTCGCCGCGTGCCGGCGGCAGCCGCGTCGGCCGCGGCCAGCCAGCCCGCGGCGGCGGTGCCGGCGGCGCGCC
>JBBION010000270.1:0-4457 GCA_037443345.1 Rubrivivax sp. | reverse complement strand
GGGTCATCGCGGCACTCCGCGGCGGGTCGCGGCCGCCGCCGTGGCGCAGGATAGCCGCCGGCGCCCACCGTGCCACCCGCGCCATCCCTGCCCGCCGGGGTCGGGGGGCGCGGGCCCGGACGACGGCGCCGGACCGGCCCCGGCACTTTGACTTGGCGCAACCCAAGTGCAGGTAGCGCGGTGGCGCGGGCCGCCCCGGCCCCGCGACTGACCCAGGTCAATCGGCGCACCCGGGCGGCGTCTCACCATGGCGCTCGATCGGCCCCGCCTCGGCGCCCCCGCGTGCGCCGGCCGGGCCGCAGGAGAGCGACGTGACCACGATGGCAAACACTCCTGGCGGGACCGGCAGGCCCGGCACCCCGCCCGCTGCCGCCCACGCCGTGGCGCCGGCGTCGGCCGACCCGGCGCAGGCCGTGCAGAAGACGTCGCGCCGCGGCTTCCTGCGCGGCGGCGGCATGCTCGGCCTGTCGTCGCTGATGGGCACGGCCACGCTGATGGCGCCGTCGGGCGACGCGCAGGCCGCGGTGCAGTGGGCCGAGCACTTCCAGAAGAACTACCGCCTGATGACCGACGCCGAGAAGCAGGAGGCCCGCCTGCGCCTCGAGAAGCGCTACTCGCAGGAGTACGGCAAGAAGGTGTCGGTCGACACCACCGGCCCGCAGCCGGGCGTGCTGATGGGCTACGCGCTGAACATCCGCAAGTGCATCGGCTGCCGGCGCTGCGTGCACGCCTGCGTGGCCGAGAACAACCAGTCGCGCGGCGAGCGCCCGGGCGAGCGCATCGAGTGGATCCAGGTGCTGCGCATGGAGCGCGGCAAGTTCGACGAGAAGAAGGTCAACGAGGGCGGCTACCCCGAGGGCCTGGGCATCCAGGTCGGCGGCAACGCCTACTCGCCGGCCGGCGTGCAGCTCGAGGGCCAGTACTACTACCAGCCCGAGAAGGTGCCCGAGAAGGACGCCACCTACATGCCGATCGCCTGCATGCAGTGCGAGAAGCCGCCGTGCGTCAAGGTCTGCCCGGTGCGCACGACGTACCGCGAGGCCGACGGGCCGGTGGTCATCGACTACAACTGGTGCATCGGCTGCAAGATGTGCATGAACGCCTGCCCGTACTGGGCGCGGCGCTTCAACCTGACGACGCCGGTGCTGCCCAAGGAGGCGATGAACCCGGTGACGCACTACCTCGGCAACCGCCCGCGCATGCGCGGCGTCGTCGAGAAGTGCCACTGGTGCCTGCAGCGCACGCGCCACGGCCGCTACCCGGCCTGCGTCGAGGTCTGCCCGGTGGGCGCGCGCAAGTTCGGCAACCTGCTCGACCCCGACAGCGAGGTCAGCAAGGTGCTCGCGCGCAAGAACGTGTTCCGGCTGAAGGCCGAGCTCAACACGTTCCCGAAGTTCTTCTACTTCTACGACTGACGGGAGGCGCACCGTGTTGACGCGATTCGTGATCGACTACGCGCGCTACGTGGTCAAGGGCGGCACGACGTTCTACGCGTGGATGGGCGCCCTGGGCGTGCTCATCCTGGGCATGCTGTATGTCTTCTGGCTGCAGAACACCGACGGCCTGATCGTCACCGGCATGACGAGCCAGATCCACGACGGCCTGTACCTCGCCAACCTGGTGTTCCTGGTCGGGGTGGCCGCCGGGGCGGTGACGATCGTGTTCCCCGCCTACGTCTACCACCACGAGGGCATGCACAAGGTCACCGTGCTCGGCGAGATGCTCGCGATCTCGGCCGTGATCATGGTGATGTTCTTCGTGTTCGCGCACATGGGCCGGCCCGACCGGCTGTGGCACATGGTCCCGCCGTTCGGCATCTACAGCTTCTCGTCGATGCTCGGCTGGGACGTGCTGGTGCTCAACGGCTACCTGCTGCTGAACTTCGTCGTCGGCTTCTGGTACCTGTACTCGAAGTACACGGGCAAGCCGGTCAACAAGAAGATCTTCATGCCGCTGGTGTACGTGTCGATCGTGTGGGCGCTGAGCATCCACACCGTCACGGCGTTCCTGCTGGCCACCAACCCGGCGCGCCCGATGTGGTTCCACAGCATGATGCCGATCCGCTTCATCGCCACCGCCTTCGCGGCCGGGCCGGCGCTGATCATCATCGCGTTCCTGGTCATCCGCAGGAACACCAGGTTCTGGATCGACGACAGCGCGATCCAGCTGCTGGCCACCATCGTCACGTGGTGCCTGGGCATCGCGATCTTCCTGACGCTGTCGGAGGTCGTCGTCGAGCTGTACGCGCGCACCGAGCACGCCAACGGCCTGTACTACCTGATGTTCGGGCTGCACGGCCTCACCGGCCTCGTGCCGTGGTTCTGGACCTCGGCGGTGCTGATGCTGACGTCGTTCGTGCTGCTGCTGATGCCGGCCGTGCGCAGGAACACGACGCTGCTGCCGGTCGTCTGCGCGATGGCGTTTGCCGGCATCTGGATCGAGAAGGGCATGGGCCTGATCGTGCCCGGCTTCATCCCGTCGCCGATCGGCGAGGTCACCGAGTACCACCCGACCTTCGTCGAATGGCTGATGACGCTGGGCATCTGGGCCTTCGGCTTCTTCATCCTCACCATCCTGCTCAAGGGTGCGATCGGCATCCTGCTGGGCGACATCCGGCTCGGCGCCCGCGAGGCCGCCACGGCCGCGTGAGCGCCGCGAGAGGGTCATCATGAGAATCGTCGTCATCCCGACCGTGGTGCTGGCGCTGCTCGGCGGCGTGCTCGTCGCCGTCGTCGCGCAGGACGCGCCGAAGCCCGACGCCACCGCGGCCGCCGACGCGCCGGCCGCCGAGGCGAAGGAAGAGACCTGCTTCGAGAGCCGCCAGGGCGGCCCCACCGACGTCGTCAAGCGCGAGATCCAACCCGGCCTGCCCAACGTGAAGTGCTCGCCGACGACGGGCGCCGCGCTGTGGTACGGCGACCCGCTCGACGGCACGGTGCCGATGGGCAAGACGCCCAACCTCGACCCGGCCACCGAGGCGCTCGCCCACGTCAAGCCGCGTTCCGAGAAGCTGAACCTGCTGGCCCAGTGCGGCACCGCGTGCCACAACGGCACCTACCCGAAGGGCTTCCCGAAGGACAACAAGCCGGTGCCGATCCCGACGATGATCGCGCTGATGCCCGAGCTCGAGAAGTTCCAGCACGGCCGCGGCGCGATCTGGTGCCTGGAGTGCCACCACGCGACGAAGCGCGACAAGCTGTTCGACCACGCCGGCAACCTGGTCAGCTTCGACCAGCCGCAGGCGCTGTGCGGCAAGTGCCACGGCGACAAGCTGCGCGACTGGCGCGACGGCATCCACGGCAAGCGCATCGGCGACTTCACGAGCACCGGCGACAAGCGCTGGTTCACCTGCACCGAGTGTCACAACCCGCACAACGTGCAGGACGGCGAGCGCAACCGCGGCTTCATCGCGCTGCAGCCCGAGCCGCCACCGCAGTTGCCGCGCGGCATGAAGGACGCGTCGCACGAGAAGGTGCACCCGATCGCGCACTAGCATGGACCACCCCCGAAGCGACTTCGGCGCACCCCCGCCAAGCGGCGCCGCCGGCGGACCGGCCGAGCCGGATCCGCGGCGGCCGCTGGGTACGGATGGGCTCCGGCCGCAGCGCGGCGACCCGACCTGGGTGCCGCCGGCGCTGACGCGCGAGGCGCAGACGCGCCACGTCGGCAAGACGCCGCTGTTCTTCGGGCCGCCGCTGGCGATCCTCACGGCCGGGCAGAAGAACACGATGGAGATCAGCGGCAAGGTCAACCGCACGGCCGAGCGCTACCTCGAGATCCAGCGCGAGCACGGCGTCGAGCTGACCGAGCCCGAGCGGCGGTGCGTCGCGCACGTCTGCGGCATCGGCTGGATGTCGCCGCAGGAGATCCGCGAGCTGCCGATGGAGGTCGAGCTGACGCGCTTCGAGTGCGACGGCCTCGACAAGGCGGCGCTGGCCGCGAAGCTGCGCGCCGCGCGCTTCGCCGACCTCGTCGCGGTCGTCGAGGCACTGGGCTTCTGAGCCGCGCCACCGCAGCGAGCACGCGATGCCGAGCCGCACGCCCTGGACGCCGGCCTTCGCCACGGGGCACGGGCCCGTCGACGCGCAGCACCGCGAGCTGCTCGCGCAGTGCGACCGGCTGGCCGAGCGCTGCGGCGGCGACGACGCCGGGGGCGGCTTCGACGCCGGGGGCGGCTTCGACGCCGCCTTCGACGACGACTTCGAGCGGCTGAAGACCCTGGTGCGCGAGCACCTCGACGCCGAGGCGGCGCTGCTGGCCGCGCTCGGCGACCCCGACGCCGACGACCTGCGCACCGAACGCGACGAGTTCGAGCACCTCGCCACCGAGATCCTCACGACGGCGAACTTCGACCGCGCCGAGCTGCAGCGCTTCGTCGCGCTGTGGTGCGTCGGCCACGTGACCGACTCGGCGGCGCGGCTGCGCCCGTGGCTGCCCGGCGCGGACGCGGCGGCGCC
>JBBION010000269.1:0-4457 GCA_037443345.1 Rubrivivax sp. | reverse complement strand
TGTGCCACCACTGCACCGTGCTGCGCGGCGGCAAGGTCACCGGCGAGGTCGACCCGACGCAGCAAAGCAACGCGAGCCTGAGCCGTCTGATGATCGGCGCCGAGCCGCCGCCGCTGCAGCACCGCGAGGCCCGCGCCGGCGCACCGGTGCTGCGCGTGCAGCGGCTGTCGCTGCCGCGGTCGTCGCCTTTCGCCGTCGAGCTCAACGACGTCGCGCTCACGGTGCACGCCGGCGAGATCGTCGGCGTCGCCGGCGTGTCGGGCAACGGCCAGCAGGAGCTGATGGCGGCACTCTCCGGCGAGGACGCCCGCGCGGCACCCGGCACGGTGACGCTGTTCGGCACCGACGTCGCGTGCGCCAGCCCGCGCGCGCGGCGCAAGCTCGGGCTGCACTTCGTGCCCGAGGAGCGGCTCGGCCGCGGCGCGGTGCCGACGCTGTCGCTCGCGCAGAACACGCTGCTGACGCGCACCGAGGCGGTCGGCCGCGCGGGCTGGATCCGCCAGCGCGACGTGCGTGCGCTGGCGCAGCGGCTGATCGGCGCCTTCAACGTCAAGGCCAGCGGCCCCGACGCGGCGGCCAAGAGCCTGTCGGGCGGCAACCTGCAGAAGTTCATCGTCGGGCGCGAGATCGACGCGAAGCCGAAGTGCCTGATCGTCTCGCAGCCGACCTGGGGCGTCGACGTCGGCGCGGCAGCGCAGATCCGCCAGGCGCTGCTGGCGCTGCGCGACGCCGGCTGCGCGCTGCTCGTCGTCAGCGAGGAGCTCGACGAACTGTTCGAAGTCAGCGACCGGCTGGTCGTCATCGCGCAGGGCCGCGTGTCGCCGCCGGTGGCGGTGCGCGACGCGACGGTCGAGACGATCGGCGAGTGGATGAGCGGGCTGTGGCCCGGCGGTCCGAAGCGCATGGCCGGCGAGGACCTGCCGTCGGCGGAGGCCACCCATGCTTAGGCTCGAAGCGCGCCCCGAGCCGTCGAAGGCGATGGCGTGGCTGTCGCCGCTGATCGCGCTGGCGCTCACCACCGTGATCGCCGCGGCGCTGTTCGCGCTGCTCGGCAAGGACCCGGTCGCGGGCCTGCGCATCTACCTCGTCGAGCCGCTCAACGGTGCGCGCGCGGTCAGCGAGGTGGCGCTGAAGGCCACGCCGCTGATCCTGTGCGCGCTCGGGCTCGCGGTGTGCTTCCGCAGCAACGTCTGGAACATCGGCGCCGAAGGCCAGTTCCTGCTCGGCGCGATCGCCGGCGGCGGCGTCGCGCTGTGGCTGCAGCAGCAGGGCGTGACCGGCGCGCGGGGCGTCTACGCGCCGCTGGTGCTGCTCGGTGGCGTCGTCGGCGGGGCGCTGTGGGCGGCACTCACCGCGGCGCTGCGCGACCGCTTCAACGCCAACGAGATCCTCGTCAGCCTGATGCTCGTCTACGTCGCGCAGCAGCTGCTGAACTACCTCGTGTTCGGGCCGTGGAAGGACCCGAAGGGCTTCAACTTCCCGCAGACGCCGACCTTCGACCCGTCGACCTGGCTGCCCGCGCTCGTCACGGGCTACCGCGCGCACGTGGGCGTCGTCGTCGCGCTCGTGCTCGTGCTCGTGTTCTGGGTCTTCATGTTCCGCTCGTGGCGCGGCTACCAGCTGCAGGTGGGCGGGCTGGCGCCGGCGGCGGCGCGGTACGCCGGCTTCTCGTCGCGCGCCGCGCTGTGGACGGCGCTGCTGCTGTCGGGTGCGATGGCGGGGCTGGCCGGCGCGATGGAAGTCGCCGGGCCCTTGCGGCAGCTGACGCCGCACGTGTCCACCGGCTACGGCTTCACCGCGATCATCGTCGCCTTCGTCGGGCGGCTGCACCCGGTGGGCATCGTGTTCTCGGGCGTGCTGCTGTCGATGATGCTGATCGGCGGCGAGCTCGGCCAGTCGCGGCTGGGGCTGCCGAACGCGCTGTCGGGCGTGTTCCAGGGGCTGCTGCTGTTCCTGCTGCTGGCGTGCGACACGCTGATCCACTACCGCGTGCGCTGGGTCGGCGCGGTGCGGAGGTCGGCATGAACGAGATCGCGCTGCTGATCGCCGCGACGATCGCCTCGGGCACGCCGCTGGCGCTCGCGAGCCTCGGGCTGTTGCTCAACGAGAAGTCGGGCGTGCTCAACCTCGGCGCCGAGGGGATGATGCTGGTGGCCGCCGTCATCGGCTTCGCGGTCGCGTTCACGACGGGCAACGACTGGGTCGCGTTCGCCGCCGGCGCGGCGGCGGGCGCCGGGCTGGCCGTCGTGTTCGGCGTGCTCGTGATCTGGCTCAACACCAACCAGTACGCGACCGGGCTGGCGCTGAGCCTGTTCGGCGCCGGCTTCTCGGCCTTCGTCGGCAAGGAGTTCGTCGGCAAGACGCTGGGCACGCGCGAGACGTTCGCGGTGCCGGTGCTGTCGGACCTGCCGTGGGTCGGCGACGCGCTGTTCAAGCAGCACCCGATGGCCTACCTCGCGATCGCGCTGACCCTGGCGGTGGCGTGGTTCCTCTACCGCAGCCGCGCCGGGCTCGTGCTGCGCGCGGTCGGCGAGTCGCCGGAGTCGGCGCACGCGCTCGGCTACCGGGTGCGCTGGATCCGGCTGGCCGCGGTGGCCGTCGGCGGTGCGCTGTGCGGCGTGGCCGGTGCCTTCCTGTCGGTCGTCTATGCACCGCTGTGGGTCGAGGGGTTGGTGGCCGGGCGCGGCTGGATCGCACTCGCACTGACGACGTTCGCCACGTGGCGTCCGGGCCGCGTGCTGCTCGGCGCCTACCTGTTCGGCGGCGTCACGATGCTGCAGTTCTCGCTGCAGGGCATGGGCGTGCAGATCGCGAGCCAGCTGCTGGCGATGCTGCCGTACCTGGCGACGATCGTCGTGCTCGCGCTGATCAGCCGCAACCCGCTGTGGATCCGCATCAACATGCCCGCATCGCTCGGCAAGCCGTTCCATCCCGGCTCATAATTTGCTTCTTGTCCGCACCGTTTCGACTGTTCCCCAGGAGAGAGCACCCATGACCGATCTGTCCAAGCGCACCCTGATCCGGCTGGCCGGCGCTGCCGGCGTCCTCGCCACCGCGGCCCTCGTCGGCTGCGGCAAGAAGGAGGAGCCGCCGCCGCCCGCGCCGGCGCCTGCCCCGCAGGCCGAGGCGCCGAAGCCCGAGCCGCTGAAGGCGGCGTGGGTCTATGTCGGCCCCGTCGGCGACGCCGGCTGGACCTTCGCGCACGACCAGGGCCGCAAGGCGGTCGAGGCGCACTTCGGCGACAAGGTCGTCACGACCTTCGTCGAGAAGGTGCCCGAAGGCGCCGACGCCGAGCGCGTGATCCGCGACCTCGCGCAGCAGGGCAACAAGATCATCTTCGCGACCAGCTTCGGCTTCATGGAGGCGATGCTCAAGGTCGCCGCCGAGTTCCCCGACGTCAAGTTCGAGCATGCGACCGGCTACAAGACGGCCGACAACATGCGCATCTACGACGCCAGCTTCTACCAGGACACCTACATGGCCGGCGTCATCGCCGGCAAGATGACGAAGACCAACACGCTGGGCTTCGTCGGCTCGTTCCCGATCCCCGAGGTGCTGCGCAACATCAACGCCTTCATGCTCGGCGCGCAGAGCGTCAACCCGAAGGTGAAGATGCGGGTCGTCTGGGTCAACACGTGGTTCGACCCGCCGAAGGAGAGCGACGCCGCGCAGAGCCTGATCAACCAGGGCGCCGACGTGCTGCTGCAGAACACCGACTCGACGGCCGTGCTGCAGACGGCCGAGAAGAACGGCAAGTTCGCGTTCGGCTGGGACAGCGACATGAGCGCGTTCGCGCCGAACGCGCACCTGGCCAGCGCCGTCGTCAACTGGGGCCCGTACTACATCAAGGCGGTCGACGAGGTGGTGAACGGCACCTGGAAGGTCGAGCGCACGGTGTGGGGCGTCAAGGAAGGCCTCAATGACCTGATCAAGATCGCCGACGTCGTGCCCGAAGACGCGAAGAAGCGCGTCGAGGAGATCAAGGCCGGCCTGAAGGACGGCAGCTTCGAGCCCTTCACCGGCCCGATCGTCGACAACACCGGCAAGGAGCGGCTGGCCAAGGACCAGAAGGCCGACCGCGCCTGGAAGGACAGTGTCGACTTCTTCGTCAAGGGCGTCGAGGGCAAGGTCCCGGGCAAGTGACGGCGTCGCCACGACGATGAACGACGGCGGCCTGCGGGCCGCCGTCTTCTTTCCGGGGGGGGGCTTGCAGCGGAGCGCACGGCGTCGGGTGGGGCAAGGCTCATCCTCGGGCCGCGACCGGATGCCGCACCAGGGTGCAGCGTGGCCATTGCGCGTCAGGCCACTGCCTCCAGGCGCTGCAGCGACGCCACGCGCACGCCCAGCAGCCGCAGCCGCCGCGACAGCTCGACGCGCTTCAGGCACTGCCCTGCGGCGCCACGGATCGCGGCGGCGTCGGCCACCGCGTGCGGCAGCGTCAGGTCGCGCGTGACGGT
>JBBION010000268.1:0-4464 GCA_037443345.1 Rubrivivax sp. | reverse complement strand
TTCTTCGGCTACCTGCTGCCGTGGGGCCAGATGAGCTACTGGGGCGCGCAGGTGATCGTCAACCTGTTCGCCGCCGTGCCCTTCGTCGGCGAGGACCTGGCGCTGCTGATCCGCGGTGACTACGTCGTCAGCGACGCGACGCTGAACCGCTTCTTCAGCTTCCACGTCATCGCGATCCCGCTGGTGCTGCTCGGCCTGGTGGTGGCGCACATCATCGCGCTGCACGAGGTGGGCTCGAACAACCCCGACGGCATCGAGATCAAGGCCAAGAAGGACGCCAACGGAAAGCCACTCGACGGCATTCCGTTCCACCCGTACTACACGGTGCACGACATCGTCGGCGTGTCGGTGTTCCTGATGATCTTCACGGCGATCGTGTTCTTCGCGCCGGAGATGGGCGGGTACTTCCTCGAGTTCAACAACTTCATCCCCGCCGATCCGCTGAAGACGCCGGCGCACATCGCCCCGGTGTGGTACTTCACGCCGTACTACTCGATGCTGCGCGCGACCACCGACCCGTTCGTCAACGTGCTGGCCATCCTGATCGCGCTGGCCGGCGTGGCCGCCGTGATCGCCGGCGGGCTGTCGGGCAAGGGCAAGGTCGGCGTCGCCGTCGCCGCGCTGGTGTCGATCGCGCTGCTCAAGACCTTCGACGCCAAGTTCTGGGGCGTCGTCGTGATGGGCGGCGCGGTGATCATCCTGTTCTTCCTGCCGTGGCTGGACCGCAGCCCTGCGCGCTCGATCCGCTACCGCCCGACGTGGCACAAGTACCTGTACGCCGCGTTCGTCGTGTTCTTCGTCGTGCTGGGTTACCTCGGCATCAAGCCCCCGTCGGACATCGGCACGCTCGTGTCGCAGGTGGGCACGCTGTTCTACTTCGCCTTCTTCCTGCTGATGCCGTGGTGGACCCGCATCGGCGAGTTCAAGCCGGTGCCGGACCGCGTGGTCTTCAAGGCGCACTGACGCGGTCGACGGAGAAAACCAGATGAAGAAGCTGATCGTGTCGCTGCTGGCCGCGCTCGCGTTCGCCGGCAGCGCCTTCGCCGCCGGCGGCGGCATCGCCTGGGACCGCTTCCCGACGCAGAAGGCCAACGACCTGGCGGCGCTGCAGAACGGCGCCAAGCTGTTCGTCAACTACTGCCTGAACTGCCACGCCGCCGCGTTCATGCGCTACAACCGCATGCGCGACATCGGCCTCACCGACGAGCAGATCAAGGCCAACCTGATGTTCACCACCGACAAGGTGGGCGAACTGATGAAGGTCTCGCTGAACCCGCGCGACGCGAAGGAGTGGTTCGGCGCCGTGCCGCCCGACCTGACCGTGATCGCGCGCTCGCGCTCGGCCGTCGGCATGGGCAGCGGGGCCGACTACCTGTACACCTACCTGCGCACCTACTACCGCGACGACACCAAGGCCACCGGCTGGAACAACCTCGCGTTCCCCAGCGTCGGCATGCCGCACGTGCTGTGGGAACTGCAGGGCGAGCGCCGGCCCGTGTTCGACAAGCGCATGGAGCACGGCCACGAGGTCGAGGTCTTCACCGGCCGCTGGGAGCAGGTCAAGCCTGGGACGATGACGTCGCAGCAGTACGACGAGGCGGTCGGCGACCTGGTCGCGTTCCTGCACTGGATGGGCGAGCCGATGCGCGCCGACCGCGTGCGCATCGGCGTCGTCGTGCTGATCTTCCTGGCCCTGTTTACCGTGATCGCGTGGCGGCTGAACGCCGCGTTCTGGAAAGACGTCAAGTAAGCCCGAACACGGCCGCCGCGCGAGCGTCGGCCCCCCGCGCAGCAAGGCGCACGCGCCTGCTGCGCATCTTGCTTTCAGGCGGTGCGCGACTCGCGTGCCGTCCACGATGAGAAGGATCCCGCTGCCATGATGGTGCTGTACTCAGGAACCACCTGCCCCTACTCGCACCGTTGCCGCTTCGTGCTGTTCGAGAAGGGCATGGACTTCGAGATCCGCGACGTCGACCTGTTCGCCAAGCCGGAAGACATCGCGCTGATGAACCCGTACAACGAGGTGCCGATCCTGGTCGAGCGCGACCTCATCCTGTACGAGTCGAACATCATCAACGAGTACATCGACGAGCGCTTCCCGCACCCGCAGCTGATGCCCGGCGACCCGGTGGCGCGCGCGCGCGTGCGGCTGTTCCTGCTCAACTTCGAGAAGGAGCTGTTCGCCCACGTCAACGTCCTCGAGTCGCGCGGCGTCAAGCCCACCGAGAAGCAGATCGAGCGCGCGCGTTCGCAGATCCGCGACCGCCTGACGCAGCTCGCGCCGATCTTCCTGAAGAACAGGTACATGCTCGGCGACGACTTCTCGATGCTCGACGTCGCGATCGCGCCGCTGCTGTGGCGCCTCGACTACTACGGCATCGACCTGAGCAAGAACGCGCTGCCGCTGCTGAAGTACGCCGAGCGCATCTTCTCGCGCCCCGCCTACATCGAGGCGCTGACGCCGTCCGAGAAGGTGATGCGCAAGTGACGCCGCACCGGTCGCGATGACTTCGCCCCCCACGGCCCCCGAGTCGCAGGGCACCTCGACCCGGCCCTACCTGATTCGCGCGCTGCACGACTGGTGCACCGACAACGGGTTCACGCCGTACATCGCGGTGTACGTCGACGACAGCGTCCAGGTGCCGCGCGAGTACGTCAAGAACGACGAGATCGTGCTCAACGTCGGCTTCGAGGCCACCTCGGGACTCAAGCTCGGCAACGACGTGATCGAGTTCAAGGCCCGCTTCGGCGGCGCCGCGCGCGAGATCGTCGTGCCCATCGACCACGTCGTCGCGATCTACGCCCGCGAGAACGGGCAAGGCATGGCGTTCCCGCTGCCGACGGGCGGTGCGCCGGCCGAAGCGCCTTCGGCCCCGGCGGCGCCTGCGGCCCCGTTGGCACCGCGCACCGCGCCGCTCCCGCGCGGGCTGCGCCTGGCCAGCGTCGAGGGGACCGTCGAGACACCGTCGCAGGAGCCCGACGGCGGCGACGAGTCGCCCGACGACCATCCGCCTGCACGGCCGTCGCTCAAGCGCGTCAAGTGAGCCGGCGCGAAGGGCGCCTCCTACAATTGTCTGCGAGATCGCGGCCGGCTTAGCTCAGCTGGTAGAGCACCCGCCTTGTAAGCGGAAGGTCGTCAGTTCGACTCTGACAGCCGGCACCACGCCGGCGTGCGGTGCCCGGCGGCCGTGCTAGGCGCGCCGCACGCGCACGCGAATCTCCAGCGGCGGCCAGCCGGCCTCCCGCAGCGCCTGCTCCACGCTCGGCAGGCACTGGCGCAGCTTGGCGGCCACCGCCGCATTGCCTGCCAGCAGCACCCACTGCCGCTCGTCGACCGGGCCCGGCTGCACCTTCTCGCGCAGTGCGGCAGGCAGCACGCCGACGATGCTGGCATGACGGCCCTGCGACTGCCGCAGCCGCTCGCCCAGCCGCGCGAGCGGCGCGCTGGCCGCGATCGCCCGCTCGAGCGGCAGCGCCGTCGGCGGCATCACGGCGGCGCCGCGCGGCGGAAACGGCGAACGGGTCGTCATGCGAACCAGTGTAGCCCCCGCGTGCCGCGCCGGTTGGGCGGTCCCGCGCGAAGGGGTCGGGGCGTCGGCCCCGGGTGCTAAACTGACTCGCTTTGTCGCGGGCGCTTGCGGTGCGACGGCGCTGCCGCGAGGGCCGCGCCCGCACGCCGGGTCGGGCGCGGGTGGCGCCCGACGACGCGCGGTGCGCAGGATGCCGCGCCGTTCTCGCCACGCGCATCGCCCACGACTGCACGCCCGCCGCCCGCCTGCACGACGACCCCGCCTGCCCATGCTCAACGTCCTGACCGCCCTGTTCGGCTCGCGCAACGACCGCCTGCTCAAGCAGTACCGCCGCACCGTCGAGCGCATCAACGCGCTCGAGCCGCAGTACGAGAGGCTCGACGATGTGGCGCTGCGCGCCAAGACCGACGAATTCCGCGCGCGGCTGGCCAAGGGCGAGGCGCTCGACGCGCTGCTGCCGGAGGCGTTCGCGGTCGTGCGCGAGGCCGGCAAGCGCGTGCTCAAGATGCGCCACTTCGACGTGCAGCTGATCGGCGGCATCGCGCTTCACGAGGGCAACATCGCCGAGATGCGCACGGGCGAGGGCAAGACGCTGACCGCGACGCTACCGGTGTACCTGAACGCGCTGTCGGGCAAGGGCGTGCACGTCGTCACCGTCAACGACTACCTCGCGCGCCGCGATGCCGAGTGGATGGGTCGGCTGTACGGCTTCCTCGGTCTGACGGTGGGCGTCAACGTGCCGGGCATGCAGCGCGAGGAGAAGCAGGCCGCGTTCGCCGCCGACGTCACGTATGGCACGAACAACGAGTTCGGCTTCGACTACCTGCGCGACAACATGGTCTACGAGACGCGAGACCGCGTCGCGCGCGGGCTGAACTACGCGATCGTCGACGAGGTCGACTCGATCCTGATCGACGAGGCGCGCACGCCGCTG
>JBBION010000267.1:0-4472 GCA_037443345.1 Rubrivivax sp. | reverse complement strand
CGTACAAGCAGAACATGACGCTGCTCGACGTGATGATCGCCGTCGGCGGCCTGACGGACTTCGCCGACGGCAACAAGGCGACGATCCTGCGCACCTCGGAGGGCAACAAGCAGTACTCGGTGCGCCTGCGCGACCTGCTCAAGCGCGGCGACGTGTCGGCCAACGTCGACGTCAAGCCGGGCGACATCCTGATCATTCCCGAGAGCTGGTTCTGACCTTCCCCATCGCCTGACGCGGGCGGCGCCTGGCGCCGCCTGCGGCGGTACCACCGGACCACCAGATGGAAGAGCTCCTCAAGCAGCTGCAGACCGTCCTGCGCGGGATGTGGAAGTACCGCTGGCCCGCGCTGATCGTGTCGTGGGTCGTCACGGCCGTCGGCGTGGCCGTGGTGCTGAAGATCCCCGACCAGTACGAGGCCTCGGCGCGCATCTACGTCGACACGCAGTCGATCCTCAAGCCGCTGATGTCGGGGCTGGCGATCCAGCCCAACGTCGAGCAGCAGGTGTCGCTGCTCAGCCGCACGCTGATCAGTCGGCCCAACGTCGAGAAGCTGATCCGCATGGCGGACCTGGACCTCGACGCCAAGACGAAGGCGCAGCAGGAGCAGCTGATCACCGACCTGATGTCCGACCTGCGCATCAGCCAGGCGCGCGGCGACAACCTCTACAACCTCTCGTACCGCAACTCCGACCGCGAGAAGGCGCAGCGCGTGATTCAGTCGCTGGTGTCGATCTTCGTCGAGTCGAGCCTGGGGCAGACGCGCCGCGACTCCGATGTCGCCAAGGCCTTCATCAACGAGCAGATCAAGCAGTACGAGCAGCGGCTGGAGGAGGCCGAGGCGCGACTCAAGGAGTTCCGGCTGCGCAACATCGATCGCCAGCTGGTCACGGGCGGGGAAGACTCGTTGGCTCGCGTGAGCGCGCTGGCGACGCAGCTCGATCAGGCGCGCATGCAGCTGCGCGAGGCGGAGAACGCGCGCGACGCGGCCAAGGCGCAGCTCGACGCCATCAAGAAGGGCGGCGGCGCGCCGATGGGCGGCGGGCTGCTGCAGAGCCCGGCGATGGCGGTGTCCACGCCCGAGATCGACGCGCGCATCGACGCGACCAAGCGCAACCTCGACGGCCTGCTGCTTCGCTACACCGACCAGCACCCCGACGTGGTCGGCGCGCGGCGGTTGCTCAAGGACCTCGAGGACCAGCGGGCCAAGGAAGTCGCCCGTCTGCAGGAGGAGGCCAAGGCCGCCGCGGCCAACGCGCCGGCCGGCGACCCCGGCGGTGGCAACGGCTCCTTCATGGTCCAGCAGCTCGGCCAGATGGTGGCCTCGGCCGAGGTGCAGGTCGCCTCGCTTCGTGCACGCGTCGGCGAGATCTCGTCGCGCCACCAGCAGGCCATCGCGAACCTGCGCACCTCGCCAGCGCTCGAGGCCGAGCTGGCGCAGCTCAACCGCGACTACGCGATCCACAAGAAGAACTACGACGACCTCGTCGCGCGGCGCGAGTCTGCGGCGATGTCGGGCGAGCTCGAGGTGGCCGCCGGCGTGGCCGAGTTCCGCCTGATCGACCCGCCGCGCGTCAACCCGAAGCCGGTGGCACCGAACCGCCTGCTGCTGATGCCGCTGGCGCTGGCGGCGGGGCTGGGCATTGCCGTGTTCCTGGCTTTCGCGGCGAGCCAGCTGCGGCCGGTGTTCCACGACGGCGGCGAGCTGCGGCTGAAGACGCAGCTGCCGCTGATCGGCGTCGTGTCGGCGGTGGTCAGCGACGCCGGGCGGCGCCGGCAGAGGCTCGAACTGCTGAAGTTCTGGTCGGCGTCGGGCAGCCTGGTGCTGCTGTTCATGGCGGGCATGGCCGTCATGGCCTTCATGGCCCAACGCGCGGTGTGAGGCACGCATGAGCAGCCTGATCGAACAAGCGGCCCAGCGCCTCGCGCAACTGCGCGCCGCCGGCGTCGAGGTGCCCGAAGTCGCACCGGCCGCCGACGCTGCAGCCGTGGCGTCGGCCGTGACGCCGGCGGCGACCGTCGCGGCGCCGGCCGCATCCGCGGTCACGTCGCGCCGCATCGACCTGGACCTGGACCTGATCGCGCGCAACGGCGTCGTCGTTCCCAATGCGCCGCGCTCCCGGCTGGCCGACCAGTTCCGCGTCATCAAGCGCCCGCTGCTGCAGAACGCCGCCGGCAAGGGCGCGTCGACGCTGAACCACGCCAACCTGATCATGATCACCAGCGCGCTGGCCGGCGAGGGCAAGACGTTCACCGCCATCAACCTGGCGATGAGCATCGCGGCCGAGCTCGACCACACCGTGATGCTCGTCGACGCCGACGTCGCCCGCCCCTCGGTGCTGCGCAACCTGGGTGTGCCCGAAGGGCCGGGGCTGCTGGACCTGATCGACGGCTCGGCGCAGATGCACGACGTGCTGCTGAGGACGAATGTCGACAAGCTCAGCGTGCTGCCCAGCGGCACGCCGCACCAGCGCGCCACCGAGATGCTGGCCAGCGAGGGCATGCGCCGCCTGCTCGACGAGATGGCCAACCGCTACGCCGACCGCATCATCATCTTCGACTCGCCGCCGCTGCTGATGACCACCGAGTCCCGCGTGCTGGCGACGAACATGGGCCAGATCGTGATGGTGGTGCAGGCCGGGCGCACGAAGCAGAGCGACGTGCAGGCCGCGCTCGAGACGATCGACCAGTGCCCGGTGCGGCTGATGCTGCTCAACCAGGTGCGCAGCGAGACCGAGGCGTCGTACGGTTACGGCTACGGTTACGGCCACGGCTCCAGCCACGGTCGGTCGGGCGAGCCCAAGCCGGCGACGTGACGATGCAACCGCAACACGCCGAGGCCCGGCGCGCCCGTGCGGCGGGCGGGCCGGCCGGTCGTGCCCGGCGGCGGGTGTTCCGGCAGACGCTGCGGGGCAGCGCGCTGGCGGTTGCCGCGGGCATCGCCTGCAGCGCGCACGCCCAGTCCGGCGGTGGTCTGAAGTACTACGTCCAGCCGAGCATCACGGTCTCGCAGACGATCACCGACAACGGCAGCCTCGACCAGGACGGCAAGGCCGAGGCGATCACGCAGGTCACGCCGGCGGTGCGCGCCAGCGCGCGCGGGCCACGGGCGCAGGGCTCGGTCGACTACGCGCTCAACGGTGTCGTCTACGCGCGCGAGAGCGACAGGAGCGAGATCCAGCACCGGCTGAGCCTGAACAGTGCCGGCGGGCTCGAGCTGATCGAGAACCACCTGTTCCTCGACGCCACCGCGCAGGCGTCGCAGCAGCTCACGACGGCGTTCGGCCAGCAGACGCCCGGTGGATTGCCCGGCGCCGACACGACCCAGGTCTACACCTACAGCCTGTCTCCGTACTTCGTCGCGCGGCTCGGTAGCGCCGCCGACTTCACCGCGCGGGTGTCGCGCTCGCAGACCTTCGCGCCGGACTCGTCGCGGTTCGGCGCCACGTCCGACTCGGCGCAGGTCTCGCTCACCAGCGGCTCGAGCTTCGGGCGCCTGGGGTGGGGCCTGGTGGCCACGCGCACCGTCAGCGACTTCGACGCCAGCCGCCGCACCGAGGCCGCCAGCGTGCTCGGCAGCGTGTCGTACCGCGTCGTGCCCGAGTTCGTCGTGCGCGCCAACGCCGGCGCCGACTGGAACGACTACCGCACCGTCGACAGGACGCGCTACGACCGCTACGGCGTCGGCTTCGACTGGCGTCCCACGGTTCGCACGTCGGTTTCGGCCCAGGTCGACGACCGCTTCTTCGGCACCGGCTACAACGTGTCGTTCCAGCACCGCACGCCACGTACGGCATGGACGCTGCGCGCCGTTCGCGATGTCAACGAGGTCAACGGTCGCGGCACCGCGGCGGTGACGACGGTGTTCGACCTGCTGTTCGCCCAGTTCGCGTCGATCGAGCCCGACCCGCTCAAGCGCGAACAGCTCGTGCTGGCGTTCCTGCAGTCCAACGGCATCGCCCCCGGCACGCTCGTATTCGCCGACGTCCTGTTCGGTGCGGCGACCCTGCAGGAGAGCCAGTCGCTGTCGTTCGCGCTGCTCGGGCGGCGCACGACGGTGACGGTGACGCTGACGAACACGCGCACGCGCCGGCTCGACACGCTGTCCACCGGCGTCGGCGACGACTTCGAGAACACCGACTTCGTGCGCCAGCAGGGGGTCAGCATCAACCTCGCGCACCGGCTGTCGGCCGTGTCGGCAGCGACGCTGACGCTGTCGGAGCAGCGCAACGAAGGCGAGCTGGACACGCAGCGCACGCGCCAGCGCACGGTGACGCTGACGTGGACGACGCAGACCGGCCGGCGCAGCAACCTGGCGCTGTCGGGCCGCCACGTCTCGTTCGACAGCGACACCCGTCCCTACACCGAGAACGCGCTGATCGGCACGTTCAGCTACCGGTTCAACTAGCCCATGTACGAGTCGTTCTACGGGCTCGCGAGCAAGCCGTTCCAGCTGAACCCGGACCCGGCGTTCT
>JBBION010000266.1:0-4484 GCA_037443345.1 Rubrivivax sp. | reverse complement strand
CCTCGACCATCATCGCGAACTGGCGGTCCTTCTTGTCGCCCTTGCCGACGTTGCCCGGGTTGATGCGGTACTTCGACAGCGCCTGCGCCATCGCCGGGAAGTCGGTCAGCAGACGGTGGCCGTTGTAGTGGAAGTCGCCGACCAGCGGCACGTCGATGCCCATGCGGTCGAGCTGGTCGCGGATGTGCGGCACGGCCGCCGCCGCCTCGGGCGTGTTGACCGTGATGCGCACGAGCTCGGAGCCGGCCAGCGCGAGTTCCTTGACCTGGATCGCCGTCTCGATGACGTCGACGGTGTCGGTGTTCGTCATCGACTGCACGCGCACCGGCGCGTCGCCGCCGATCGTCACGACGCGGCTGCCCCAGACCACGCGCGCCTGGCGCGAGCGGCGCGGCGCGGGCTGCGCGGCATCGATCGCGCCATCGTCGGGTCCGGTCTCGGGCTGCGGTCGGATCATGGCATCCATCGGATTCACGCGGCTGCGCGGGTCACGGGTCACTCGAAGTTCATCCGCGCCACGTTGTCGCGCGCGCGGGCGCTCAGGTCGACCACCTGCCCGCGGAACGTCACCGTGGTGCCGGAGACGTTGCCGATTGTCGCGCGCAGCGGCAAGGCCCCGTTCAGGCCGACGCTTTCGCCCGCCTGCAGCGTGCGCGACAGCAGCAGGTTGTCGCCGCGGTCGCGCACTTCGACCCACGACTCCTCGCTGGCGCGCAGCACGAGCAGCGCGTCGGCCGCCGGCGCGGCCGCCACGGCCGCGGGCTGCGGCGGCGTGTCGTGCACGGTCTCGACGACCGCCGGTGCGGCCGCCTCGGACGCGGTCGCGTCGGCCGGCAGCGCCGGCTGCGAGGCGGGCGGGGCGGGCACGGGTGCCGGCGCCTCGACGCGCACCATGGCGTCGGGCGTCTCGCGGCCCGACGGCGCGAAGAGGTTCTGCGGCAGCAGGTAGACCACGGCGGCGGCGAGCAGCACGATGGCCGGCGCCCAGAAGATCGGCCGGTTGACGAAGGTCAGCTCGGCGCCCTCCTCGCGGCCGGGCCGCTCGCGAAACGGCGCGTTCAGCCCTCTGGCGACGTGGTCGAGGCGCTCGGCGCCGCGCGGGCGCGGCAGCAGCGCGAGCACCGGCTCGGGGTCGATCTTCAGTGCCCGGCACACCGTCTGCGCGAGCGCGCGCACGAACGCGGCGTCGGGCAGTTCGTCGTAGCGGTCGGCCTCGAGCGCCTCGAGCTTGCGCGGCGCGACCTTGATCGTCGTCGCCAGCACCGCGATGTGCAGGCCCTGGCGCTCGCGCGCCGCGCGCAGCAGCGCCCCGGCGCTCGCGGGGGGCGCCGGCGGCTCGCCGGCGGGCGGCGCCGGCTCGGCAGCGGCCTCAGTCATCGAAACGACGACCCTCGAACGCCGCCGCCTCGGGCGACTGCGGGAAGCGGCCGCGCAGCTGCCGCCCGTAGTCGGCCACGCCGCCGGCGTTGCCCAGCTTGTGCTCGATGCGCGCGGCCAGCCACAGCGTCTGCGCGTTGACCTGCTCGGGCACCGCGTTGACCCGCGCGACGTAGAAGCGCGCGCGCTCGTACCGCCCGAGCCGCAGCAGCACCTCGGCGAGGTTGAAACCGGTCGCCGGGTTGGCCGGGTCCAGCTCGTACGAGCGCACCAGCGTGCGTTCGGCGAGCTCGTAGCGCCCTTCGCGCGCCTGGCACACGCCGCGCGCGAGCAGCGTGCGCGTGACGCCGCGGTAGTTCGGCAGCTCGAGCGCACGCGCGAACATCGCGTCGGACTCGGCGTAGCGCCGCTGCTGGCACATCACCCAGGCCCAGTTGTGCATCGTGTCGCCGTCGCGCGGCGCCAGCTCGATCGCGCGGCGAAAGCTCTCGTCGGCCAGCCTCACGTCGCCGAGGCTGGCGTAGACGAGCCCGCGCAGGTTGAAGGCGTCGGCGAAGTCGGGCTTGGCCGCGAGCGCCTGCTTGATCTCGTCGAGCGCGGTCTCGGTCTGGCCGCGGGCGAAATAGGCGCTGGCGAGCTCGACACGCACGCGCGCGCGGCGCTCGGCGTCCGTGAGGTCCGACGCGGTGCGCAGCTCGGTACTGCCGCCGGCGCCGTCCGACGTCGCGCAGCCGGCGCCCAGCAAGGCGCCCAGCGCGGCGATCGTCAGGGCCAGCCACGTCGCGGCGCCGCGGGCGGGGGAAGTCGGCATCGGGCGGACGGTGGCAGGCATGGGGCGGCGGGCTCCTCGCGGTCTCGTCGTTCGGCGTGGTCGTGCGGCTGGAGGCTCAGGCGGCGCCCGTGGGCGCGGCCGGGGCCGCGGCGCGCAGCGGCGTGCGCACGAGGCGCAGGTGCACCCGCGTGCGGTCCTGCACCTCGCCGGCGAGCTGGCCGCAGGCGGCGTCGATGTCGTCGCCGCGGGTCTTGCGGATCGTCGTGACGATGCCTGCATCCTGCAGCAGGCGCGCGAAGGCGGCCACGCGCTCGCGCGGCGAGCGCTTCAGCCCCGACGCCGGGAAAGGGTTGAACGGAATCAGGTTCAACTTGCACGGCACGCGGCCCTTGACGAGCCGCACCAGCTCGCGCGCCTGGGCGTCGCTGTCGTTGACGCCGTCGAGCATGCAGTACTCGAAGGTCACGAAGTCGCGCGGCGCGCGCTCGAGGTAGCGCACGCAGGCGTCGAGCAGCGCGTCGAGGCCGTCCTTGCGGTTCAGCGGCACGAGCTCGCTGCGCAGCGCGTCGTTGGGGGCATGCAGCGACACCGCCAGCGCGACCGGGCAGTCCTCTCGCAGGCGGTCGATCATCGCCACCATGCCCGACGTCGACACCGTCACGCGGCGGCGCGACAGGCCGTAGCCATGGTCGTCGAGCATGACCTTCAGCGCCGGCACGAGCGCCGCGTAGTTCTGCAGCGGCTCGCCCATGCCCATCATCACGACGTTGTCGATCACCCTCTCGCCGCTCGGCGCACGCAGCCGGTGCTCGGCGAACCACAGCTGGGCGACGATCTCGCCGGTGCTCAGGTTGCGGCTGAAGCCCTGGTGGCCGGTGCTGCAGAAGCGGCAGCCGACCGCGCAGCCGGCCTGCGACGAAACGCACAGCGTGCCGCGTTCGTCCTCGGGGATGTAGACCGTCTCGACCGCGTTGCCGCCGCCGACGTCGAACAGCCACTTGACGGTGCCGTCGGCGCTGCGGTGCTCGCTGATCAGCGGCAGGCCGCGGACCTCCGCGGTGCTGGCGAGCTTGCTTCGCAGCGACTTCGCGAGGTCCGACATCTTCGCGAAGTCGGACTCGCCACGCTGGTGGATCCAGCGGAACAGCTGGACAGCGCGGAAGCGCTTCTCGCCCAGGCTTGCGCAGTAGGCCGCCAGCCCGTCGAGGTCGAAGTCGAGCAGGTTGACGGCCATGTCAGCGGGCGCCGGACCGCCCCCACGCGAGCTGCGCCCCCTCGGGGGGCAGCGAGCCATTCGAGCGTGGGGGCGCCATGTCGTCAGCGCGAGTAGACGTTCATGCCTGGGAAGAAGAACGCCACCTCGACGGCGGCGGTCTCCGGCGCGTCGGAGCCGTGCACCGCGTTGGCGTCGATGCTGTCGGCGAAGTCGGCGCGGATCGTGCCCTTGGCCGCCTTCTTCGGGTCGGTGGCGCCCATCAGCTCGCGGTTCTTCGCGATCGCGTTCTCGCCCTCGAGCACCTGGATCATCACCGGGCCCGAGATCATGAAGCCGACGAGGTCGTTGAAGAACGGACGCGCCTTGTGCACCGCGTAGAACGCCTCGGCTTCGGCGCGCGACAGGTGCACCATCCTGGCGGCGACGATCTTCAGCCCGGCGGCCTCGAACCGTGCGTAGATCTGACCGATCACGTTCTTCGCGACCGCGTCGGGCTTGATGATCGAGAGGGTGCGCTCGATGGCCATGACTTTATTCTCCTGAATCAAGAACTTGGCAAAGTTTTGTATTGTAGACGGGAGGCCCGCTGCGGCGCTGGCGTGCGCTTCGCGTCAGCGTCCGCCGCGACGGCCGCCCCCGCCTCCACCGCCACGCCCCGAGCGCGCCTTGCGCTGCAGCGCGTCGGCGCCGATGTAGCCGACCGAGGTCTGCATCGGGTCGGGCTGGCGTGGCGCGCCACCGCCGCCCTTCGCACCCGGCTTGCCGCCGCCCTTGGCGCCCGCCTTGGCACCGGGACGGCGGTTGCCGCCCGGTGGCCGCTCCTTCTGCACGAAGCGCTTGTCGTAGGTCTGCTGCAGCGGGTTCGGGATCGGGCCGTCCTCGTCGGGTTCGCGCCGCAACTGGCGCTCGCGCTGCAGCGCGCGCTTGTCGTAGGTCTGCTGCAGCGGGCTGGGGATCGAGCCACCCTCGAAGCGGTCCGGCGCCTCGACGCCCTCCGCACCCTCGGGCCCGCCGGCACGACGGCCACGGCGGCGACGGCGCGACGCCCGTGCGTCACCCTCGGCGTCGGCGCTGCCGGCTTCAGCGCCACGCGGATCGGGGAGATGCAGGAGGCGATGG
>JBBION010000265.1:0-4490 GCA_037443345.1 Rubrivivax sp. | reverse complement strand
TCCTGCACGATCTCCATGTGCAGCAGGCCGAGGAAGCCGCAGCGGAAGCCGAAGCCCAGCGCCTGGCTGACCTCGGGCTCGAAGCGCAGCGAGCTGTCGTTGAGCTTGAGCTTCTCGAGCGCGTCGCGCAGCGAGTCGTACTCGCTGGCCTCGGTCGGGTACAGGCCGGCGAAGACCTGCGGCTGGATCTCCTTGAAGCCCGGCAGCGGCTCGGTCGCCGGCCCGGCGTTGTTCGGCAGCTTCTTCTCCAGCGTGACGGTGTCGCCGACCTTGGCCGCCGCCAGCTCCTTGATGCCGGCGATCAGGAAGCCGACCTCGCCGGCGCGCAGTTCGTCGCGTGACTGCGACTTGGGCGTGAACACGCCGAGCTGCTCGAGCGGATACACGGCGTCGGTGGCCATCAGCCGGATGCGGTCGCCCTTTCTCAGCACGCCGTCGGCGACGCGCACCAGCATCACGACGCCGACGTAGTTGTCGAACCAGGCGTCGATGATCATCGCGCGCGGTGGCCCGTCGGCCTTGCCGCGCGGCGCCGGCATGCGCGCGATCACGGCCTCGAGGATGTCTTCGATGCCCTCGCCCGTCTTGGCCGAGCACGGGATCGCGTCCGCGGCGTCGATGCCGATGACGTCCTCGATCTCCTGCTTCGCGCGCGCCGGGTCGGCCTGCGGCAGGTCCATCTTGTTGAGCACCGGCACCACCTCGACGCCGAGGTCGAGCGCGGTGTAGCAGTTGGCGACCGTCTGCGCCTCGACGCCCTGGCTGGCGTCGACGACGAGCAGCGCCCCTTCGCAAGCCGACAGCGAACGGCTCACTTCGTAGCTGAAGTCGACGTGGCCGGGTGTGTCGATCAGGTTGAGCTGGTACGTGCGCCCGTCGCGCGCGGTGTACTGCAGCGCCGCCGTCTGCGCCTTGATCGTGATCCCACGCTCGCGCTCGATGTCCATCGAGTCGAGCACCTGCGCTTCCATCTCGCGCTCCGACAGCCCGCCGCAGCGCTGGATGATGCGGTCGGCCAGCGTGCTCTTGCCGTGGTCGATGTGGGCAATGATCGAGAAGTTGCGGATGTGATCCATCGGACGATGCGGAGCGTCGCGGGCCGCGCACGGGCGGCCGTCGCGAGAACTCAGGTGGGGCGTCGGCGACGCGGCGAGCAGCCCGTGCGGGGCAAAAAAATAAGGCGCGCCGAAGAGGTGACGCGCCTTCCAACAAAACGTATGGCAACTGCTTGTTGGGTCTTCATTGTAGCCAAAAGCCTCCGGCTGGAACCCGCGCCAATGCTTGTTTTCCGGCCGTTGCAGCGCACCAACAGGATTTTGCCTTCCACAGCTTATCCACAGTATTCCGGTGACCCCTCATGTGAGCACTTGCCCCGCCTCGACGGGCCTCGCACCGTCCCCAATCAGTCGCCATCGCCGCAGATTGTAGACACCAGCAGAGACAATCGCCTTTAAGGCGGTTAATTGGTGAGCGCGTACACACTTCCAAGACTTGGGGCCGGATTGAATTGGCGTCCCGGGACCGCCGCGCAACTCCCACCCAGCGGAAAGACCCGACAGGGCAGTCGGGTCTGTCGTGGCGCAGCGCCGGTGGCCGTCGCCGGCGGTGGGCTCAGCCCACGGGCCGCACGACGAGGTAGTTGACCCAGTCGCCGCGGCGCACCATCAGGCTGATCGGCCGGCTCTTGTCGGCCTTGGTCACCAGCGCATTGAACTGCTTGGCGTCGCTGACCTCGCTGTTGTTGACCGACAGGATCACGTCACCCTCGCGCAGCCCGGCGCGCGCCGCGGCGCCGTCGACCGCGTCGACGACGACGCCGCCGCGCACTTTCAGCTCGCGCTTCTGTGCGTCGCTGAGGTCCGACACGGCGGCGCCGATTGCACTGGTCGCGCTCGGCACCGGTGCCGGGGCCTGCGACACGCGAGTCGGGCGCTCCGGCTCGAACTCGACCACGGCCACCGTCACGTCGCGGTAGCTGCCGCGCCGGAAGACCTGGATTTTCGACTGCGTGCCCGGCGCCGTGCCGCCGACGATGCGCGGCAGGTCCACGGACTTGTCGATCACGCGGCCATCGACGCGCGTGATGATGTCGCCGGCCTCGATGCCGGCCTTGTCCGCCGGGCCGCCGGCCTCGACGCTCTGCACCAGCGCACCGCGGGCCTCGCCGAGCCCGATCGCTTCGGCGACGTCTTTCGTCACCGGCGCGATCTGCACGCCGATGCGCCCGCGGATCACGCGGCCGTGCTGGCGCAGCTGGTCCGACACGCGCACCGCCTCGTCGATCGGGATCGCGAACGAGATGCCCATGAAGCCGCCGGAGCGGCTGTAGATCTGCGAGTTGATGCCCACCACCTCGCCACGCAGGTTCAGCAGCGGCCCGCCCGAGTTGCCGGGGTTGATCGCGACGTCGGTCTGGATGAAGGGCAGGAAGTCGCCGGTGTCGCGCTGCTTGGCGCTGACGATGCCGGCCGTCACCGAGTTCTCGAGCCCGAACGGCGAACCGATCGCCACCACCCACTCACCGACCTTGAGGCGGTTGACGTCGCCGATCTTCACCGTCGACAGCCCGGTGGCCTCGATCTTCACGATGGCCACGTCGGTGCGACGGTCGGTGCCGACGATGCGCGCCTTGAACTCGCGCCGGTCGGGCAGCGTGACGATGACTTCGTCGGCGCCTTCGACGACGTGCGCATTGGTCATCACGAAGCCGTCGGCACTGACGACGAAGCCCGAGCCGACGCCGCGCTGGCGCGGCTCGTCGTTGCCCGGTGCGCCGCGTCGCGGATCGGGACGCCCCGGCAGCGGGATGCCGAACCGGCGGAAGAACTCCTCCATGTTCGGGTCGAGCTCGGGCGTCGCGCGCGAGACCTGGCGGCCGCGCTCGAGCGTGCGGATGTTGACCACCGCGGGCCCGACGCGCTCGACCAGCTCCGTGAAGTCCGGCAACGCCACCTGCTGCGCCGCGGCGTCGCCCGCAGGCCAAGCGGCCACCAGGACGGCCACCAGCGCAGCGCCGGCGGCAAGCTGCCTCGATTGCTGCAACCACGACATCGTCGTCACTCCTTGTCGGCGTTCGGTGCTCGGCGTCGGCACGCGGACGGCGTTGCCGCGCTCAGCGCCGCCGCGACAGCGCGTCGGCGAAGCGCGCGACGGTGGCCATCGGCACGTCGCCCATCACCGTGACCCACCACTGGTCGTGGCGCTTCATCAGCGTGTGCGTCGCCCCGATCGCGGTCTGCCCGGCCCGGTGCCGACCCTCGCGGTACGGCTCGATGAACACCGACACGTGCGTCAGGCCGTCGGAGAAGACCGCCTGCAACACCGTGTCGGCAGACTCGGCCTCGCCCGGCGCCACACTGCGGCGCATGCCACGGACCTGGACGAAACCGGGCACCGGCGCGATCTGCCAGCCCTCGGCGACCAGCTCGGTCGGCACCAGCGTCGGGCGCAGCACGCGGTAGCCGTCGAGCTTCTTCATCGACCGCAGCACCACATCAGGCTGAGGCTTGATGCCGATCGTCACATCGCTGAAGGCCGCGCTCTCGAGCACGCGCCCGTCGGCCGACAGCACGTCGGTGCGCAGCAACAGGCCACTGCGGCGCTCGACCCACAGGCGCTGCGCGAAGCGGGCGTCGTCGCGCGGCTGCAGCAGGTAGACCGCGGTGTCGTGGCCGGCAACGCGGTCGTCGCCTTCGGCGCGCAACTCGTAGCGCTCGAACACGCGCGCATCGGGCTGCACGCGCAGCAGAGACGGGCCGGCATCGATCTCGGCACGGCGCTCGACGACGGCCACCCGCTGCGTCGGCCACAGCGTGTGCACGAGGTCGTTGTGGCGGTAGACGACGCGCGTCTGGCCGTCGAGCATCTCGACGCGCTCGAACTGCTGGCGACCCTCGCAGTAATGCGCGATGCGCGAACTGCTGACGACGCCACCGACGCTCGACACCAGCGTGCCCTGGTAGTTGCCGTAGGCCACCGCTTCGTGGATGCGCTGGATCCAGGCCCCGGGGTCGGCGGCATTCGCGGCGCCGGCAGGGGCACCGGCGGCCCATGGCGTCGAGACGAAACCGGCCGCGACGGCCAGCGCGATGCCGCGGATCAGCGAACGCACTCGCATCGTCGGCGGCGTCAGCGTTGCGGCACGGCACTCGCCGTGCTGCGCACGACACCACCGGGCACGAGCACCGCGCGCGGGCCGTACTGCTTGTGCGCCTGCAAGTAGCGGTCGAGCTGGGCGTCACGGATCAGCACCCCCTCGACGCCTGGCGCGGGTGCGGGCACGGCCGGCGCGTTCGACACGCGCATCGCCGCGCCGGCGGACGCCGGCTGGCTGGCGATCACCGCCTGCGGCGCGTCGGCGCCGGGCGCCGCCAGTCGCGACCGGCGCGTGCGTCCGATTCCTCGACCGCGGTTCAGCCGGCCGGGCCGCCGAGGCCGAGCACGTCGGCCATCGTGTAGCGGCCTGCCGCACGGCCGCGCAGCCACGCCGC
>JBBION010000264.1:0-4493 GCA_037443345.1 Rubrivivax sp. | reverse complement strand
CAGGTCGCGGTGATCCGCGGCCGGGCGCTGATCGTCAACCTGCCCGGCCAGCCGAAGTCGATCGCCGAGACGCTCGAGGGGCTGCCCAAGGCCGAGCCGCCGGTGCACGGCATCTTCGCCGCGGTGCCGTACTGCATCGACCTCGTCGGCGGGCCGTACCTCGAGACGCACGACGAAGTGTGCAAGGCGTTCCGGCCGAAGTCGGCGCAGCGGCCGCCGCGCACGGCGGCCTGACGCGCGCTGCCGCCGCGCGCCGCGGCCCGACTACTTGACGAGCCGGTTCAGCCGCTCGGCGTCGAACGTCTCGGTGGTATGCGCGTCCTGCGGCACGCACGCGTCGGCCGGCAGCTCGCGCGTGCGCGAGCCGAGCTTCTCGATCGCCTGCCACAGCAGCGCGATCTGGTGCTCGTGCCCGGCGGCGTTGTCGATCAGGCCCTTCATCGCCTGCGCGAGCGGGTCGTCGCCCTGCGTGACGCCATAGGCCGAGAAGCCCATCTTGGCCGCCACCGCCTCGCGGCGCGCGTCGACGTCGGCTTCGATGATGCGCGCCGGGTTGCCCACCGCGGTCGCGCCGGCCGGCACCGGCTTGACGACCACCGCCCCCGAGCCGACGCGCGCGCCGTCGCCAACCGTGAAGCCGCCGAGCACCTGCGCGTTGGCGCCGACGATGACGCCACGACCGAGCGTCGGGTGCCGCTTGGCGCCCTTCGTGAGCGACGTGCCGCCGAGCGTGACGCCCTGGTAGATCGTGCAGTCGTCGCCGATCTCGGCCGTCTCGCCGATCACGACGCCCATGCCGTGGTCGATGAACACGCGCCGCCCGATCGTCGCGCCGGGGTGGATCTCGATGCCGGTCAGCATGCGACCGAGGTGCGAGACGAAGCGCCCGAGCCAGTGCCACCCGCGCCGCCAGCAGGCGTTGGCGAACCGGTGCCAGATCAGCGCGTGCAGCCCCGGGTAACAGGTGAGCACCTCCCACGACGAGCGCGCGGCGGGGTCGCGCTCGCGGATGCAGGCGATGTCTTCACGCAGGCGGCTGAACATGGCGGGGCGCCGAAGGCGGGACGGGAGCTCAGTGTATGCGCCGGCGCTCAACCGTGCCCGGTTCGGGATCGGCCGACGGCGCGCGCGATGCCACGCAGGATGTGCACTTCCTCGCGCGTCAGCCGCGCGCGGTTGAACAGCTGGTTCAGCCGCGGTACGAGCTTCTTCGGCGCCGCCGGGTCGAGGTAGCCGATCTCGACGAGCACCTGCTGCCAGTGCTCGAGCAACTGCTGCACCGACGCCGCGTCGGCCGCCTCGCCCTCGACCGGCAGCGACTCGACCTCGAAGCCGCCGAGCGCCTGGCGCCACTCGTAGGCGATGACCTGCACCGCCTGCGCGAGGTTCAGCGAGCCGTAGCCGGGCGCCGTCGGGATGCTCAGGCACGCGTGGCAGCGGTAGACGTCGGCGTTGCTCAGGCCGAAGCGCTCGCCGCCGAACACGAAGGCCACGTGCTCGCCACGTTCGGCGAGCGCGCTCAGGTGCTCGCGCGGGGCGAAGGTGGGCGGGCCGAAATCGCGCGGCGTCATCGCCGTGGCGCAGGCGTAGGTGATGCCGTCGAGCGCGTCGGCCAGCGAGTCGACGATGCGCGCGCGCACCAGCACGTCGGCCGCGCCGCTGGCCATCGCCACCGTCTCCTCGCGGATCAGCACGTCGTCGAAGCGCGGCTGCACCAGCACCAGGTCGCCGAAGCCCATCACCTTGATCGCGCGCGCCGCCGCGCCGACGTTGCCGGGGTGGCTCGGGTACATCAGCACGAAGCGCGTCGAGGGCGTTCTCGACGCGTCGCTCGAAAAGGCGTCAGGCATGCGCCGGTACACTTGCAGGCTTCACGCGGCGCATTGTCTCGCGTGCGCTCTTTGCCCCTGCCAATCGCTTCGTCCACCCGTCCAGGCCCTGCTTATGTCGTCGTCGCTGCACCCCATGCTCAACATCGCCGTCAAGGCGGCGCGCGCGGCCGGGGCGATCATCAACCGCGCCTCGCTCGACCTCGACGTGCTGAAGGTCGCGGCCAAGAGCACCAACGACTTCGTCACCGAGGTCGACCGCGCCGCCGAGCAGGCCATCATCGACACGCTGCTCGGCGCCTATCCCGGCCACGCGATCCTCGCCGAGGAGTCGGGCCGCGAGCGCGGCGCCAGGGACAGCGATTACCTGTGGATCATCGACCCGCTCGACGGCACGACCAACTTCATCCACGGCTTTCCGGTCTACGCGGTGTCGATCGCGCTCGCGCACCGCGGCAAGGTCGAGCAGGCCGTCGTCTACGACCCGGCGCGCAACGACCTGTTCGTCGCCAGCAAGGGGCGCGGCGCGTTCCTCAACGACCGGCGGCTGCGCGTGAGCAAGCGCACGCGCATCCAGGACGCGCTGATCGGCACCGGCTTCCCGTTCCGCAAGGGCGACAACTTCAAGCGCTACGTGAAGATGTTCGAGGAGGTCATGCAGCACTGCGCCGGGCTGCGCCGGCCGGGCGCGGCGGCACTGGACCTGTGCTACGTCGCGGCCGGCTGGTACGACGGCTTCTTCGAGACGGGCCTCAGCCCTTGGGACATCGCCGCCGGCTCGCTGATGGTCACCGAGGCCGGCGGCCTGATCGGCAACTTCACCGGCGAGGCCGACTTCCTCTACCAGCGCGAAGTGGTGGCCGGCAACCCGAAGGTCTACGGCCAGCTCGTGCAACTGCTCGCTCCGTACACGCGCGTGATCGCGCCCGACGAGGCGGCTGCGGCACCCGCGTCCACTGCCGCGCTGACGCCGGAGTCTGCGCTTGCGGCCGCCGTGGCCGCCCCGGCGCCGGCGGCGAAGAAGGCCGTGCGCGTGCGCAAGGCGGCCGCCCCGGCCGACGACAGCGCGCCGTTCTGAGCACGCGCCCATGACGGCGCTGCCGACCTTCGCCGAGTTCGAGGCCCGCGCCCGCGCCGAAGGCTTCGACGAGGTGCTCGAGCGCCGCTGGGACGCCGGCACCGTGCTCGACACGCACACGCACCCGTTCGCCGCCCAGGCCGTCGTCACGCAGGGCGAGATGTGGCTGACCTGCGGCGGCACGACGCGCCACCTGCACCCGGGCGACCGCTTCGAGCTCGCACGCGACGAGCCGCACGCCGAGCGCTACGGCATCGACGGCGCGACGTACTGGGTCGCGCGACGCCGCTAGCGGCCGGCTGCACGATGGACCGGCCCGCCACGCCCGCCGTGACGGGCGCCGACGCTCGGCCCATACACCCATGATGGCGCAGCACCTGGGGGTGACTTTCTCATCCTTTGCTGGCAAGACTTCGGCGGCAACCCTCCTGGGATCAATCCCCTCCTGATCCCCCTCGCGAGCGCGCAATATGGCGCCGACCGGGAAGCCACCCTCCCCCTCCTCGCCGCATCCTCGCAGCGGGGACACCTTACAATAACGTAAGGAATTTGGAGAAGCCGCATGTCCACCGCCACCCTCACCACCAAGGGCCAGATCACCATCCCGGTCGACGTCCGCCGGGCCCTCAACGTCGAGGCCGGTGACCGGGTCGAGTTCGTCCAGGTCGAGCCCGGCCGCTTCGAGGTGATCGCCGCCACGCGCTCGGTGCGCGAACTCAAGGGACGATTCGGCAAGCCCACGCGCGCGGTCTCGATCGAGGAGATGGACGCCGCCATCGCGGCGCAGGCTGCGCGAGCGCGATGATCGGGCTGGATACCAACGTCCTGGTGCGCTACATCATGCAGGACGATCCCAAGCAGTCACCGAAGGCCACTCGCCTGGTCGAAAGCCTCACGAGCGAGCAGCCGGGGTTCGTTACGCTGGTGGCTATCGTCGAACTTGTCTGGGTGCTGTCGTCCAGCTACGGGCTGAACCGCGAGCAATTGGCCGAAGCGCTGGACCTGCTGCTGCGAAGCAAGGAGATCGTGGTCGACCGCGCAGACCTGGTGCTGCAGGCGCAGCGGCGCTTCGCCACTGGCGGTGCCGATTTTGCGGACTGCCTGATTGAGCGCATCGCGCAGGCGCAAGGCTGCCAGACGACTATGACCTTCGACGCCCGTGCCGCGAAGGCGGCGGGCATGACGCTCGTGGCGTGATCACACCGGCCTGGCACTGGCTCGAACGGTGCTGGCTGTAGTTCCCCAAGAGGGCTTGATCGGCCGGGCGCGGAAAGAGCCGGCCGCCGATCTGCGCAGTTTTCCGTTCGGGCGGTACGTCATCTTCTACACGCCGGTCCGCGACGGCATCGACGTCGTGCGCGTGCTGCGCAGTGCCCGCGACATCGATGCGGCCTTTGGCGAGGAGCCGTAGGCACTGGGTCCAGGGGCCCGATAGCCGACGTTGAGTTTCAGCTCTCGGCCAATTGCGGCCGTTCACGAATGCCCCCTTGCCGAGGTCGGCGCGTGGCACGCGGCGCGGGCATGCGTTCTCCGGCCCACCTCGCGCGACACCGTCGGCATGCTGCGACCGTCGTGCCGTCCGCAGC
>JBBION010000263.1:0-4517 GCA_037443345.1 Rubrivivax sp. | reverse complement strand
CCGGTGGCGCCGCGCGAGAACACGAACAGGAACGCATGCATCAGCTTGCCGAACGGGAACCAGACGAGGAACAGCGCGATGCTCAGCACGTGCCACGCGAGCAGCGTCTCGTAGCGCGCGCCGAGGTCGGTCGTCGTCATCAGCCCGGTGAGCACCGGCAGCGCGGTGACGACCCAGCTGACGTAGTCGCCGCCGTGCGACAGCAGCCGCACGACCGGGTGCGTGAGCCGGCGCACGAGCGCGGCCACCAGCGACACCAGCGTGATCACGCCGACGCCGAGCACGAGGTCGCTCGGCAGCGCCGGCCACGACACGGCGAACAGGTGGTCGATGAACACGATGTGCGGCGCCAGCCCGAAGACGACGATCGCGAGCCCGAGGTGGAACACGTAGCTGTTGATCGTCGAGAACATCGTGCGCGGCAGGAACTCCTTGCGCGGCCACATGCGGCGCACGACGGTGCGCAGCGCGCCGGCGAGCCTCGGCGGCACGCCCTCGCGCGGCGGCGAGCGGTCGCGCATGCGCGGCAGCAGCAGCACGCCGGCCAGGCGCCACAGCGTGCCGAACACGAACACGGCCATCGCGACCTGCAGCGCGGGGCCGCGGGCGAAGTCGAGCAGCGACATCATGCGTCCTCCTTCGCGGCGGTGGCCGCCATGCGCCGGCGTGCGAGGAACGCGGCCGCCGCGCAGGCGACCAGCCCGCCGCCGGCGGCGATCGGGATCACGCGCCGCGAGCGCGTGTCGGTGGCCAGCGGCTTGTACAGCCCGCCCATGTCCCAGAAGTCCGGCTCCGAGCAGCCGATGCAGCCGTGGCCCGACTGGATCGGGAACGACACGCCGCCGTTCCACTTCGACGTCGCGCAGGCGTTGTAGGTCACCGGGCCCTTGCAGCCGAGCTCGTACAGGCACCAGCCCTTGCGCGCGCCGGCGTCGTCGAAGCTCTTGGCGAACTGGCCGCGCTTGTAGAACAGAACGGCCGCCGGTAGCAGCGGTCGTGGATCGACTCGCCGAAGAAGGCGCGCGGGCGGCCGAGGTGGTCCAGTTCGGGCAGCCGGCCGAACGACAGCAGGTGCGTCAGCGTGCCCGTCATCGCCTGCGGCAACGGTGGGCAGCCGGAGATGTTGACCACCGGCTTGCCCTTGACGAGCGCCGAGATCGCGACCGCGCCGGTCGGGTTCGGCTGCGCCGCCGGCAGCCCGCCGAAAGCGGCGCAGGTGCCCACCGCGACGACGGCCGCCGCGTGCTCGACCGTCTCGGCGAGCATGTCGACGTTGCTGTGACCGGCGATCGTCGAGTAGCCGGCATCGAGCGTCGGCACCGACCCGTCGACGACGACGACGTACTTGCCCTTGTTCTCCTCGATCGAGCGGCGCCGCGCCTCCTCCGCCGCGTCGCCCGAGGCCGCCTGCAGCGTATGGTGGTAGTCGAGCGAGACGAAGTCGAAGATCAGGTCCTCGAGCGTCGGGCTGAACGTGCGCGTCAGCGACTCGGTGCAGCCGGTGCACTCCTGGAACGACACCCAGATCACCGCCTGACAGCGCGCCTTGGCCAGGCCTTCGGCCATCTGCGCGGCGGCGCCGGGCGGCAGCGCCATCAGCGAACCGACGTAGGCCGCGTACTTCAGGAACGCGCGCCGGGAGACGCCTTGTCGCGCCAGGTGCTCGGCCAGGGTGGTCGTCTCAGGCATCGGCGTCCTCCACGATCACGGCCGACGGCGCCGCGGCGGCCAGTTCGGTGCCCAGGCGCCGCGCGGCATCGGCGACGTCGTCCGGGTGCGCGAGCAGCAGCTCGGGCACGCGCGCGACGACGAGGTGCTCGGCGAGCACGTCGCCGCCCGCGCCGTCGTGGCGCACCCACCACACGCCCGCGTAGCCCGTCTCCTCGACGTGCGACGGCCCGACGAGCGCGAGCGTCGCGCGCACCTCGCCCGAGCCCAGGCGCGCGCGCAGCGCCGCGCGGTCGGCGTCGGCGAGCGGCAGGCTGCGCAGGTCGATCGCGGCGGTGGCCCGTGCGTCCTGCGCGAGCCGCGCCAGGTGCTCGGCGAGTTCGCGCAGCACGGCCTCGACGAGACCGCGGCCGGGGGCGTCGCCGTCGGGGTCGGGCGTCGTGGCGGTGTTCATGCCTGCCAGCGCCGGAGCAGGTCGCGCACCGCGTCGCACATCTGCGGCACCGCCGCCTGCACCGGCGGCGACGGTTCCAGCCCCAGCGCCGTCGTCGCCGGTTCGACGGCGACCAGCGCGCGCCGCGCCGGCAGCCGGCCGTGGAACGCGGCGGCGGCCATCAGGTCGGCCAGCGCCACTTCGTGCGCGCTGGTCTTGCGCCCGCCGAGCTGGCGGTCCATCGCGTCGCCCTCGAACACCTGCACCGTGCCGGGGGCCGCACCGAAGCGCGCGGCATCGACGGCGATGAACGCGGCGGCGTCCTCGATCTCGGGCAGCAGCGCCGGCCCGATCGTGCCGCCGTCGCGCAGGCGCGTGGCGCACGGCGTGTCGCTCGACGCGGCGAGCGCGTCGACCGCCAGCGGGCCGGCGGCGTCGTCGCTGAGCAGGCGGTTGCCCAGGCCCAGCACCAGCACCAGCACGCTGCCGTGGCGTGTCGTCGGTCTCCTCGGTCGTCGTTGTCGGCCGCCGCCGCCATCCGGCGGGCACGGCATTGGGCCAACGTTAGGTGGCAGGGTACCGCCGCGAGTTGACGATGATCAAATCCGCGTCGGGCCCGCGTGCACGCGGCGTGCCTATCATGTGCGCACGCCCCCCGGGAACGCCGCCGCAGGAAACGACGCCGATGTGTCTGGCCATTCCGATGCAGGTGATGGAGATCGACGGCCTGATGGCGCGCTGCGAGGCCAAGGGCATCGAGCGGCGCGTCAGCCTGTTCATGCTGCAGCACGACGACGTCGTGCCGGGCGACATGGTGATCGTGCACGTCGGCTACGCGCTGCAGAAGATCTCGCCCGACGAGGCGCGCTCGGCCTGGGCGCTGTACGACGAGATGCTCGCCGCCGAGGAGGCGCAGGCTGCCGCCGTGGGGGCGTCCGGTGGCTGACGACGCCGCGCGCTGGCTCGAGCGCATCCGCGCGCTGCCGCTGCCGCCGCGCCTGCGCGTGATGAACGTGTGCGGCGGCCACGAGCGCTCGATCTCGATGGCCGGGCTGCGCCGCGCGCTGCCGGCGGCCATCGAGCTGATTCCCGGGCCCGGCTGCCCGGTGTGCGTGTGCCCGGAGGAGGACATCCACGGCGCGCTGCGCCTCGCGCTCGACGAGCGCGTCGTGCTCGTCGCGTTCGGCGACATGCTGCGCGTGCCGTGCAACGTGCCGCGCGGCGAGCCGCGCTCGCTCGAGGCGGCGCGTGCCGCGGGCGCCGACGTGTGCCCGGTCGCGTCGCCGCAGCAGGCCGCGCAGATCGCGCGCGAGTTGCCGCAGCGCGAGGTCGTGTTCTTCGCCGCCGGCTTCGAGACGACGACGGCGCCGGTGGCGAGCCTGGTCGCCGAGGGGCTGCCGCCCAACCTGTCGATCCTGCTCGCCGGGCGCCGCACCTGGCCGGCGGTGGCGATGCTGCTCGACAGCGGAGCGCCCGGCTTCGACGCGCTGATCGCCCCCGGCCACGTGGCCACCGTGATGGGCGCGGCCGAGTGGCGCTTCGTGCCCGCGCGCCACGGCCTGCCGGCGGCGGTGGCCGGCTTCGGTGCCGCCCACCTGCTCGCCGCGCTGTACTCGGTGGCGCGGCAGGCGATCGAGGGCCGCGCGTTCCTCGACAACTGCTACCGCGAGCTCGTGCGCGACGACGGCAGCCCCGGCGCGCGCGCCGTGCTCGAGCGCGTGCTCGACGTCGTCGACGCGCCGTGGCGCGGCATCGGCACGATCGCCGCGTCGGGCTACGCGCTGCGGCCGCAGTACGCCGCCGCCGACGCGCGGCGGCGCTTCGCGCTCGACGACGACGCGCAGCGCCGACGCGCCGGCCAGATGCCGCCGGGCTGCGACTGCGCGCGTGTCGTGCTCGGGCGCGTGAAGCCGAACGAGTGCGTGCTCTACGGGCGCGCGTGCACGCCGCGCAACCCGGTCGGGCCGTGCATGGTCTCCGACGAGGGCGCGTGCCGCATCTGGTGGGCCGCCGGGCAGCGGCAGGCCATGGCCGCATGACGGTGGCCGCACCGGCGCGGGCGGGACTGCGCGTCGTCGTCACCGGCCGGGTGCAGGGCGTCGGGTTCCGGCCCTTCGTCCACCGCCTCGCGCACCGTCATGGCCTGACCGGCCAGGTGGCCAACGTCGGGCGCGGCGTCGAGATCGAGGTTTGCGGCACGCCCGAGGCGCTCGACGCGTTCGTGCACGCGCTGCGCCACGAGGCGCCGCCGCTCGCGCAGCCGGTCGTCGCCGAGGCGGCGGCGCTGGCGGCGTTCGACGCGAGCGGCTTTCGCATCGCCGACAGCCGCGCGGCGGGCGCCGGCGCCGCCGACGCGTGCCTGCCGCCCGACCTCACGCTGTGCGACGACTGCCGGGGCGAAAAGCGATGCGCCCCG
>JBBION010000262.1:0-4551 GCA_037443345.1 Rubrivivax sp. | reverse complement strand
TTGGCTCCCCGACCTGGGCTCGAACCAGGGACCTACGGATTAACAGTCCGGCGCTCTACCGACTGAGCTATCGGGGAACAGCCGCGCATTATAGCCAGAGGCCGCGGGCGCCCGCGGGCCCGGCGGCCGCCGGCGTCAGAACTCCGCCTGCAGCGACGCGCGCCAGGTGCGTGCCTCGAGCGGGTACAGCCACGCGTGGCCGAACAGCACCGGCGCCTCGCGCCACGCGCGGCGGTCGAAAACGTTGTCGACGCCGACGCGCCAGGTCAGCGTCGTGCCCGCGGTGCGCTGCACCCAGCGCGCCGCGGCGTCGACGCGCGTCCAGCCGGCGATGCGGTAGACGGCGGGGTCGCCGGCGAGCCGCAGCTGGCGCGAGCCTTCGTGCACGAGGTCGCCGCTCAGCGCGAGACCCTCGACGGCGGCCGGGCGGTACGTCGCGCCCGCGCGCAGGCTGACCTCGGGCACGTTGTTCGGCCGTGTGCCGTTCACGCCGGGCAGCGCCGAGCGCTGGCGCTGCGCGTCGAGCCACAGCGCGCTCGCGCGCGCGTCCCAGCGGCCGAACGTGGCGTCGAACTGCGCCTCGATACCGCGGTGGCGCGCGTCGCCGTCGATGCGGCGCGTGCACGTGTCCGCGGCATCGCAGTCGCCGAAGTCCTCGGCCACCGGGCGCTCGATGTCGAACAGCGCCACCTCGGCACCAAGAGTGGCCGTGCGCAGTTTCCAGCCCAGCTCGACCTGTCGGCTCTTCAGAGCGGGCAGGGCCTCGCCCCGGTTCGTGTAGCGCGAGCGGTTGGCAACGACCTCGGACTCGAGCCCCTGACCCCAGCTCGCGTACAGCGTCTGCGTCGCGCTCGGCCGGTGGGTCAGCGCGAGCCACGGCAGCGTCGCCGACTGCGCGTACGACGTCGGCACGGTGCCGTCGGTGCGCACGCTGTCGCGCTCGAGCCGCGTGTGGCGCAGGCCCGCCCACAGCTGCCAGCCCGGTGCGAGGTCGATGCGGTCGCGCAGGTAGAGCTCGGTGCTGCGCTCGCGGCGGTCGGTGTTGGTGTCGGTCCCGCCGGCCGACGGCGGCACCTCGACCGGTGCGAACACGTTGCTCGACCCGGCCACGTCGAAGATCTGGTCCTGGAACGCGGCGCGGTAGCGCGTGAACAGCACGCCGGCCGTCAGCGCGTGGCGCCACGCGCCGGTGGCCAGCGTGCCTTCGACGTGCAGGTCGAGCGCGTCGCTGTGGCGGCGCTCGTTGTCGCTGACGAACTCCCAGTAGCTGAAGTCGCCGTTGGGCGCGAAGCGGTCGCAGTACGTGCAGTTGTAGTCGGCGTCGTAGGCGCCGTACGGGAACGCGGTGCGGTCGTCGGTGCGCAGCCGCTGCACTATGCCGTGCGCGACGGCACGCCAGTCGGTGCTCAGGTCCTGCGTGACGCGCAGCGACGCGGTGCGGCCGTCGAACACCACCGGCCGCGTCCAAGGCTGGTTGTTGAGGTTGGTGCGCGGGTCGATCGCGTTCGGGTCGGGCACCACGCTGCCGAGCAGGCTGAAGCCCGGCACGCTGGGCTGGCGCTGGTGGAACACGTCGAACTCGGCCTCGAGGCGCGTGCCCGGCGCGACGCGCCAGTCGCCGGCCAGCGCCACCGAGCGGCGCTCGCCTTGCGCGTCACGCGTCGGCGGGTCGAGGTGGTCGGCGGCCACGTTCAGGCGCAGCCCCGCCTCGCGCGCGGTGCCGAAGCGCTGGCTCAGGTCCACCGCCGCGCCGAACCCGCCGCCGTCGCGCGCCTCGACACGCGCCTGGCGCAGGTCGCTGCCCGGGCGCTTGACGACGAGGTTGACGAGCCCGCCCGGCGCGCTGGTGCCGGCCTGGATGCCGCTCGTGCCGCGCAGCACCTCGAGGCGCTCGAGGTGGGCCAGCGGCAGCGCCGTCTCGGCATTGATCGGCAGGCCGTCGCGCCGGTAGTTGAAGCGGTTGTCGAGCACGTAGCCGCGCACGCTGAGGCTGCTCCAGTAGCCCTCGGCGTTGTACGCGTCGCCGACCGCGGCGTCGAAGCGCGTGAGGTCGGCCAGTTGGGAGGCACCGGCGTCGAGCAGCCGGGCGGCGTCGACGGCGGTGACCGACATCGGCAGCTGCGACGGCGGCACGTCACCGAAGCCGCCCACCGTCACCGGCGCGGTGGCCGCGGTGCCGGTGACGGTGACGCGCTGCACGTCGTCCTGCGCCGGCGCCGCCAGCGGCAGCAGCGCCGCGACGCCGGCGGCGATCGGCGCCAGGCGCCGGCGGTGCGCCGTGCGGCGCGACGGATCGAAACGGGAACGGAAACACGAAGCCATGCGAGCCTTTCGGTCGATGGCAGGTCGGCGGTCGGTGACGGCGCCGATGCCTGGGCGGCACGCGGCGTCGGACGGCTTCCCTGCGCGAGGATTACCTCAATCAGGTTCAAGGGGACTCTCTCAGCCGGCGGATGCGACTCGCGTCGCGCCTGCCAGCACCCCCAGCGGATGCGCCCGGCAGCACCGAGCGCGGGGCGGATGATACGGAAAAGAAGAAGGGCCGCGGTGCGCGGCCCTTCGTCACCCCGGTGCGACCGGCGTCGTCAGTCGAACACCGGCGTCTCGACGCCGAGCACCTTGTGCAGCTTCGGGCTCGTCGTCGTGTACTGCAGGTGGATCTTCTTCTCGGGGAACACGTACGGCGCGGCGCCGAACGCGGCGAGCGCCGCCTCGTGGAAGCCCGACAGGATCAGCTTCTTCTTGCCCGGGTAGGTGTTGATGTCGCCCACGGCGAAGATACCCGGCACGCTGGTCTCGAACTTCTCGGTGTCGACCACCAGCTGCTTGCGCTCGATCGCCAGGCCCCAGTCGGCGATGGGCCCCAGCTTGGGGCTCAGGCCGAAGAAGACGAGCAGCATGTCCATCGGCACGACGCGCGTGACGCCGTCGCCGCCGGTGACCTTCACCGCCGTCATGCGGCCATCGCGCTCGTCGTAGCCCGTGACCTGGCCGACGATGAACTGCATCTCGTAGGCGTCGCACAGCTCCTTCATCTTCGCGACGCTGGCCGGCGCGGCGCGGAAGCCGTCGCGGCGGTGCACCAGGATCACGCTCTCGGCCTTGTGCGGCCCGTCCTGCACGAAGTTCAGCGTCCAGTCGAGCGCCGAGTCGCCGCCGCCGACGATGACGAGGTTCCTGCCCGCGAACTGCGCCGGGTTCTTCACGCGGTAGAACAGCTGCGTGCCGTCGAACCGCTCGATGCCGTCGACCTTCAGCGTGCGCGGCTGGAACGAGCCGACGCCCGCGGCGATGAAGATCGTCTTCGTGACGAAGCGCGTGCCCTTGCTCGTCTCGACGTCGAAGCGGCCGTCGTCGCGCTTGCGAACCACCGTCACCTCCTGGCCGAGGTGGAACGTGGCGCCGAACGGCTCGATCTGCTTGAGCAGGTTGTCGGTCAGCTCCTGGCCGGTGCACACCGGCACCGCCGGGATGTCGTAGATCGGCTTGTCGGGATACAGCTCGATGCACTGCCCGCCCGGGTAGGCGAGCGAGTCGATGACGTGCGCCTTGATCTCGAGCAGCCCGAGCTCGAAGACCTGGAACAGCCCCACCGGGCCGGCGCCCACGATGACGGCATCGGTCTCGATCGGGCCGTCGTGGCTGCGGGCGGTGTCGGCGACTTCGGCGTTGGCTTGGGGTTCCATCGGGTACGGCTCATCGGGCCCGGCGCGCGGGCGAGGGCGTGGGTGCCGGGCTCAGCGCTTGAGCTCCGGCAGCTTGTTCTTGACGTCTTTCCAGTCGTCGGCGTCGGGCAGCGGCGTCTTGCGCTTCGTGATGCTCGGCCACTTCTTGGCCAGCTCGGCGTTCAGCGCGATGAACTGCTGCTGGTCGGCCGGCACGTCCTCCTCGGGCACGATCGCGTTGACCGGGCACTCGGGGATGCACACCGCGCAGTCGATGCACTCGTCGGGGTCGATGGTGAGGAAGTTCGGGCCTTCGCGGAAGCAGTCGACCGGACACACGTCGACGCAGTCGGTGTACTTGCAGCGGATGCACGATTCGAGAACGACGTGGGTCATGGCAGGCTCGGCAGGAAGGACCGGCGCGACGGGCCGACGGGACCGCCGGCTCGTCGCGATCAGCGTTCGACACCCCGGGGCGTACGAACGCCGACGATTTTAAGTCGCCGGGGTCGGGGGTCAGCCTTGATGCGTCTCAAGCGTCGGGGTCTTGGGCCCTGTCGTGGCCGCCGTCGGGGCCGCGTCGGGCGACGGCACGACGGCCTGCGCACCGACACCGACCGTGACGACGGTCGGCCGGCCGGCGTGCAGCATCGCGGCCTCGGCCAGCGTGGCCACCGTGTGGTCGCTGGCGAGCGCGTCGACGTCGCCGGCGCGCGAGACGACGCTGGCCCGTGTGTCGGCAGTCCATCCGGCCGCGCGCAGCGCGCGCGACAGCGCGCCGAGCTGGCGGCCGGCCATGTAGAACACCTCGGTGTCGGCACTGCGGCGCGCGCCCAGCCGGGGCGTGCCGTCGGCCGCGGCGGCCACCGCCGTGGTCAGCGCGACG
>JBBION010000261.1:0-4561 GCA_037443345.1 Rubrivivax sp. | reverse complement strand
GCGCCGATGAAGCAGTTGTCCTCGATGATCGTCGGGTTGGCCTGCAGCGGCTCGAGCACGCCGCCGATGCCCACGCCGCCCGAGAGGTGCACGTTCCTGCCGATCTGCGCACAGCTGCCCACCGTGGCCCAGGTGTCGACCATCGTGCCCTCGTCGACGTAGGCGCCGATGTTGACGTAGCTGGGCATCAGCACGACGTTCTTCGCGAGGTAGCTTCCGCGCCGCGCGACGGCCGGCGGCACGACGCGCACGCCGGCCGCGCGCATCTGCGCCTCGTCGAGGTGCGAGAACTTGGTCGGCACCTTGTCGAAGAACGCGAGGTCGCCGGCGTGCATCGCGACGTTGTCGTTGAGGCGGAAGCTCAGCAGGACGGCCTTCTTGAGCCACTGGTTCACGCTCCACTGCCCCACGCCCTGGCGCTCGGCGACGCGGCGCCGTCCGGCGTTGAGGTCGGCGATGGCCTGCTCGACGGCTTCGCGCAGCTCGGGCGTCGCGGCGCCGGGCAGTTGGGCGCGCTCGTCCCACGCGCGGTCGATGACGGATTGCAGGTCTTGGCTCATGTCAGCGGTGCCCGCCCGCCCGAAGCCACTGACCGACCCCTCGGGGGGGCAGCGAGCGCGAGCGAGCATGAGGGCGTTTCATGTCAGAAGGGATCGGGTGTAGGCGACGATGCGTTGGGCGGCCTCGACGCACTCGTCGAGCGGTGCCACCAGCGCCATGCGGATGCGCCCGGCGCCGGGGTTGACGCCGCGCGCGGGGCGCGCGAGCAGGCTGCCGGGAAGGACGTGGACATTGTATTGAGCGAGCAGGCCGCGGGCGAACGCGACGTCGTCGCCCGGTGCGCCGGGCGCACCACCGGGGTCCGGCACGCCGGCCCACAGGTAGAAGCCGGCGTCGGGCAGTTTCACGTCGAGCACTTCGGCCAGCATCGGCGTCACGCGCTCGAACTTGAGGCGGTATTGCGCACGGTTGTCGCGCACGTGCGCCTCGTCGTCCCACGCGGCGACGCTGGCGGCCTGCACCGGCAGGCTCATCGCGCTGCCGTGGTAGGTGCGGTACAGCAGGAACGACTTCAGCAGCGCGGCGTCGCCGGCGACGAAGCCCGAGCGCATCCCGGGCACGTTGCTGCGCTTGGACAGGCTCGTGAAGACGACGAGCTGCTCGAAGCCGTCGCGCCCGAGCGCGCGCGCGGCCTGCAGTGCGCCCAGCGGCGGCTCGTCGCCGAAGTAGATCTCGGAGTAGCACTCGTCGCTGGCGATCACGAAGCCGTGGCGGTCGCTCAGCTCGAACAGCCGCTGCCACTCCGCCAGCGGCATCACGGCGCCGGTGGGGTTGCCGGGCGAACAGACGTACAGCAGCTGCGTGCGCGCCCACGTGGCGTCGTCGATGCCGCTCCAGTCGACGGCGAAGTTGCGCGCCGGGTCGCTGTGCGCGTAGGCCACGTCGGCGCCGGCCAGCAGCGCCGCGCCTTCGTAGATCTGGTAGAACGGATTCGGCACGACGACGGTCGCGCCGGGTCGCGAGGCGTCGACGACGGCCTGCGCGAACGCGAACAATGCCTCGCGCGAGCCGTTGACCGGCAGCACCTGCGTCGCCGCGTCGAGCGCGACGCCATAGCGGCGCTGTACCCATGCCGCGATCGACTCGCGCAGCGCCGGCGTGCCGGCGGTGGCCGGGTAGCTCGACAGCCCATTCAGCGCGCCGACGAGCGCGCGCTCGACGAGCGCCGGCGTCGGGTGCTTGGGCTCGCCGATGCCCAGGCTGATCGGCCGGTGCGCCGGCGACGGCACGATGTCGCGCGTCAGCTCGCGCAGGCGCTCGAACGGGTAGGGATGCAGGCGCTGCAGCAGCGGGTTCATCGGCCGATTATCGAAGACACCCGTTGCACGACGCTGGCGCCCTGCGGCGCGAGGTGCATCCCGCATTGACGCCCCGCGCGCGCGGCGCGCATCATCGCCCGACGATGGCCCGGCCTTCCGCACCCGCGTCGCCCGCACGCTTCGTGCTCGCGTGGCTGATGCCGCTGACCGTCGGCGTGGCGGCGCTGGCCGCGCCGTGGGCGGCGTGGGCCACCGCGCTCGGGTTCCAGGTCGTGCTGGCGCTCGTCGAGCGCGGCATGCCGCAGTGGACCTCGCCGCCGCCGGCCGCGGCCGACGGCGAGGGCTTTCGCGCCGTGCTGCGCGCGCACGTGCTGTGGCAGGCGGCGCTGCTCGCGCTCGGCGTCGTGCTCGCCGTGCAGCACGTCGACGGGGGCGGGTCGTGGTGGGCCGTGGTCGCACTCGGGCTCGGCGTGGGCGGCGTCACCGGCAGCCAGGGCATCACGTTCGCGCACGAGCTCGGCCACGCGAAGTCGCGCCTGGACCGCGCGCTCGGGTGGGTCCTGATGGGCAGCGTGCTGTACGCGCACTTCATGGTCGAGCACTACCGCGGCCACCACCCGCGCGCGGCCACGCGCGACGACCCGGCCACCGCCCGCTTCGGCGAGAGCCTGTGGCGCTTCCTGCCGCGCACGCTGGCCGGCAGCCTCGCGAGCGCGTGGCGCCTCGAGGCGCAGCAGCTCGCTCGGCTGAAGCGCGGATGGCACCGCAGCGCGCTGGCGTGGGCCACGCTCGCGCAGGCCGCGCTGCTGGCGGCGCTGGCCACGTTCGGCGGCGCCGCGGCGCTGCTGTTCTGGCTCGTGCAGGCGGCGTACGCCGTGTTCCTGCTCGAGGCGGTCAACTACGTCGAGCACTACGGGCTCGAGCGCCGCGCCGTCGGCGGTCGGCCCGAGCCGTTCGGCGTGCAGCACGCGTGGAACGCCGACCACGCGCTGACGAACTGCTTCATCGCGAACCTGCAGCGCCACAGCGACCACCACCTGCACGCGTGGAAGCCGTACCCGACGCTCGAGGCGCTGCCCGGCCCGCAGCTGCCCACCGGCTACGCGGGCTGCCTGTTCCTTGCGTCGGTGCCACCGCTGTGGTTCCGTGCGATGCACCCACGGCTGCACGCGCTGCGTGCGGCGCCGTGAGCGGCGTGCCGGGGCAGGCGATGTGGGTCGGCCTTGCGGCGATCGCGGCCGGCGCCTATGCCGCCGTGCTGGCGCTGCTGTGGGCGTCGCAGGAGCGGCTGATCTTCATGCCGCAGCCGCTGCCGGCCACGCACCGCTTCGCGTTCGGCGCCGACGTGCACGAGGCGTGGCTCGACGTGCCCGGCTCGCGCCTGCACGCGCTGCACCTGCGGCGGCCGGCGCCCGACGGCCTCGTGTTCTTCCTGCACGGCAACGCCGGCAACCTCGACGGCTGGTTCGCCGACGTCGACTTCTACCGCCGCGCGAACCACGACCTGTTCATGCCCGACTACCGCGGCTACGGCAAGAGCACGGGGCGCATCGACGGCGAGGCGCAGCTGCACGCCGACGTGCGCGCGGCGTGGGCCGCGGTCGCGCCGCGCTACGAGGGTCGGCGGCGCGTGATCGTCGGCCAGTCGCTCGGCGCCGCGCTGGCGGCGTTGCTGGCCGCCGAGGTGCAGCCCGACGCGCTGGTGCTGATCGCGCCGTACGAGAGCGGCGTTGCGTTGGCCGCCGAGTACTACCCGTGGGTGCCGCGCGCGCTGTTGCGCTACCCGCTGCGCACCGACGAGGCGCTCGCGCGCGTGACGGTGCCGGTGTGGCTGATTCACGGCGACGCCGACGACGTGATCCCGTTCGCGCACAGCGAGCGGCTGCAGCGCGTTGCGCCGCACGCGGCGCTGGTGCGGGTGAGCGGCGGCGGGCACAACGACCTGCCGGCCTTCGCGGCCTACCACGACGGCCTGCGGTCCGCGCTTGGCGCGCGCTGACCGGCGGGCGGACGGCGTCAGGCGCCGCGCCGTCGGGCGGCGACGTGGCGGCGGTTCAGGGCAGCACGCGCCGGTAGACCGGGCCCCACAGCGGGTGGCCCTGCTCGGAACGGCTGAGTGCGAACGCCGGATCGGCCTGGCGCGCGGCGACGAACGCCGCCTCGCACTCGGCGATGCGCTCGCTGGTGCAGGTGATGAAGGCCAGCAGCTTGTGCGCCGTCGCGCGGTCGCGACCGCTGGCCAGCCCGGCGTCGAGCGCGCGGCGCAGCGCGGCCTCGGCCTGTGGGTACTGGGCGTCGTCGTACAGGCGGATGCCCTCGAACAGCGCGCGCTCGGCGGGGCGCTCCATCAGGTCGGCGAGCCCCGACGGCGCGGGGGGTGGCGGGGTGACGCAGCCGGCCAGCAGCGCGGCGAGCAGCGCGATGGAGGCGGGCAGGGCGAGGCGACGGTTCATGGGCAGACGTCAGAGGCCGAAGCGGTGCTTGACCTGCGCCGGCTTGTCGGCCAGGACCTCGACGGTGAAGGTCTGCGGCGCGAAGTCGGCGTTGCGCACCGTGATCGTGTGCTTGCCCTCGGGCAGCGTCAGCCGCGTCAGCGGCGGCGTGGTGCCCGCGCTGCGGCCGTCGACCTCGACCTCGCCCCAGGGGCTGATCGCGAGCTGCACGACGCCGGTGGCGGCCGGGGCGGCCGGCTTCGCGGCCGGGCGGGCGTCCTTCGACGGTGCCGCGGCGGGCGGGCGGGC
>JBBION010000260.1:0-4639 GCA_037443345.1 Rubrivivax sp. | reverse complement strand
ACGGCCGCTCGCCGTGATCGGCAGCCAGGCCGTCGTGGACGCGGCGCAGGTCGACGCGCTCGCGCAGGCCGTCGGCCGGCTCGGCGTGCCGGTGTACCTGTCGGGCATGGCGCGCGGGCTGCTCGGGCGCGACCACCCGCTGCAGCGGCGCCACGCCCGCCGCCACGCTCTGCGCGAGGCCGACTGCGTGCTGCTCGCTGGCGTGCCGTGCGACTTCCGCCTCGACTACGGGCGCCACGTGCGGCGCAGCGCGACGCTGATCGCCGCCAACCGCAGCGCGAAGGACGCGCGGCTGAACCGCCGCCCCGACATCGCACTGATCGGCGACGCCGGCGACGCGATCGTGCGGCTGGCCGGGCGCGTGGCCGACGCGCCGGCGCGCCGGGCCGACTGGCTCGGCACGCTGCGCGAGCGCGACACCGCGCGCGAAGCCGAGATCGACCGCGACGCCACCGCGCGCGGCGAGTGCGTCAACCCGCTGGCGCTCTTTCGCGCGCTCGACGCCGAGGCGGCCGACGACGCCGTGTTCGTCGCCGACGGCGGCGACTTCGTCGGCACCGCGAGCTACGTGCTGCGCCCGCGCGGGCCGCTGGGTTGGCTCGACCCCGGTGCGTTCGGCACGCTCGGCGTAGGCGCCGGCTTCGCGCTGGGCGCGGCCACGGCGCGCCCGGGGCGCGAGGTATGGATCGTGTTCGGCGACGGCGCGTGCGGGTGGAGCCTGGCCGAGTTCGACAGTTTCGTGCGTCAGGGCATCGCGGTGATCGCCGTGGTCGGCAACGACGCCGGCTGGACGCAGATCGCGCGCGAGCAGGTCAAGATGCTCGGCGACGACGTCGGCACCGTGCTCGCGCGCACCGCGTACCACGAGGTCGCTCACGGCTTCGGCGCCGCGGGGCTGCTGGTGCAGCGCGACGACGAGGTGCGCCCCGCGCTGCAGCGCGCGCGGCAGCTGGCGCGCGAGGGCCGGCCGGTGCTCGTCAACGTGTGGCTCGACAAGACCGGCTTCCGCGAGGGGTCGCTGTCGATGTAGACCCGCGCGCGTCGCGCCCTCGCGGCGGCGGTGGAACGGGGCGTCGGCGCGCGGCCCGGGGTTCCGCCGGACCGCCTCACGACGCGCTCGCCGCACGCGGCTTCTGGCTGGCAACCACCCCGCTTTTTCCGAAGTCGGGCGTGCGCACGCCTGCGGACACTGGCCGATCAACGACGGCAATCGCCTCACAAGACCGCCCCGCGGCCGAGCCACGATGACGACGATCACTCAACCCCGATGGATGAAGCGCCTGGCGGGCGCGAGCACGAACGACCACGAGGCGACGGCGCGCGCGATCGAGGCGGTGTGCAACGGTTCGCTGGTCACGCCCCCCGTGGCCGAAGGGGCCCGCCACCGGCTGGCAGCCCAGTTCGACGCGATGTGCCACGCGCTGTCGGCGCGGATCGGTCGTGTCCGCAACAACGCGGCGATCGTCGGCATGGCCGGGCGCGAACTCGCCCAGGGCATGCAGACCCTGGCCGAACGCTCGACGCAGCAGGAGGCGGAGCTGGCCGCCGCGGCGGCACAGATCGAGGACGTCGGGGGCATCGCCGCCAGCAATGCCGACGTCGCCGAGCGGACGAACCACGCAGCCACGCGCGTGCTCGAGGTGGTCGAGTCGGGCGAAGTGCAGATGCGCGACGCCGTCGAGCAGGTGCGCCGGATCGAGCAGCACTCGCGCGAGATGCAATCGTTCATCACGGCCATCGACGGCATCGCCTTCCAGACCAACATCCTGGCGCTCAACGCTGCCGTCGAGGCCGCCCGTGCCGGCGAGCAGGGCCGCGGCTTCGCGGTGGTGGCCAGCGAGGTGCGAGTGCTGGCGCAGCGCAGTGCCGAGGCGGCGGCGCAGATCCGCCGCCTGATCGACGAGTCGGGCGCGCAGGTCGGGCGCGGCGTCGGCCGCATCGAGTCGGTGCACGCGGCGCTGGCCGACATCGCCGGCAGCGTGCGCGACCTGAGTGCGCACTCGGTCGAGATCGCTCGCGGCAGCACGATGCAGCGTGACGCCCTGGCGCGCGTGCTCGGTGGCGTGCGCAAGGCGCGCGACATCGCGCAGCGCAACGGCGAGATGGTGCGCGAGTCCGCGCGCGCGGCGCAGGAGCTCGACCGCCGATCCGCGGAGATGGCCGCGGCAGCCGCCGAGATGCGGCTGCGTCAGGGCTCGGCCGACGAGGCGCGCGCGCTCGTCGAGCGCGGCTGCGCGCTCATCGCGCGCGAGGGCCTGCAGCGCGCCGCCGCCGCGTTCCACGACCGCGGCGGCCCCTACTTCGACCGCGACATGTACATCTTCGTGTTCGACCGCCAGGGCATCTTCACGGCGTTCGGACCGCGGCCCGAGTTGGCGGGTCGCCACCTGCGCGAGATCCAGGGCCTGCAGTGGGAGCGGCTGCTGCAGGCCGGCTTCGAGGTGGCCGACGACGGCGGCGGCTGGGTCGACTACAGCACCGTCAACCCGGTCACGGGAGCGGTGACGCCGAAGGTGTCCTACGTGCGCCCTCTGCCCGGCGACCTGCTGATCGGTTGCGGCGTCTACAAGCTGTGACCGGCCGCGCGACCGGCGCGCGGCTCAGTTGCACAGCGCCTTGATGTCCTCGGGAATCGGGATCGCGCGGATGCGCTCGGGATCGGCCAGGTCGCGCACGACGAAGGCGCGCACCTCGGTGCCCTCGCACAGCACGGTGTCGCCGCGCTTCACGACATGGCGGTGGCGGAACGTCTTCGCGGCCCACTCCTCGATCGTCGTGTGCACCTCGATCGTCTCGCCGTAGGTCGCCGGCTTGTAGAACTTGGTGTGGATCTCGAGCAGCGGCGTGCCGACGATGCCGCGCGTCTTCAGCAGCTCGCGCCACGGCGGCACGCCGCAGGCCATGAAGAAGGCCAGCGACGCCTCGTCCATCCAGCGCGAGAAGTTCGGAAAGAACACGATGCCGGCCGGGTCGCAGTCGCCGAAGTGGACCTCGACACGGTGAATGTGGGTCTTGCCCATGGGTCTGGATCTCCTCACTCCCCCCGGTATTTTGAGTCAACGCCGGCGCTCGCGGCAGCGCGGCGAGACCCCGCCGCCGCCGGTGGCGGCGTGACGCGGTACAAACGCGCACCACGCCCTGGCCCGATGTCGACGCCCGCCGAGTTCACCCCCCGGCCCGCCCCGGGTCGCAGCTGCCCGCTGCACTACCGCTACGCGCCGGCCGTCTTCGCCGTCGACGCGCCGCCGGCTCTGGCCGGCCTCGACGTGCTCTACGTCGTGGGCGGTCTGTACGGCCATGAGCTGGCGCTGCTGCGCGTGCTCGAGCTGTTCGAGCGCGAGCGCGGCACCTGCCGCCTCGTGTTCAACGGCGATTTCCACTGGTTCGACGCCGACCCCGCGGTGTTCGCGCGCGTGCAGCGCGGCGTGCTGGCGCACACCGCCCTGCGCGGCAACGTCGAGACCGAGCTGGCCGCCGAGCCGAGCGGCGACGACGCCGGCTGTGGCTGCGCCTACCCGGCGTGGGTCGGCGACGGCGTCGTCGAGCGCTCGAACCGCATCCTCGCGCGGCTGCGCGGCGCGACGACGGCGGCGCAGCGCGCCGAGCTGGCGCCGCTGCCGATGTGGCTGCGCGCCGACGTCGGCGCGATGCGCCTGGGCATCGTGCACGGCGACGCGCAGTCGCTCGCCGGCTGGGGCTTCGCACAGGAGCACCTGCGCGAGCCGGCGCAGCGCGACGCGGCGCGGCGCTGGTTCGACGAGGCACGCGTCGACGCCTTCGCGTGCACGCACACGTGCCTGCCGGTGTTCCAGTCGCTTCGCACCGGCGGCGGCACGCGCTGGGTCTTCAACAACGGCGCCGCGGGCATGCCCAACTTCGCCGGCGACGGCGCCGGGCTGCTGACGCGCGTCGCGCTGACGCCATACGCCGGCGCCGAACGGCGCTTCGGCGTGCGCTTCGGCGACGTGCACGTCGACGCCGTCGCGATCGAGGTCGACGCCGCCGAGGCGCGGCGGCGCTTCGTCGCACGGTGGCCGCCGGGCAGCGACGCGCACGCGTCGTACTTCGAGCGCATCGTGCACGGGCCGGCCTACGCGCCGGCCGACGCAGTGCGCGAGGAGGCCTGATGGTGCACGCGCCGGCTCCCGCCGCCGCGCCCCGCCGCACCGCCATCGTCGGCGCCGGCGCGGTGGGCAGCTACTACGGCGCGATGCTCGCGCGCGCCGGCGAGCCCGTCACGCTGATCGCACGCGAGGCGCACGTGCGCGCGATCACCGCGCACGGGCTGCAACTGCACCACGAGGGGCGTGTCGAGACGGTCACCGTCGACGCGACGACCGAGGCCGCCGCGGTGCGCGGCGCCGATCTCGTGCTGGTGTGCGTGAAGTCGACCGACACCGAGGCGCTCGCGCGGCAGATCGCGCCGCACGTCGACGTCGACGCGCTGGTGCTGAGCCTTCAGAACGGCGTCGACAACGCCGTGACGATCGCGCGCCACGTGCGCGCCGCGGTGGCGCCGGCGGTGGTCTACGTCGCGACCGAGGTGCCCGCGCCGGGCGCGGTCGCGCAACTCGCCAACACCACGCTGCGCCAGTTGCTGCTCGGCCGCAGCGCAGCCGACACGACCGGCTGCTGGCAG
>JBBION010000259.1:0-4674 GCA_037443345.1 Rubrivivax sp. | reverse complement strand
CGCGAGCTCCCACGCCTGGTTGTAGCCGCGCTCGGCGAGGCGGCGCTCGGCCAGCGGCACCGGCAGCACCAGGTCCGCGCCCGCTGCGGCGGCGCGGCACGCCGTGGCCAGCAGGTCGGCCAGTGCAGTGGCGCGGTCGACGCCGCCGGCGAACTTGAAGGCGCCGATCACGTCCGCCCACGGGAACGCATAGTCGACGGCCGCCACCGCGCGCGCGAAGGGCGGCGGCGCGCGCAGGCAGTCGGCGCACGTCGTGACCGCGGACGGCACGCCGATCGCGCAGCGCACGCAGCGCGCCCGGGGCGCGGCGAAGCGTGCGACGCAATCGGCACAGCAACGCGAGTCCGCCCACTGGCGGCACACCACGCAGCGGCCCGGCCAGTGCACGGCGGGCAGCGACAGGCCGGGGGCGTCCATCGCCTCAATATACTGACCGCCGGACCGATGCGATGAGCCGCGTGAACGAACCTGCCGCCCCCGCGCACCCCGTCGACACCGCCGCACTCGCGCGCATCGTGCGCCGTCTGCACCGCGCACCGTCGGCGCCCTGGCTGCATGCCGAGGTGGCGCGGCGCATGGCACAGCGCCTGTCGTGGATCCTGCGCCGGCCCGACGTCGTCGTGCAATGGTGGGGCGGGCCCGGCGGCAGCGACGAGGTGCTCGCCGCCGCCTATCCGCAGGCGCGTCGCGTCTCGGTCGAGCCCGATGCCGTGGCGGCGCGCCGCCGTGCGGCGGCACTGCAACCGGCATGGTGGTCGCCGCGCCGCTGGACGGCGGCGGCACCGGAGGTGCTCGACGAGGGCCGGGCGCTGCCCGCGCCCGCCGGGCTGCTGTGGTCGAACATGGCGCTGCACTGGATGGTCGACCCGCGCGCCACATTCGCGCGCTGGAAGCGCGCGCTGGCCGACGACGGATTCCTGATGTTCTCGGCCTGCGGACCCGACACGCTGGCCGAGTTGCGCGCGCTGTACCGCGAACACGGCTGGTCGGCGCCGGCGGCCGACTTCGTCGACATGCACGACTTGGGCGACATGCTCGCCGAGGCGGGCTTCGCGGACCCCGTGATGGACCAGGAGCAGATCGTGCTGACCTGGCCCGACGCCGAGGCGGCACTGGCCGAGTTGCGTCTGCTCGGCGGCAATGCCGACCCCCGGCGCTGGCCGGGTCTGCGCACGCGCCACTGGCGGCGCGACCTGTGCGATGGGCTCGCCGCGCAACGCGACCCGCAGGGGCGCATCCGGCTGCGCTTCGAGATCGTCTACGGGCACGCTTTCAACGCGCCGCCGCGCGCGAAGCTCGCGCCACGCACGGAAGTCACGCTCGAGGACTTCCGTGCGATGACCCGACGTGCACCGGCTGGAGGCGCGGAAAGTCCTATATAAGTATGCGCTAGAATTCTTCGCGAGAGGTTGCGAGAGATCAAAGTGATCGGAGCCACGCGGTGTCGTCGCGCGGCGTTCGGCGGGTCAGCAGTGCCATCCCGAGCCCCACGTCGTGTCATGAGCATCGTCGTCGCTTCGAGCCTTGGGTCGACACCGTCGCCCGTCGCTGCCGGCTGGTCGGTGCGCGAGGCGGCGGGCGGCCAGGGCGTGGAGTGGGTGTTGCGGCGCAACTGCTCGTTGTCGCCGCAGCAGGTGGTGGGGGTGTACCTGTCGCTGTGCGCCGTGTCGGTCATCATCGCCGCGGCGTTCTGGTGGCATGGGGCGTCGGCGGTGATGTGGTTCGCCGGCCTCGAGCTGTCGGCGGTCGGCGTGGCGTTGTTCGTGTACGCCTGCCACGCCACCGACCGCGAGACGATCACGATCGAACGCGGCGTCGTGCGCGTCGAGCACCGGTGCGGCCGGCGGGTCGAGCAGGTGCAGTTGGACGCCACGTGGCTGCGTGTCGAGCCGGCCGGCAGGCTGGTCGAGCTCTCGGCGCAAGGTCGGCGGGTGCGCGTGGGGCGCTACCTGCGTGCGCAGTGGCTGCCGGCGCTGGCGCAGGAGCTGCGGCGTGCGGTGCAGTGCAGCAGTGGATGCGGCCCGCTGTCAAGCGGGCGCGATTCGGTAACGGGAACGCAGAGCAATTGACGATGACGACGACGAAGCAACTCGCCAGCCGCCTGCGCGGTGCGGCGTTCGCCCTGACGGCGCTGGCGGCCGCGCCGGTATGGGCCCAGGTCAACAACCTGCCGGGCGGTCCGGGCGTCAACCAGCTCAACCTGCCCGTGCCGGCGACGCGCATCGCGGCCGACATCGAGTGGCTGCACTGGATGATGTTGATCATCTGCGCCGTGATCTTCGTCGGCGTGTTCGGCGTGATGTTCTATTCCATCATCAAGCACCGCAAGTCGGTCGGCCACAAACCGGCCAACTTCCACGAGAGCGTGACGGTCGAGATCGCCTGGACGGTGGTGCCGTTCCTGATCGTGATCGCGATGGGCGCGATGGCCACCAAGACCGTCGTCGCGCAGAAGGACACCAGCAACGCCGACCTGACGATCAAGGTCACGGGCTACCAGTGGAAGTGGGGCTACGACTACCTCAAGGGCGAGGGCGAGGGGATCGGCTTCGTGTCGACGCTCGACGCGTCGCACCGCGAGGCGTCCGACTCCGGCAGGCCGCCTGCGATGGACGACTACCTGCTCAAGGTCGACAACCCGCTCGTCGTGCCGGTGGACAAGAAGATCCGCATCGTGACCACCGCCAACGACGTGATCCACGCGTGGATGGTGCCGGCCTTCGGCGTCAAGCAGGACGCGATCCCCGGCTTCGTGCGCGACAACTGGTTCCGCGCCACCAAGACGGGTGACTTCTACGGCCAGTGCGCCGAGCTGTGCGGCAAGGAGCATGCGTTCATGCCGATCCATGTCAAGGTGGTCACGCAGCAGGAATACTCGCAGTGGGTCGCGGCCAAGAAGGCCGAGATGCAGGCCGCGGCCGACGACCCGAAGAAGACGTGGGAGCTCGCCGACCTGATCGCGCGCGGCGAGAAGGTCTACGCGGCCAACTGCGCGGCGTGCCACCGCGCCGACGGCAAGGGCGCGGGCCCGATCAAGCCTCTCGACGGCAGCGCCATCGTGCGCAACGACCCGGCGGCGCAGATCGCCATCCTGCTCAACGGCGCGGCCAACGGCGCGATGCCGGCGTGGCGGCAGCTGTCGGACACCGAGATCGCCGCCGTCGTCACGTACACCAAGAACGCGTGGAGCAACGCCACCGGCAAGCTGGTCCAGCCGGCCGAGATCGTTGCCGCCCGGAAGTAACCCGTTCGTCGCAGAGGGAAACCCCATGAGTGCCGTCCTCGACCACCACGCCGGTCACGCCCACGACCACGCCCACGATCACCCGCACGGCTGGCGCCGCTGGGTGTTCGCGACGAACCACAAGGACATCGGCACGCTGTACCTGCTGTTCGCGTTCACGATGCTGATGGTCGGCGGCGTGCTCGCGCTGGGCATCCGTGCCGAGCTGTTCCAGCCGGGCTTGCAGTACATCAACCCCGAGCTGTTCAACCAGCTCACGACGATGCACGGCCTCATCATGGTCTTCGGCGCGATCATGCCGGCCTTCGTGGGCTTCGCGAACTGGATGATCCCGCTGCAGATCGGCGCGGCGGACATGGCCTTCGCGCGCATGAACAACTTCAGCTTCTGGCTGATGATCCCGGCGGCGATCATGCTGATGGCGTCGTTCTTCATGCCCGGCGGCGCGCCGGCCGCGGGCTGGACGCTGTACGCGCCGCTGACGCTGCAGATGGGCCCGTCGATGGACGCCGCGATCTTCGCGATGCATATCCTCGGCGCGAGCTCGATCATGGGCTCGATCAACATCATCGTCACGATCCTGAACATGCGCGCGCCCGGCATGACGCTGATGAAGATGCCGCTGTTCGCCTGGACGTGGCTGATCACCGCCTACCTGCTGATCGCCGTGATGCCGGTGCTCGCCGGCGCGATCACGATGACGCTGACCGACCGCCACTTCGGCACCGCGTTCTTTAACCCGGCCGGCGGCGGCGACCCGATCATGTACCAGCACATCTTCTGGTTCTTCGGGCACCCCGAGGTCTACATCATGATCCTGCCGGCGTTCGGCATCGTCAGTGCCGTCGTGCCGGCGTTCGCCCGCAAGCGGCTGTTCGGCTACACGTCGATGGTCTATGCGACGGCGTCGATCGCGATCCTGTCCTTCATCGTCTGGGCGCACCACATGTACACCACCGGCATGCCGGTGACGGGCCAGCTGTTCTTCATGTACGCGACGATGCTGATCGCGGTGCCCACCGGCGTGAAGATCTTCAACTGGATCGCGACGATGTGGCGCGGCTCGATGACGTTCGAGACCCCTATGCTGTGGGCCGTGGGCTTCATCTTCGTGTTCACGATGGGTGGCTTCACCGGGCTGATCCTCGCGATGGCGCCGATCGACCAGCAACTGCACGACACCTACTACGTCGTCGCGCACTTCCACTACGTGCTCGTGGCCGGGTCGCTGTTCGCGATGTTCTCCGGTGTCTACTACTGGGCGCCCAAGTGGACCGGCGTGATGTACAGCGAGACGCGCGGCAAGATCCACTTCTGGGGTTCGATGATCTTCTTCAACCTCACGTTCTTCCCGATGCACTTCCTCGGCCTGGCGGGCATGCCGCGCCGCTACGCCGACTACCCGATGCAGTTCGCCGACTTCAACGCGA
>JBBION010000258.1:0-4717 GCA_037443345.1 Rubrivivax sp. | reverse complement strand
AGCGTTTCGGGGTTGACGCTCGCTGCGGCCCTCGATAAGTGGTCGTCACTGCCGACATGCCTGTCGCAGCGCCACGGCGGGCGACCGCGCTGTTGCATCGCGCGAGCCGCCATGGGTCGTGCGGCACCTGCGCGATGCCTCAGGGCATGCTCGGGCGTCGCGTCGTGCTCAGGCGGCCAGGCGCTGGCGCAACCGCGCCGCGTAGTCGCGCACCGCCGGGTCGGCGCAGGTGCAGGCCTCGTCGAGGCAGCCACGCGCGTAGTCCGGGTCGCCCTGCAGCCGCGCGACGTCGACGCGGCGGCCCTGCAGTCCCATCAGCCACTTCAACCCGACCCACTCGGACAGCGCGGGGCTCGCGCCGTTCGGTGCAGGATGGGCCGGCGGTGCCGGGGAACGCGGGGCGGACATCGGATGGTGCAAAGCAGCAAACGCAGTGTGCTCCCGAAGCTGACGGCACGCCGACATATCCGAGCGCGTCATAGGAAATGACGTTCAGCGCGTGAAACGCGCACGCCCGGCGCGGCCGGTCAGCGCAGCGCGTAGCCGGTCGCGACCATGCCTTCGCCGACCATTGGCTCGAGCAGGCCCAGCAGCGGCTCGAGCGGACGGTAGCGCGTGGCCACGCGCACCGCGTAGGCGAAGAAGCGCGGCAGGTCGGCGGCGTAGGCCGGCTTGCCGTCGCGGTGCTTCAGGCGACAGAAGATGCCCAGCACCTTCAAGTGGCGCTGCAGCCCCATCCACTCGAGCGCGCGCCAGCACTCGCCGAAGTCCTCGCCCATCGGGTGCTCGCCGAACACGCCGGCCGCGCGCGCCTGCCGCCACCAGCGCACCGCCCAGTCGATCTCGCGCTCCTCGTCCCACGAGACGAAGGCGTCGCGCAGCAGCGACGCGATGTCGTACGTGACGGGCCCGCGCACCGCGTCCTGGAAGTCGAGGATGCCGGGGTTCGGCTCGGCGACCATCAGGTTGCGCGGCATCCAGTCGCGGTGCACCGCGACGAGCGGCTGCGCCAGCGCGCTGGCCACCAGCAGCGCGGTCAGCCGCTCCCAGGTCGCGCGCTCGCGCTCGCCCCAGGCGATGCCGTGTTCGCGCTGCACGCACCACTCGGGAAACAGCGCCAGCTCGCGCTGCAGCAGCGCCGCGTCGTACGGCGGCAGCGTCGTCGCGTCGACGTCGCGCTGCCAGCGCACCAGCGCCGTGATCGCGTCGCGCATCAGGCGGTCGGCGCCGGCGGCGTCGGCCCTCGTCAGCGCCTGCAGGTACAGCGTCCGCCCGAGGTCGGCGAGCAGCACGAAGCCGAGCGGCTCGTCGGCGGCCAGCACGTGCGGGCTGTGCAGCCCGGCGCGCGCGATCAGCGCCGCGACGTGCAGGAAGGGGCGCACGTCTTCCTGCGGCGGCGGGGCGTCCATCACGATCAGGCTGCCGCCGCGGTCGGTGTCGACGCGCAGGTAGCGGCGAAAACTCGCGTCGGTCGACGCCGGGCGCAGCGTGTCGAGCCGCAGGCCGTGGCGCGAGGCCAGCGGCGCGATCCAGGCGACGAACGCTTCTCGGCGGGCCGCATCGGCCCAGGTCACGCGGTCGGGCAGGGACATGGTGGGGGGTGCGCGGCGCAGCGCGCGTCTCGATGAAGCGGGGCCGTGCATGGGCCTCGGGGATAATGAATTCTACGGATCGCAGCCGCCGGCCACGGGCCTGCGGCTGTGGGCCTGGAGCGACCACGCCCGTGGCCTGCGCTCCGATCCCGCACCCACCCGTCGCGCCGACCTGTCGCGTCCTTCCCGCGCCGCCTTGCGTTCCGTGCCACTGTCTTCGGCCCGCTGCCTGTCACCGCCCTGCGTCCTGCGCCGGGTCGCCGGTGCCGTGCTGGCGCTGGCCACCGCCGCGCTGGTGCCCGCCCACGCGCAGCCGGCCGGCGAGCCGGTCGAGCTCGAGGCCGCGCGCATCGACGCGCGCACCGACGTCGATGCGGTGGCCACCGGCGACGTGCGGCTGCGCCGCGGCCCGTTGACGATCCGCGCCGACCGCCTGAGCTACACCGTGGGCACCGACGTCGCGCGCGCGAGCGGTGCGGTCGAGATCAACGCCAACGGCGACGTCTACCGCGGCCGCGAGCTCGAGCTGCAGCTCGAGCGCTACGAGGGCCACTTCCTCGAGCCCGACTACTTCATCGCGCGCTTGCAGGCCGGCGGAAGCGCCGAGCGCATCGACTTCCTCGACCGCCAGCACGCGCGCATCGTCGGCGGCAACTACACGAGCTGCGAGCGCGACGGCACCGGCACGCCCAACTGGCTGCTGTCGGCGCGCCGCGTTGACCTCGACTTCGAGAACGACGAAGGCCGCGCCGAGGGGGCGGTGCTGCGCTTCCTCGGCGTGCCGATCCTCGCCGCGCCCGTGCTGACGTTCCCGCTGACGTCGGCGCGCAAGTCCGGCTGGCTGCCGCCGGAACTGAACCTCGACAGCCGCAGCGGCCTGACCGTCGGCGTGCCTTACTACTGGAACATCGCGCCGCCCTACGACGCGACCCTGGTGCCGACGGTCTATGCGAAGCGCGGCGTCGGGCTGGGCGGCGAGTTCCGCTACCTCGACGCGGCGTACCGGGGTGTCGTGCGCGCCCACGTGCTGCCGGACGACCGCGTCGCCGAGCGCGCCCGCTCGGCGTTGGCGCTGCAGCACGAGGGCGCGTTCGACGCGTGGCGCTACCGCGCCGACCTCCAGCACGTGTCCGACGACGACTACTGGAAGGACTTCGACCGCGACGGCGCGCGCTTCACGCCGCGCCTGCTGCCGCGCGAGCTCGAGCTGCGCCGGGGGTTCGGCGCGTTTGGGCGCGACTGGGTCGCGTACGCCGGCCTGCAGCAGTGGCAGGTGCTGCAGAGCGACCCGCTGGCGCTGATCGTGGCGCCGTACCAGCGCAGCCCACAACTGGGCGTGCGCGGACGTGGACGCTTCGATGCCGGCCTCGAGTACGGCCTCGAGACCGAGTACAACCGCTTCGACCGTCCCGCCGGCAGCGACGACACGCTGCCCACCGGCCAGCGCGTGCACCTGCTCGGCAGCGTCGCGTGGCCGCTACGCGCGTCGTACGGCGCGCTGGTGCCGCGGCTGGCGCTCAACGCGGCGGCGTACGACACCGACGAGCCGATGGCGGACGGGCGTCGCCACGCCGCACGCGCGATCCCGACGTTCAGCGTCGACGGCACGCTGGTGTTCGAGCGCCGCACGCGCTGGCTCGGCCTGGACCTGCGGCAGACGCTCGAGCCGCGCATCCTGTACGCGCACACGCCGCGGCGCGAGCAGGCCGACCTGCCGAACTTCGACGCCGCGCCGAAGGACTTCAACGAGGTCTCGATCTACAGCGACAACGCCTTCAGCGGCATCGACCGCGTCTCCGACGCGCACCAGGTGACCGCCGGCGTGTCGACGCGCTTCGTCGACGTCGCCACCGGCGTCGAGAAGATGCGCTTCGCGCTCGTGCAGCGCTACCTGCTGCGCGACCAGCTGATCTCGGCCGAGGGCCCGCCGCTGACGCAGCGGCTGTCGGACCTGCTGCTCAGCGCGTCGTCGACGCTGTCGCCGCAGTGGACGCTCGACGCCTCGGTGCAGTACAGCCCCAGCCTCGAGCGCACGACGCGCTCGATCCTCGGGGCGCGCTACTCGCCCGGGCCGTTCCGCACCCTGGGCGTGCGCTACCGGTTCGCGCGCGACCTGAGCGAGCAGGTCGAGGCCGGCTGGCAGTGGCCGCTGTACGGGCCCGTCGAGGGCGAGCGCCGCGGCGCGGGCGACTGCAAGACGACGGCGTACACCGTCGGGCGGCTCAACTACAGCCTGCGCGACGAGCGGCTGACCGACTCGATGTTCGGCATCGAGCTCGACAGCGGCTGCTGGATCGCGCGCATCGTCGCCGAGCGAACGTCCACCGGGCGCACCGAGGCGGTGTCGCGCGTGATGCTGCAGCTCGAGCTGGTCGGCCTGTCGCGGCTGGGGTCGAACCCGCTGTCGACGCTGAAGGACAATATCCCCGGCTACCGTCTGCTGCGCGAGCCGCAATCCACGCCACCGCCACCCCGAAGCCATGACTGATCGATCGCATGCCGGCGCGCCGGTGCGGGCGGCGCGCCGCCTCGTGGCCAGCGTCGCTGTCGCGCTGGCCGGTGCCGCGTTCGCGTCCGGCGCGATGGCGCAGCCGCGCACGGCGGACTACATCGTCGCCGTCGTCAACCAGGAGTCGGTGACTGCGGTCGAGATCAGCCAGCGCCTCGCACGCGTCCGCGAAGGCGCGGCTCGCGCCAACGCCACGCTGCCGCCGCCGGCGCAGCTGCGCCGCGAGGTGCTCGACAGCCTGATCGACGAGCGCGTCGTGCTGAGCTTCGCGCGCGACAGCGGTGTGCGCGTCGACGACGCCGAGCTCGAGCGCGCGCTGGCCAGCGTCGCGCTGCAGAACCAGATCCCGCCGGCGCAGCTGCGAGCGCGCGTCGAGCGCGAGGGGCTGGACTTCAACCGCTTCCGCGCCGACATCCGCGACCAACTGCTCGTCGAGCGCGTGCGCGAGCGCGAGGTCGCACGGCGCATCCGCATCGGCGACGACGACATCGACGCCTTCCTCGCCGAACAGCGCGCCGCGGCGGCCGGTGCGCGCCAGTTCAACGTCGCGCAGATCCTGGTGCCGGTGCCCGAGGGGGCCGACGCGGCCGTCGAGGCCGAGCGGCGCGCGCGTGCC
>JBBION010000257.1:0-4727 GCA_037443345.1 Rubrivivax sp. | reverse complement strand
TCGGGTGGCATGGCCCCACGGTAGCGAGGCGACGCTGCTATTTCGTGACTGCTATGCCATGACGGCCGAGATGAACTTCGGAGTCATCGCCGAGGAGCGAATAGCCAGCGCCGGGCTGATTGATGATGAGCCGGGCTTACGCTCGATTCGAGTTCGCTGGGAGCCGCTTGGCGTTTCGCTCGAAGGACTGCACTGCTACCGGTTGGAGACTTCTTCTACGTGCAGCGTAATCAGGATCTACGCCAAGCAGTTTGAGGTCGCGTGACCTGGCGATTGAACTGTCACCCGTCCGTAGTTCGCTGCAGCGCCGCAGTCAAGTCGACGATGTCGAAGCCCGTCCGACACGCCGTGCTGACCGCGTGTGCCAGCTTGTTGCTGGCGGCATGCGGCGGTGGGGACACCGCGCGCGACGCGCTGGCCCGGGAGCCTGTGATGGCCAGCCCGCAGAGCATTGCCGGGGATCGCCAGGCGAGCATGGCCCAGGCCCTGCCCGCACCCGAGGCGGCCGACGTGCCCGTCCTGACCTCGGTCCCGCCGGCCACCACGGACGAGCCGCCCACGCGCCTGGCCGCGGCGGCCTCCGCGACGACGGCCCGCGCCTCGGGTGCGCGGCTGGTCACGCCGTCGATCCGGCGGCAGACCGTCGCGACGGGACTGGCCTCGCCGACGGACATCGCGCTCACGCACGACGGCCTGCTCTTCCACGTCGAACGCCTGCAGGGACTGTTCGTCCATCGACCGGGCCAGCGTGCCGTGCGGGTGTTCGAGCCGCGAGAACTCGCGGCCGCGGCCGCGGTGGAGATGCTCTCGGTGGCGGCGGATCCCGACTTCGCGCGCCATCGGTTCGTCTACGTGCTCGCCCGCACGGTCGCCGACGGCGTGGGGGCCCTGCGCGTGATTCGCCTGAACTTGGACGAGTCGGTGGCCAGGGTCGTCGATCGCCGCCAGATCCTGGTCACTGCCGTGGACGCCCAGTCCACTCCCGCCGGTCGCGCCACACCGCCGAGCGGTGGCGCGCTGCGCTTCGGCCCCGATGGCTTCCTCTACGTCGGCCTGGGCGCGCGCGGGCCGGCGGCGTTGCCGGATGCGCCGGCCCAACGGGTGGGCACGGTGCTGCGCATCGACCGCGACGGCAAGCCGGCGCCGGCGCATCGCCCACCGCCCGGCGCCGACGCGCGCATCTTCGCCCACGGGACGCGCGACACGGTGACGCTGGCATTCCATCCGGGCAAGGAGGTGCTGCTCGTCGGCCAACGTCGCGACGGTGCGCCTGACGCGCTGACCTGGATCCGGCCCGGCGCCGACGTCGCCGCATCCGTCGGCTGGCGCGCGGATGCGCCGGGCACGGGGCTGACCGCCGTCGAACGCCTCAGGGGCCCGACGTGGCAGGCTTGGCGTGACGGCTACGCAGTGGCCTTCGACCGGGCGCAGCGGCTCGACTTCGTGAAGTTCGACGCCCAGGGGCGCGTGGTGCAGGCCACGACCGTCGTACAGGGGCTCGGCGTCGGCTTCAAGGCCGTGGCCGAAGGGCCCGATGGCCTGTACGTCGTCACCCACGGCAAGGCGGGCGGCGACGAGATCTGGCGGCTGCTCGCGAACTGACGCGGTCCGCGCCGAGGGCGCGCCACGGCTGGCCGGTGGGTCTGCGGCGTTCAAGCGGGGCCTGTCGTGGCCGCGCGTGTTGGGCAGGGCTGGCGCGGGGGTTCGCAGCTGTATATATTTACAGTATGCCAACCGCCACAACTACCGCACCCGCCACCGCCCCCATCCACCTCCACCGCAAAGGCCGCGGCACCGGCTGGGCGATCGCGCACCGCTTCGAGCGTGACGAGCGCGAGGCCTTCGACGACGGCTGGGGCACGCTGTCGCAGGACGCCGTCGAGGAGCGGCTGGCACCGGGCACGCGCGTCGTCGAGCAGCACGTGGGCTCGATCCTGTCGGGCAACGACTCGCCCGACATCGGCTTCGACCTGTCGATCAACCCGTACCGCGGCTGCGAGCACGGCTGCATCTACTGCTACGCGCGGCCCACGCACAGCTACCTGAACCTGTCGCCGGGGCTGGACTTCGAGACGCGCATCGTCGCCAAGGTCAACGCCGCCGCGCGCCTGCGCGAGGCGCTGGCCAGCCGCGCCTACGAGCCCTCGCTGATCAACATCGGCTCGGCCACCGACGCGTACCAGCCCGTCGAGCGGCGGCTGCGCATCACGCGCGGCGTGATCGAGGTGCTGGCCGCGTGCGCGCACCCGTTCGCGATCGTCACCAAGTCGGCCGGCGTCGAGCGCGACCTGGACCTGATCGCGCCGATGGCGCACGCGAAGCGCGCCGCCGTCTACGTGTCGCTCACCACGCTGGATCCGGCGCTGGCGCGCATCATGGAGCCGCGCGCTGCGTCGCCGCAGCGGCGGCTGCGCACGATCGAGACGCTCGCGAAGGCCGGCGTGCCGGTGGGCGTGAGCGTGTCGCCGGTGATCCCGTTCGTCAACGAGCCCGAGGTCGAGCGCATCCTCGAGGCGGCGGCCGCGGCCGGCGCGCAGGCGGCGTTCTCGATCGTGCTGCGATTGCCGTGGGAGGTGAACCCGCTGTTCCAGGACTGGCTGCAGCACCACTTCCCCCAGCGCGCGGCGCGCGTGATGGCGCGCATCCGCGAGATGCGCGGCGGGCGCGAAAACGACGCGCGCTTCGGCAGCCGGATGACGGGGCAGGGCGTGTGGGCGCAGCTGCTGCGCCAGCGCGTGACGAAGACGGCGGCGCGGCTGGGGCTGAACCGGCAGCGCATCGAGATGGACTTCTCGGCCTTCCGCGCGCCGGTCGCGGAGCCGCCGCACGACGCGCGGCAGGCGAGCCTGTTCTAGCGGCGCACGGGCCGGCGCCGTGCCTCGGCGGCAGAGCGGAGGCCGCCGCGTCGCCCGACCCTACTTGAACAGGTCCTTGACGCGGTCGGTCCAGCTCTTGGCGTTGGGCGAGTGGCGGTCGCCGGCCTTGCGGAAGCTCTCGTCGAGTTCCTTCAGCAGCTTCTTCTGGTGCTCGGTGAGCTTGACCGGCGTCTCCACCGCGACGTGGCAGTACAGGTCGCCCGGGTAGCTCGAGCGCAGGCCCTTGATACCCTTGCCGCGCAGGCGGAACGTCTTGCCGTGCTGCGTGCCCTCGGGCAGGTCGATCTCGGCCTTGCCGCCGAGCGTGGGCACCTCGATGGTGCCGCCGAGCGCCGCGGTGGTCAGCCCCACCGGCACGGTGCAGTGCAGGTCGTCGCCGTCGCGCTCGAAGACCTCGTGCTGCTTGATGCGGATCTCGATGTACAGGTCGCCCGGCGGCCCGCCGTTGGTGCCCGGCTCGCCGTTGCCGGCCGAGCGGATGCGCATGCCCTCGTTGATGCCGGCGGGGATCTTGACCTCGAGCGTCTTCTGCTTCTTGATCTTGCCGGCGCCGCCGCACGACGGGCACGGCTCGGGGATGATCTTGCCGCTGCCGTGGCAGTGCGGGCAGGTCTGCTGGATGCTGAAGAAGCCCTGGCGCAGGTGCACCGTGCCCGAGCCGCCGCACGACGGGCAGGTCTTGGGTTGCGTGCCGGGCTTGGCGCCGCTGCCGTGGCAGGTCTCGCAGCCGTCCCAGCTCGGGATGCGGATCTGCGTGTCCTTGCCGTGCGCGGCCTCCTCGAGCGTGATCTCCATCGCGTAGCTGAGGTCGCTGCCACGGTACACCTGCTTGCCGCCGGCGCGGCGCGCGCCGGCCGCCCCGGCGCCGGCACCGAACAGGTCGCCGAAGATGTCGCCGAAGGCCTCGGCGAAGCCGCCGAAGCCCTCGGGGCCCGGCCCGCCGCGGCCCATGCCCATGTTGGGGTCGACGCCGGCGTGGCCGAACTGGTCGTACGCGGCGCGCTTCTGCGGGTCGGAGAGCATCTCGTAGGCCTCCTTGGCCTCCTTGAACTTCTCTTCCGCCTTCTTCGCGTCGTCACCCTGGTTGCGGTCAGGGTGGTACTTCATGGCCAGCTTGCGGTAGGCCTTCTTGATGTCGTCGTCGGAGGCGTTCTTCGCCACGCCGAGGACGTCGTAGTAGTCGCGCTTTGCTGCCATGGGAGCGATGCGAGGTTCAGAAACGGAACCGCCGCGTCGAGGTGAAGACCCGGTCTGTCACCTCGAACGCGGCGAAGACGTCCGGCCGGCCCCCGGGGGCCGTGCCGGAGGTCACTTCTTGACTTCCTTGAATTCGGCGTCGACGACGTTGTCGTCGGCCGGCTTGGACTCCGCCTGCGGCTGCGCACCGGCGCCGCCGGCCGCACCCGCCGCGCCGGCGGCCGCCTGGTCGGCGTACATCTTCTCGCCGAGCTTCTGGCTGGCGGTCATCAGTGCCTCGGTCTTGGCCTCGATCGCGGCCTTGTCGTCGCCCTTGATCGCTTCCTCGGCGTCCTTGAGCGCGGCCTCGATCTTCTCCTTCTCGCCGGCGTCGAGCTTGTCGCCGTGCTCGGCCAGGCTCTTGCGCACCGAGTGCACCATCGCGTCGGCCTGGTTGCGCGCCTGCACCAGCTCGAACTTCTTGTGGTCCTCGGCGGCGTTGAGCTCGGCGTCCTTCACCATCTTCTCGATCTCGTCCTCGGTCAGGCCCGAGTTCGCCTTGATGGTGATCTTGTTCTCCTTGCCGGTGCCCTTGTCCTTGGCGCTGACGTGCAGGATGCCGTTGGCGTCGATGTCGAACGTGACCTCGATCTGCGGCATGCCGCGCGGCGCCGG
>JBBION010000256.1:0-4731 GCA_037443345.1 Rubrivivax sp. | reverse complement strand
GGCGGCGTCGTGCCGTCGGCCAGCACCAGGATCTCGCTGGGGCCCGCGATCATGTCGATGCCGACCTGTCCGAAGACGTGCTTCTTCGCGCTGGCGACGTAGGCGTTGCCGGGGCCGGTGATCTTGTCGACGCGCGGCACCGTGGCGGTGCCGTAGGCGAGCGCGGCCACCGCCTGCGCGCCGCCGATCGCGAACGCGCGGTGCACGCCGGCCACCGCGGCCGCCGCCAGCACCAAGGCGTTGCGTTCACCTCGGGGCGTCGGCACCACCATCACGATCTCGCCGACACCGGCGACCTGCGCCGGAATCGCGTTCATCAGCACGCTCGACGGGTACGCCGCCTTCCCGCCGGGCACGTAGATGCCGACGCGGTCCAGCGGCGTGACCTTCTGCCCGAGCAGCGTGCCGTCGGCGTCGCGGTAGCTCCAGCTGCGGCAGCACGCGTCGCGCTGGCGCTCGTGGTAGTCGCGCACGCGCCGCGCCGCGTCTTCGAGCGCCGCGCGGCGCGCCGGCGCGAGCGACGCGAGCGCGGCCTGCAGCTCGGCCTGCGGGATCTCGAGCGCCGCGACGGCCTGCGCCTGCACGCCGTCGAAGCGCGCGGTGTACTCGAGCACCGCGGCGTCGCCGCGCGCACGCACGTCGGCCAGGATCTGCGCGACGCGCTGCTCGATCGCGTCGTCGGTCGCGGCCGACCAGTGCAGCACGCGCTGGAAGTCCTGCTCGAACTCGAACGCGGCGGTGGTCAGGCGGCGGATCGCGACGGTCATGGCTGCTCCGCGACGGCGGCGGCGAAGGCGTCGATCAGCGCGCGCATCGGCTCGCGCTTGAGCTTGAGCGCGGCCTGGTTGACGACCAGCCGCGACGAGATGTCCATGATGCGCTCGACCTCGACGAGGTGGTTGGCCCTGAGCGTGCTGCCCGTCGACACCAGGTCGACGATGGCGTCGGCCAGCCCCGTCAGCGGCGCCAGCTCCATCGAGCCGTACAGCTTGATCAGGTCGACGTGCACGCCCTTGTCGGCGAAGTGCTCGCGCGCCGTCTTCGTGTACTTCGTCGCGACGCGGACACGCGAGCCCTGCTTGACGGCGCGCGCGTAGTCGAAGTCGTCGCGCACCGCGACGCTCATGCGGCAGCGTGCGATCTTCAGATCCAGCGGCTGGTACAGCCCGGTGCCGTCGTGCTCGAGCAGCACGTCCTTGCCCGCGACGCCGAGGTCGGCGCCGCCGTACTGCACGTAGGTCGGCACGTCGGAGGCGCGCACCAGCACGACGCGCAGGTCGTCGCGGCTGGTCGGCAGGATCAGCTTGCGCGAGGTCTCGGGGTCCTCGAGCACGCGCATGCCGGCGCGCGTGAGCATCGGCAGCGTCTCGTCGAAGATGCGGCCCTTGGACAGCGCCAGCGTGATCATGCCTTCACCCGTTCCACGTCGGCGCCCAGGGCGCGCAGCTTGACTTCCATGCGGTCGTAGCCGCGGTCGAGGTGGTAGATGCGGTCGACGACCGTCTCGCCGTCGGCGACCAGCCCGGCGATCACGAGGCTGGCCGACGCGCGCAGGTCGGTGGCCATCACCGCCGCGCCCGACAGCCGCGGCACCCCGTGCACGACCGCCGTGTGGCCGTCGACCTCGATCCTCGCGCCCAGCCGCGCGAGTTCGTTGACGTGCATGAAGCGGTTCTCGAAGATCGTCTCGCTGACGCGCGACGTGCCGTCGGCGATGCAGTCGAGCACCATCATCTGCGCCTGCATGTCGGTCGGGAACGCCGGGTACTCGCTGGTTCGAAAGCTCACCGGTTTCGGCCGAGCGCTCATGCGCACGTCGATGACGCCGTCGCCGACCTCGACCGTCACGCCGGCCTCGCGCAGCTTGTCGATCACCGCGTCCAGGTGGTCGGCGCGCGCGCCGCGCAGCCGCGCGTGGCCCCCGGCGGCGCCGACCGCGCACAGGAAGGTGCCGGTCTCGATGCGGTCCGGGATGATGCGGTGCGGCGCGCGCGGCGCGTGCAGCGCCGGCACGCCCTCGACGCGGATGCGGCTCGTGCCGTGGCCGTCGATCCTGGCGCCCATCGAGATCAGCAGTTCGGCGAGGTCGACGACTTCGGGCTCCTGCGCGGCGTTCTCGAGCAGCGTCTCGCCGCGCGCGAGCGACGCGGCCATCAGGAAGTTCTCGGTGCCGGTCACCGTGATCATGTCGGTCGTGATGCGCGCGCCGCGCAGTCCGCCGGCCGGTGCCTGCGCGACGATGTAGCCGTGCTCGACGGCGATCCCGGCGCCCATCGCCTGCAGCCCCTTGATGTGCTGGTCGACCGGGCGCGAGCCGATCGCGCAGCCGCCGGGCAGCGACACGCGAGCGACGCCGCAGCGCGCGAGCAGCGGCCCGAGCACCAGCACCGACGCGCGCATCGTCTTGACGAGGTCGTAGGGCGCCTCGGGCGCCGTGATGCGGCCGGCGTCGAGCGTGACGACGTCACCCGTCGCGTCGCCGCGCTCGACGCGCACGCCCATGTGCGAGAGCAGCTTGAGCATCGTCGCGACGTCCTGCAGCCGCGGCACGTTGGCCAGCGTCAGCGGCTCGGCCGTCAGCAGCGCGGCGCACAGGTCGGGCAGCGCGGCGTTCTTCGCACCGGCGATCACCACCTCACCCTCGAGGGGGCGGCCACCGCGGATCCGGAGTTTGTCCATGGCATCGGGGCGGCGGCGCCGTGGCGGGAGGCGGACGGCGCGGGCGCGGTGCCGGCACGCCAAACCCCACCGCCGCGAGCGCCGCGGCGGTGTTCAGTGGTGGTGGGGGGCGCCCCGGCCGGCAGCCGGCGCGTCCTGCGCGGCCCACTCGGCGGGTGTCAGCGTCTTCATCGACAGCGCGTGGATTTGCTCTCGCATTCTATCGCCCAGCGCCGCATAGACGCGCTGGTGGCGCGCGACCCGCGAGCGCCCGTCGAACTCGCGCGACACGATGGTCGCGAAAAAATGGCGGCCATCGCCTTCGACTTCGAGGTGTTCGCAGTCGAGACCGGCGGCAATATAGGCGCGCACGTCGGCGGCGGTCGGATCGGCCATGGTCCGCCGATTCTACGGACGCCCCCGCGCGCGCCGTCCCACCGACCGAAAAGGGCCCGCGATGGAGTCGCTCGAAATCCTCGGCATGTCGCCGACCACCCTGCTGAAGTGGCTGCTCGCCGCCGCCGTGCTCGTCTGGGCGGTGTGGGTCTACAACCGGCTGGTCAGGCTGCGCAACGAGATCGGGAACGCGTTCGCGCAAATCGACGTGCAGCTCAAGCGCCGCTACGACCTGGTGCCCAACCTCGTCGAGGTGGCCCGGAAGTACCTGCAGCACGAGCGCGAGACGCTCGAGGCCGTCACCGCCGCGCGCCACGCGGCGCGCACGGTGGCCGACCGCGCGAAGCAGGCGCCCGCCGACCCCGGCCTGATCGGCGCGCTGGCCGCCGCCGACGGCGTGCTCGGCGGCGCGCTCGGCCGGCTGATGGCCGTCGTCGAGGCCTACCCCGAGCTGAAGGCGGACAGGACGATGCGCGAGCTCGGCGAGGAGCTCACGCACACCGAGAACCGCGTCGCGTTCGCACGCCAGGCGTTCAACGACGCCGTGCTCGACCACAACAACGCCGCGCAGCACTTCCCGTCGGTGATCGTCGCGCGGCTGACGGGCTTCCGTCCCGCGGCGATGCTCGAGTCGACCGCGAGCGACGAGGAGCGCCGCGCGCCGCGCGTGCAGTTCTGACCCTCCGGCGCCGGGCGCGATGCGCTTTCGCCGCCACCAGGAAGCCGCGCAGGCCGGCGCGCGGCAGCTCGTCGCGCTGTTCGTGCTCGTCGTCGCCGGCCTGACGCTGGCCGTCAACGGCGCGCTCGCGCTGGCGTACCGCGCCACGGTGCCGTGGGCCACGGGCTACCCCGACTGGTTCTTCGCCACCAACACCGCGCTCGTGCTGCTGTACGTGCTCGGCGGCTGCGCCGTCGAGACGATGCGGCTGCGCGAGGGCGGCGCGCACGTCGCGCGGCTGGCCGGCGCGCGCGAGGCCAGCCGCGCCGACGCGCTCGAGCGTCGGCTGGCCCACGTCGTCGCCGAGATGGCGATCGCCGCCAACACGAAGCCGCCGGCAGCGTGGGTGCTGCCGCGCGAGGACGCGATCAACGCCTTCGCCGCCGGATGGAGCGCCGACGACGCCGTCGTCGCCGTCACCCGCGGCGCGCTGGAACGGCTCGACCGTGCCGAGCTGCAAGGCGTCGTCGCGCACGAACTCAGCCATCTGGTGCACGACGACACGACGCTGAACATGCGCCTGATCGGCATGGTCTGGGGCCTGCGGCTGCTGTTCGACCTCGGCCGCGAGCTGACCGAGGCCGACGAGCGCGGCCGGCGTCACGTGGGCGTGCTGTTCGGCCTCGCGCTGATGGCGGTGGGCGCGCTGGGCTGGGCGGCCGGGCGGCTGCTGCAGGCCGCCGTGTCGCGCCAGCGCGCGTTCCTCGCCGACGCGTCGGCCGTCAAGTACACGCGCCAGGTCGCCGGCCTGGGCGGCGCACTGCGCAAGGTCGCCGAGCAGCAGCGCACGCACGCCGATGCGCTGTCGGCGCGCACCGGGTCGCTCGCGCACCTGTTCCTCGTCTCGTCGTCGTTCGGCGCGTGGTGGGCCACGCACCCGCCGCTGGCCGAGCGCATCCGCCGGTTGTACGGGCGCGAGATGCCGGGGCTTGCCGCCGAGCGCCTGCCGCCGCCGACCG
>JBBION010000255.1:0-4752 GCA_037443345.1 Rubrivivax sp. | reverse complement strand
CCGTGCGCGACGTCGTCGCGCTGTCCGACGCCGACGCCGAGCGCGGCCTCGGACCGGCGATCGCCGCCGGCGTCGCCGCGTGTGCCGACGCGTCGGGCTGGGTGCTGCTGCCGGCCGGGATGTCGGACGTGCGCGCGTCGACGATCGCCGCCGTCGCGCAGGCACTCGACCAGCACCCGGTGGCCTACGCGCAGCACGCAGGCCGCCCCGGCCAGCCAGTCGGGTTCGCCGCCGAGCTGTACTCGGAGCTCGTGCACCTCGACGGCGACGACGGCGCGCGCCGCCTCGTTGCGCGCTACCCGTCGGTGGGCGTCGACGTCGACGACCCGGCCACGCTGCCCGGGTCGTTGACGGTCGACGACCCGTCGCTGCTGCGCGTCGTCGCCGGTGGCACGGCGGCGGGCGTGGCCGCACGGTAGCCGCCGCGCCCGGCGCCGGCCAGCGAGTGCCCGTTCAGTCGAGCAGCCGGTGCCGGCGCGCGAGCGCGACCAGGCGCTCGATCTCGCGGTCGGCGATGCCGTGGTGGCGCAGCGCGTGCGCGGTGCGCACCAGGTAGTCGAGCGTCGTGCCGTAGCGCCCGCGCGCGTCGCGCAGGATCGCGACGAGCGCCTCGTCGCCGAGCCGGCCGGTGTAGTTCGGGCTGCGGCGACTGAGCGTGAACGCCAGCGCGCGCACCGGCCCGTGCGGCGTGCGGCAGTCGAGCCAGCGCGGGTCGTAGACGCCGGTGGGCATCTCGCGCGCCCACAGCCGCTCGAGTTCGTCGTGTGCGCGCCGCGCGTCGACGCGGTAGACCAGCCCGCGGCACGCCCCGCCCGACAGCAGGGCGAACACGAGGCCCGGGCGCTCGGGCGTGCCGCGGTTGATGCGCGAGACCATGCGCAGCGCGCGGTGGTAGCCGTGCACGAAGGCCGGGCGCTGCTCGTCGGGCTCGAACTCGGGGCGCCAGATCAGCGACGCGTAGCCGAACACCCACAGGTCGCCGCGCCCGCCCCACTGCGCGCGCACGTGGTGCAGCAGGTGCTGCGGGTCTCGGTGGGCGGTGGGCGGTTGGGGGGTCATCGGAACCGGGACGGGCCCTGCAATGATCTCAGCGCACGAGCCTGCGTTCCCGTGCACAGCGTTTGACGCTGTAACTCGGTTACCACAGAATCAAGATACCGGTTACAGGCGGCCGCAGGCCGCCGTGCCACCCCCTCCGGAGAAAGCCCCGATGCGAGCCGCCGTCGCCGAGATCACCGAGCGTATCCGTGCGCGCAGCGCGCCCACGCGGCGTGCGTACCTCGAGCGCGTCGAGCGCCTGATCGCCCGCCCGCGCGGCAGCGACCGCCTGGGCTGCGCCAACGTCGCGCACGCCTTCGCCGCGCTGCCGGCTGCCGACAAGCTGCGCGTCGTCGCCGAGCGCGCGCCGCACCTGGCGGTGGTCACCGCGTACAACGACATGCTGTCGGCGCACCAGCCCTATGAAGGCTTCCCGGCCGTGCTGCGCGACGAGGCGCGCCGCCGCGGCGCGACGCTGCAGGTCGCCGGCGGCGTGCCGGCGATGTGCGACGGCGTCACCCAGGGCCAGCCGGGCATGGAGCTGAGCCTGTTCTCGCGCGACACGATCGCGATGGCCACCGCGGTCGCGCTGACGCACGACGTGTTCGACGGCGCGCTGCTGCTCGGCGTGTGCGACAAGATCGTGCCGGGCCTGCTGATCGGCGCGCTGCACTTCGGCCACCTGCCGTGCGTGTTCGTGCCGGCCGGGCCGATGGGCTCGGGGCTGTCGAACAGCGACAAGGCCAAGGTGCGCGAGCTCGCCGCGCAAGGCCTCGTGGGCCGTGACCGGCTGCTCGAGGCCGAACAGGCCGCTTACCACGGCCCGGGCACCTGCACCTTCTACGGCACGGCCAACAGCAACCAGATGTTGCTCGAGGCGATGGGGCTGCACGTGCCGGGCAGCGCCTTCGTGCATCCGCACGCCGCGCTGCGCGAGGCCCTCACGCGCGAGGCGGTGCGCACGCTGCTGGGCATCACGGCGCGCACGCCGCGCTTCGCGCCGATCGGGCGGCTCGTCGACGAGCGCTGCATCGTCAACGCGATGGTCGCGCTGCTGGCCACCGGCGGCTCGACGAACCACCTGATCCACTGGGTCGCGGTCGCGCGCGCGGCCGGCATCGTGATCGACTGGACCGACTTCGCCGACCTGTCGGCCGCGGTGCCGCTGCTGGCGCGCGTGTACCCCAACGGCAGCGCCGACGTGAACCAGTTCCAGGCCGCCGGCGGCCCCGGCTTCGTGCTGCGCGCGCTGCTCGACGCCGGCTGCCTGCACGCCGACGTGACGACGGTGGCCGAGGGCGGCCTCGCCGCCTACGGCAGCGCGCCCACGCTCGACGGCGACGCGCTGCGCTGGCAGCCGCTGCCGGCGGCCAGCGGCGACGAGACGATCGTGCGCCCGGCCGCGCGCCCGTTCTCGCCCACCGGCGGCCTGAAGCTGCTGACCGGCAACCTCGGCCGCGCCGTGATCAAGACCTCGGCGGTGCCCGACGACCGCCACGTCGTCGAGGCGCCGGCGCGCGTGTTCGCGTCGCAGGAGGCGATGCAGGCCGCGTTCAAGGCCGGCGAGCTCGAGCGCGACGTCGTCGTCGTCGTGCGCTTCCAGGGTCCGGCGGCCAACGGCATGCCCGAGCTGCACAAGCTCACGCCGCCGCTGGCGGTGCTGCAGGGCAAGGGCTTCAAGGTGGCGCTGGTCACCGACGGGCGCATGAGCGGCGCGTCGGGCAAGGTGCCGGCCGCCATTCACGTGACGCCCGAGGCGCTGCACGGCGGGCCGCTGGCCAGGCTGCGCGACGGCGACCTCGTGCGTGTCGACGCCGTCCATGGCATGCTCGAGGCGCTGGTCGACGCCGCCGAGTGGGCCGCACGCGCGCCGGCTGCGCTCGACGCCGCCCAGGCCGAGGACAACGCCCACGGGCTGGGGCGCGATCTGTTCGCCGGCATGCGCCGGCTCGTGACCGGCGCCGAGCAGGGCGCCTGCACCTGGATGCCCTCATGAACACCGTCGTCATCGACCCCCTCGCGCTGGCCGACCACGGCCCCGTGATTCCCGTCATCGTGCTGCAGCGCGTCGCCGACGCGGTGCCGCTGGCGCGCGCGCTGGTGGCCGGTGGCGTGCGCGTGCTCGAGGTGACGCTGCGCACGCCGGCGGCGCTGGCGTGCATCGAGGCCATCGCGCGCGCGGTGCCCGACGCCGTCGTCGGGGCCGGCACGGTGCGCAGTGCCACCGACGTGCGCGCCGCGCGCGACGCCGGCAGCCGCTTCGCCGTCAGCCCCGGCTACACGGGCGAGGTCGGTGCCGCGTGCCGCGACGCGGGGCTGCCGCTGCTGCCCGGCGTGGCCACCGCGAGCGAGGTGATGCGCGCCCAGGCCGACGGCTTCTCGTTCCTGAAGTTCTTTCCCGCCACCGCGGCCGGCGGCCTGCCGATGCTCAAGGCACTGGCCGGCCCGTTTCCCGACGTCGCGTTCTGCCCCACCGGCGGCATCACGGCCGAGACGGCGCCGCAGTTCCTCGCGCTGCCCAACGTCAGGGTCGTCGGCGGGTCGTGGCTGACGCCGGCCGAGGCCATCGAGGCCGGTGACTGGCCGCGCGTCACGGCGCTGGCGCGGGCGGCGTCGGCGCTGCGCGGCTGACGCCACGCGCGCTCAGCGCGCGTCGGCCATCGCCTCGCCCATGCGGATCGGCCTTCCGGGCGCCCACTGCGGGTTGAACGCGAGAGGGCCGGGCGGGAACAGCATGACCACCGTCGAGCCGAGCAGGAAGCGGCCCATCTCGTCGCCCTGGCGCAGCCGCGGGGCGTCGTCGCCGTAGGTCCAGCGCCGCACCGTGCCCGGGCGCGGCGGGTTGACCACGCCGTGCCAGGCGGTGGCCATGCTGCCGACGATCGTCGCGCCCACCAGCGCCATCACGAACGGGCCGCCGGCGCCCTCGAACACGCACACGACGCGCTCGTTGCGCGCGAACAGCCCCGGCAGCGCACGCGCCGTCGTCGGGTTGACAGAGTACAGCGCGCCGGGCACGTGCGTCATCGACACGAGCCGCCCGTCGGCCGGCATGTGGATGCGGTGGTAGTCCTTCGGACTCAGGTACAGCGTCGCGAAGTGGCCGCCCGCGAAGCGCCGCGCCAGGTCGGCGTCGCCGCCGAGCAGCGCAGTGGCGGTGTAGTGGTGGCCCTTGGCCTGCACGAGGCGCTCGCCGTCGAGCGTGCCGCACTGGCTGATCGCGCCGTCGACCGGGCAGGTCCACGCCGCGTTCGCGAGCGGCCGCGCGCCCGGCTTGAGCGCGCGCGTGAAGAAGGCGTTGAACGTGCGGTAAGCCGCCGGGTCGGGCTCGGCGGCTTCGGCGAGGTCGACGCCGTAGCGGCGCGCGAACCAGCGGATCACCGCCGTCGTCGCGGCGCCCGCCTCGGCGTCGGCCAGCCGCCCCATCAGCCGCGTGAGCGCGAGCTTGGGCAGCAGGTGCTGGGCGAGGACGGCGAGGCGGTCGGACATCACGGGCGACATCACGGGCAGGTCGGGGCGGCGCGGCCGCGGACGAAGCCGGCGAGTGTATCGGCGCCGCGACAATGCGCCGCATGGGGCGTGGGGGCACCGTCGTCGGCGTCGCACTGCTCGCCGCGGCGCTCGCGGCGGCGTGGCTCGCGCGTGAGTACCGGCGTGACCTGCGCGACCACCACGCGCGCGTGGCCCAGGGCAGCCGCGTCGTCGCGACGGCCT